>CAZOCV010000032.1:8104-21978 GCA_964578395.1 uncultured Pirellulales bacterium
GGCGATGTTGCTTTTACCCACACCGCCTTTACCGCTGGTCACCGCAAAAACGATAGCGCGATGCTCGTGGCTGCGCACCATCAACCGCAATTTTTCAGCCTGATCAATCATGTAACTTACTCCGACTCCTTATGTCGGTGTATAAACCCCGACGCTGTTTTAATCACGCGAAAACTCCCTGATCGAGTTTAGCATCAGTTTCATTTTGCACGTTTTCCAGGCCCAACAACAAACGGGCCAGCCTGCGGCCGGCGCCAACTTCGATATCATCGGGCACATCCTGACCGGTAGTGATGTAGGAAATCGCCGCGTCAATCTTTTTCATCACACTCAATACGACGCCGAAACTCACGGCCTCATCGAGCTTGGTGAGAATAAGACGGTCCACGCCCAGCTTGCGAAATTCTTCGGCGGCGTTAAGCATGTGGGTATGATGCGCGGTTCCGGAAAGCACCAAATGCACTTCGTCGGGCGCCGCGGCGTCAAGGAAGGTTTTTAACTCCTTGATTTTCAGTTTATCACGCTGGCTGCGGCCGGCCGTATCAATGAAGACATAATCCATGTCGGGACGCATTTGGGCGATAGCGTCCTTCAATTCCGCCGGCGTCAGCACCACACGCAGAGGCACATCGAGAATCTGAGCATACATTCGCAACTGATCCACGGCGCCGATACGATAGGTATCAATAGTGATTAATCCCACCCGCGCATTCTGCCGCAGTTTAAAATGAGCGGCCAGCTTGGCGACGGTTGTGGTTTTGCCCACGCCGGTCGGCCCGATAAGAGCAACCACGCGCGCCGCACCGTTGAGGTTGCGACCGACAGGCCCGGCGATGCTAAGCATTTTTTCGAGAATATCCGTCACTTTTTGCCGCACGACATGAGCACTGAGCACCTGATCGCCGCTGAGGGTATTACGCGCGGAGGTAATCAGCTCACGGGCCAGCTCTTCGGCGACTTCCCGCTGGATAAGGTCAAGATAAACATCAAACAGTTGTTCGGGCATATCGGGCACATGCAGACGCCGCTGCTCGCGGACCAGATTTTCCACCAGACCGCGCAGATCGGTCATTTGCGTTTGCAATTGCTCGTTGATGGAGTTCGCCTCATCGGCCGCTATGCGGCGCGGCTGGAGTTTCGACTCGTAACGGAGGGAGCTGACCGCCGCCTCCGCGTCGCCGGCCCCATGCCGATGGCGCAAACCGGACCCGGCCTGAGCCGGCGCAGCGACCGCCGCGGCATAGGTTCGATGCAGCAGAGAAGTGCCGGTCTGAAGGCCGCGCGATTTTGCCTCCTCTTTCCGTGCCGGTCGGGCCACCACTTCGACCACCATGTGCGCGCCCAGGCCCAGCAAGCCTCCATGCTTGAAACTGCGCGTGCGTACAATAACGGCATCCGGGCCAAAGGTTTTCTTGACCTGAGCCAGCGCCTGAGCCATGGTCGCAGCACGAAACGTTTTTAAGTTCATCATATCTTACCCAATCCATTTATGTTTTGCGGTTACATCGGTTTGATTCTGCCTGTCAAAACCACAAACGTTCATTCTTTTATCCGTTCCTTACGCCAGCGCCGGCTGAGCCTGAGCGGAGGGCGAGTTTTCCACTACAACCATGCCCAAAGATTCAATTTTGACGCCGCGCGGCACTTCGTTATACGCCAACACCGCCACCTGCGACACCTGGCCGGAGATCAGATTGCGCAACTGCAAACGAATTTGCGGCGAACATAATATTACCGGAGAAGCGCCGATCTGGAGCAAATAGTCCAGTTGCTCTGATACGGCCCGAACGATTTTTTGCGCCATCGCGGGAGGCAGCGTGAGAAAACCGCCGCGATCCGTGCGTTCGATGTGGCGGTTAATAACATCCTCCAAGCCGGGATCCAGCGTAACACACCGAAGCGAACCCTCTTCACTGCGATATTGATTACATATCGTGCGCGCCAGGGCGTTACGCACATACTCGGTAAGAATTTCCGTATCCTGGGTGCGGCCGCCCCATTCGCCGAGAGTTTCAAGGACAGTCTCCATATCACGAATAGGAACGCGTTCGGCAAGCAGAGCCTGAAGCACTTTCTGCACATCAGCGGCCTTGAGCGAACCGCCAATGACATCCTCGACCAGGGCAGGAGATTTCTCTTTGACATTATCCAGGAGAGAAGTGAGGTCCTGGCGGGTAAATAATTCGGCGGCATGATTTTTGATAATTTCGGTCAGATGGGTGGCCAAAACGCTGGAGGCGTCCACGACGGTGTAATTCATCATTTCCGCCTGTTCCTTGCGGGCGGCGGGGACCCAGACAGCCGGCAGGCCAAACGCCGGTTCCTTCGTTTCCATGCCAGTCACCTTGCCGGTGACAGCGCCGGAATCCATCGCCAGGAACTGATCGGGATAGGCCTTGCCGCGAGCGACTTCAACACCTTTAATTTTAATGGCGTAATCGTTGGGTTCGAGGCGCACATTGTCGCGAATACGAATGCTGGGAACCACCATGCCCAGTTCCAGGGCAATCTGGCGGCGAATCATGCTGATGCGATGCAGCAGATCGCCGCCCTGTTTGGCGTCAACCAGACGAATAAGCGCATAACCGATTTCCAGTTCCATACGATCCACCGGCAGCAAAGATTCGATTTTATCCTCGGCGGGCTTTGTCGAGGAGGATGACGCTTTTTCCGCATCACGCTGGGCGGTGCTCTTTTGCTTGCGGCTGTTTTCTATCAACCTGGCAATAGCAACACAACCGCCGGCGAGCACCAGCAAGGGTACTTTCGGCAGCGGCGTCAGGGCGAGCATAGATAACAAAACCGCCGTTACAATCATGGCGCGAGGTTTGCTGGTAAGCTGCGTAATCAGTTCATCGCTGAGGTTGCTGCGGGAGGTGGAGCGGGTGACAATTAAACCGGCGGAAATCGAAATAATAAAAGCGGGTATCTGGCTGACCAGGCCGTCGCCGATGGTCAGGGTGGTAAATACTTTGGTGCACGTGCCAATCGTCCAGCCATACTGGAGCATGCCGACGGCCAGGCCACCGATAACATTGACGAGAGTGATGATGATGCCCGCGATAGCGTCGCCGCGGACGAATTTGCTGGCGCCATCCATGGCCCCGTAAAAATCCGCCTCGCGGGTAATCGCTTCTCGGCGGCGGCGCGCCTCGCCTTCGTTAATCAAGCCGGCGTTCAGATCGGCGTCGATGGCCATTTGCTTGCCGGGCATGCCGTCCAAGGTAAACCGGGCGGCCACTTCACTGATGCGGGTGGCGCCTTTGGTAATAACGACAAACTGAATGACGATAAGGATAATGAAAATAATCAGGCCGACGGCCAGAGACCCGCCGGCGACAAAGTTACCAAAGGTATAAACCACCTGACCGGCGGCAATCATGGGGTCGCCGCCGCGCTCACCCGCCGTCAGAATCAGACGGGTTGTGGCGCAGTTAAGCACCAGGCGGAAAAGGGTCGAACCCAGCAGCATTGACGGAAATACGGAAAATTCCAGGGGGCTTTCCACGAAAATCGTCGTCACCAGCACAATCGCGGAAAAGGTGAGATTGGCGGCCAGAAGAATATCCATCAAGGCCGTAGGCAAGGGAATCAGCATGACGAAAATCAGACTCATGGCGGCAATGGGCAGCATAAAATCCCTGCCGCTGATCAGCAGGTTTCGCCATCGAGAATCGGTTGTATTGGGTGCTTTCGCCATAATTTTTATCAGTACAGCCGCCGGGCGCTATTTAACTGGCGCGCGAGCGTCGGAATCCTTTCCCCGCCAACTCAAAAACATACGCCAGCACTTCGGCCACCGCCTTGTATAAATCCGCCGGTATGTAATCACCGACCTGGCAACTCTTGTAAAGCGCCTGAGCGAGGGGCTTGCGCTCCACGATGGGCACACCGTTTTCATCGGCGATTTCACGTATGCGCCGGGCCATATAACCGGCGCCGCGCGCAACCACTTTCGGCGCCGGCATGGATTCATGTTCATATTTGAGGGCAATGGCCAGATGCGTGGGATTGGTGATAACCACGTCGGCCTTGGGCACCGCCTGGCTCATGCGCTGAGCGGCCAGTTGCCGGGCCACAGCGCGACGGCGCTGGCGCATGATGGGATCACCTTCCATACGCTTGAGTTCTTCCTTGAGTTCCTCACGGCTCATGCGCAAATCCCGAATAACCTGATATTTTTGATAAGCATAGTCCAGCAGAGCCAGCAACAGCAGAACCAGCGCCAGCCGCAATCCCAGCTTGAACGTCAGGTACGCTCCCACGTGGATGACCGTAGTGAAATCATATTCAGACAAGTTCACCAGCTGCGGCATGTCCCGGCGTATGGATATAAAGGCGACCAGGCCGATAATCGCCACCTTGAGCAGACTCATCGCCAGCCGCATGGCCGTACGGGCGCTGAAAAACCGCTTGAAACCCGCCAGCGGAGAGATTTTATCCAGCGACGGCGTAATGGGCTGAGTTGTTAAAAGAAAACCGACCTGCATGAGATTGATGGCGGCCGCGGCAACAGCGCTGATGAGCAGGAAAGGCCCCACCAACGACGCCACCTGACGCAGCAGCAGCACAAATCCTTCTTGGGTAAACGACTGGGCGGACGTAACCGTTCCCATGGCGATCAACGTTTCGCGCAAAATATTCAGGAATTGCTTCAGTAACAGCGGGCCGTAAAAATAAAGCAGAACCAGACCGACCAGCAAACCGGCGGCGGCGGTCAGATCTTGGCTTTTGGCCACCTGCCCTTTCTCCCGCGCTTCCTGTAAGCGACGCGGGGTTGGGGCTTCAGTTTTTTCACCGGTTTCCGACGCCATTATTATTCCTATCTATTACGAATCTATTAGACAAATAACGTTCCAATGCGTCCCAGGGTATCTAAAACCGCATCCTGGAACAGCATACACAGAGAACCAACCGAGGAGATCAGCAATACCAGCGACAAGGTAATGCGTATGGGAAATCCCGCGGCGAGGATATTTAACTGCGGCATGGTGCGCGAGATAAATCCCAGCGCCAGCGTCGCCAGAAAAATCGCCGTCAGCGCCGGCCCCGCCATGCGAATACCCAGGATAAACGCCGTGGTCAGGACGTCAACCATGGCCGCCGGAAGTTCCGCATGATATTCCATGCCCAGCAGCGGCACCGTACGGAATGTCCCGGCCAGAGCCTGAATCAAAATGACATGGCCGTTAATACAGACATAAATCAAGGTCACCAGCATTACAAAAAACTGGTCAAGAATATCGTTGTCCTCTTCAGTGAGCGGATTGACAATGCGCGCCATCGCCAGTCCCATCTGCTGGCCGATTAACTGGGAGCCAACCTGGATGCCGGTCAGCATCAGCTTGATGAGAAAACCCATGCTCAGGCCCAGAATCAACTCCCCGCCCGAAGCAAACGCCAGGCCCAGCCAGGTTACAGGCGGGTCGGCAACCGGACCCACCAGGGGGAAAACCGCCAACGCCAGCACCAGCGTAATCATGACGCGAATGCGCAGGGGAATCGAGCTTAGCCCCAGCAGGGGTCCGGCCGTAACCACCCCTCCCACCCGCATCAGCACCAGGGCAAATACGGGAGCCTGTTCGGCAACAGCTTGAATAGGCGTTAACAGTGTCGTATCATTCATATTTCTGAGCACCGTGGTTTTACCGGCACAAACAACCTCATCGTGCCTCTTTAAGGAACGGGCATGGGTGAAAACATTTCTATGGCATACGCCATCAGGCGCTGAAGATACCAGGGCATCAGCACAACCGCCGCCAGCACCATGATGATAATTTTCGGCACAAACGTCAGCGTCATTTCCTGAATCTGCGTCACGGCCTGCAATATGGACACCAGCACGCCGACAATCAGGCCGATCATCAGCAGCGGCGCCGAGATGATCAGCATCATCATCAGCGTCTCTCGTCCCAGATCCAAAGCCATTGAAGGATTCATGCGCAGTCCTAACCTTTATAAAGCGACATTATTGGTAAAGCCGGCCATCAGGGTCCCCACCACCAGATGCCAGCCGTCCACCAGAACAAAAAGCAGTAATTTAAAGGGCAGTGAAATTAATACCGGAGGCAGCATCATCATGCCCATCGACATCAGAATGGACGCAATCACCATATCGATAACCAGAAACGGCAGATAAATATAAAATCCCATAAGAAACGCCTGCTTGAGTTCGCTGGTTATGAAGGCCGGGATCAGGGTGGTCAGCGCTACATCACTCCATTGGAGGGTTTCGCTGCGGAGTTTTTCCTGCAGCGCGGCGTCAGGCGAACCGTATTCGGCAAACATATAGACATCTTCTTCATTGCCGCAGTTTTCAATCTGGGTAATCATAAAATGGCGCATGTGCGTTTGCGCGCGCCGCCAGGCTTCTCCGCGGTCAATGGACGCCGCATCGTCCGCCGGATTGACATAGGGCACAATGGCGTCGGCGTGAATCTGCTTCCAGGTGGGCGCCATGACGCAAAAAGTCATGAACAGGGCCAGGCCCGTGATGACCTGGGCCGGCGGCAACTGGTTGGTCGCCATCGCCTGCCGCAGCAGCGCCAGCACCACAACAATACGGGTAAAACAGGTGGTCATCACCAGCACCGCCGGAGCCAGCGACAGCACCGTCAGCAACAACATGATTTCCAGTGAGGAAGAAAGTTTTTCCGGCCGGGTGGCATTTTCCACAAGCTGCGCGGGATCCAGGCTGCGGGTCATTGCGGTGTCGGTATTTAACTGGCGGGAACCCTCCGCGGCGGTTGGGGTTGATGATGTGGAGGCGGTTTGCGCCTGCACCGCTCCGCAGAGCAAGAGCAGTAACAGCAATACCGGCCGTTTATATGTCATCCATGACATATTCATTACAACATCATCCTTAATGCGTTAAAATTATAAACAAAAACCATTTCAACGCCAATGTAATCTGCTCAAACCTTTAACTTTATTGAGTAATCCGGTAAGTTCGCCGCGGGCACGACGCCAGCCTGAATCCGCCGAGAGAGACGAATTCGCTTCTTCGCCGAAAGTGTCCTCGCTCAGGGTTTCTTCTTCGGCAAGGTCGAATTGCCGGGCTTCCCGCTGAAATAAATTACTGAAACCATTGGAGATCGAATTGGACGACTGGCGGGCGACTTCGCCCATCAGCCGGGCAACAGCTTCAGGGTCATCAATCACATCCAGGGCGGCCATATGATTGGGGCTTAAACCCACCAGCAAGAGACGGTCAGCCAGCCGCACCAGACATAAAGACTGTCGTGAGCCAATGGAGGTCCGGGCGATAATGTCCACCAGCTTGACATTGCCTGTTTTTCGGGATCTCAGCAAAAAGCGCCGCGCCGCCAGCGCCGCCAGGCCGACAAGCCCCAATACCGCTATCAAGGCCAGTATCGTGCGCCCGCCGGAAGGAGAGGCCGGCCGAGCTTTTGGCGAAGTTGCCGTTGATTTTTTTTCTCCGGAGGAGGCACAACGTTCGATGATACGCTGTTCGGCGGTATCCATAGCCGTTATGTTCGCCGCCCCCGCGGAAACAGCAGGTTGGGGATTCGTCGAGGAAGCGGCCGCCGCAGCAGAAGGCAGTGTGGCCTCAGCATAACTATTTGTATTTACGGCAGTTATATCACTTGCCGCGCCGGTGTCCGGCGAAGTTTTAGCGGCCAGAGAATTCCCCTCTATAAATACGGAGATTAGGACGGTCAGGCCGAACAGAATCAGCCGATAACCTCCTATTCGCAAACTGATGCGCGAGGCTGTGCTTTGGGTCATGAGTCACCTGTGTCTGTTTGCCGGCGTCCTGAGCGTCGGGGTCTGACCTGTGAATAAGCACGGCGAGTGTCAGAAGCGGTTACGGCGATAACCTTACGCCCAACGCGGCAACATTATTTATCTATCAATCACTCAAAAACTGCTCCGTTACACCCGGTAATATCTCGTTGATACGAACGCAAAAATTATCATTGACGACGAGAATTTCACCACGGGCAATAAGTTGTTCGTTAATCAGGACATCAACCGGGTCACCGGCGAGTTTATCCAGTTCAACCACGGAGCCGGACTGGAGTTTAAGAAGCTCTTCAATCGTCATCTCGGCCCGGCCGAGTTCGATTTTGACATCCAACTCGACATCGCGGAGAAGTTCGATACTGCCGACGGCGGCTTCTTCGAGCATCTGGGAAAAGTCGGGCAGTTCGGACATGCCTTCGGTCTGACCGGCGGGCGTCGCCGAAGCCTGTTCCTGCGGTTTAACATCCTGTTCATTACTCACGGGCGTTCACCCTTTCATCCTTGAACCCGCATGTCGGCGGGGAACTATCATTTACGACTAATCCTGCTGGAACGACTGCCAGTCCGGCAGGAGGATATCTTCGATAAGCCCTTCACCAATAATATCTTCCATGCCGGTTTTGATTTCCCGCTTGATAACCTGCTTTTTGGAGTCGCGCAGGTGGTCCGGCTGAGCCGAAGAAACCAGCGTCCTGATGGTGTCCTTAATTTCCGTTTTGTGGGCCGTGACCAGTTCCTGCAATTTAAGCTGGTTTTCCAGGGACACCTTGGCGGCGACGCCGCAGCGGATAACAATGCGGGAGCGCCCGGCGGTGTAATTATCGATCGTGAAGTCCTCCGCCAGAACGACTTCGGCCATTTGTTTTTCCGTCGGATCCTGGGTCTCCACGATGGACTCGTTGCTGGCGCCCGCCTCGCTGGGGCCGCCTTTGAACGCCATAAACACGCCTATGGTCCCGCCTTCGAGAAGAAGAACGCCCAAAATCACGATAATCGTCTTGAGCGGAAGCTTCCGCTTGGGTTTTTGTTCTTCATTTTGGGTTTCGGGGGCATTTCTTTGCTCAGCCATTGACTAAATCTCCTGAATCCTCTTCAACTTCACCTTCGTAATCCTGAATCAGCGACTCGGTAACAATAATATCCACCCGGCGATTGGCGCTGCGGGCGGCTTCATCATACGCTTCGGCGGTAATAGGCTCATTATCTCCGCAGGCTTCCACGGTTATGCGCTGCTCGCGTATGCCCAGCTCAACGAGGCATTGTTTGACCGCTATGGCGCGCGCGTAGCTCAGATCATAAAGGCTGGTATAAGGCGCATATTGCCCGGCGGGTTTGCGAACGGCATGGCCGCGAATGCGAATTTTATTGTTCATGCCGCGAATCAAATCGGAAAATACTCTTAACTGTTCCCTGGCGGTTTGCAGCAGCACGGCCCGGCCGGGTTCAAAGCTGATCTGGCCGCCGACGGTATATTGCAGGCCTTCGCGCACCGTGCGCACACTGGGATTCGCTCCTTCGATGCCTTCTTCCTGGCTTTTGCCCAGATGGGTCTGCCATTTGCGCATAACCAATTCACTCATCTGCCTGCTCATGCTGTTATCGGGCGACATTTCACTGGCAATCATGCCTACGCCGCCCTCGTAACCAAAGGCCCGCTGGAGGGACTCCATCACTTTTTGAAAACGTTCATCCTCTTTCATTTCGCTCATGGACACCAGAATAACAAAAAAACACAACAGCAATCCCATCATGTCGCCGTAAGTGACCATCCATTCCGGCGCGCCGCCGCCGGCAGCTTTTTTCTTACGCGCCATGTCTATTTTTCCTCATCCTTGTTTTGATCTCCCCGCAAACCGGGCGGCAGAAACGTCTTGAGCTTCTGCTCGACGATGCGGGGGTTATCACCGGATTGAATGCTCATAACACCTTTAATGATAATGGTCTTGAGCATGAGTTCTTCATCACTGCGCTGGCTGAGCTTGTCGGCAACAGGCAGGGCAAACATATTGGCGAACATCGAACCGTACAGCGTGGTCAGCAAAGCAATCGCCATACCGGGACCGATTTTGTCGGGATCGTCCATGTTCATCAACATAACCACCAGCCCGACGAGCGTTCCAATCATGCCAAACGCCGGACCGTACTTGCCGAAATTATCAAAGACCGCCTTGCCCTGATCGTGCCGACTGGAAATAGCGTCCAGTTCATTGTTCATGATCTGTTCAATCAATTCCGGATCGGTGCCATCCACCGCCATTTGTATGCCTTTAACAATAAAGGGATCATCCGCATCACGAGTTGCATTTTCCAGCGACAGGATGCCGTCGCGCCGGGCGATTTCCGCGTAAGAAACCAGATCGGCGATTAACTTCTGCGCGGATTGCTCCTTGTGCATCATCGCCTTAAGAAAAACCTTTCCTGAACGTAAAAAAGCCGCCAGAGGAAAACTAATCATCGTCGAGGCAATGGCGCCGCCGATAACCATCATCGCCGAAGCCGGATCAACAAATGCACCCGCCTTGTCACCGGCACTGACAAAAATGGAATAAAACACCAGGCCGAATCCCAGAAACAATCCTATTAATGTCGCCAGATCCATAGTAACTTTCCGCGGTTTATATCCTTATAAAACCACTATTTCCATTATTTCTTCTTATCGGTCGAATGGCCGGCATCATTCACCATCACCGCCGCCAGACCGTTTACAATCCGCTTCATGCGGATTAACCTTTTATATACGTCCGATAATACACCATCTTACACCGGCAATACCGCTCGCACCTGCCGGCCATACTCAATCGCCAAACGCACCACCTCTTCGAGGTCTTCCCGGACCATCACCTTATCGCCGCTAACGAGCGTAATCATCGTATCCGGCGTCTCCTCGATATAGCGAATCTGTTCGGCGTTGACCACGAATCGTTTACCATTCAAACGAGTTACGGCTATCATTTTTATCACCACGGCGAAACCACTTCGCCGGTTAAATCCAAAGTCGGCCTCGCGACAGCAGAATAAACACCCCTGCCGCGAGGCCCGGGTAAGCAAACTTATCGCGTCATGGCAATCAGCTCGTTTAGAAGCTGGTCGCTGGTCTGAATGACCCGCGATGACGCGGAAAAACCGGTGCTGGAAATAATCAAATTGATAAATTCCCGGCTTAAATCGACATTGCTCAGTTCCAGGGCGGCGGAACTGATGCTGCCGGCGCCGAGTTCCTGGGGTTTTTTGACGATGGCGTTGCCGGAGTTGGGACCGGTAATATAAAGGTTATCCGCTTCAGCAATCAAACCACCATAGTTACGGAACGTCACCAGCACCACCTGGCCAAGCTGGCGCGTCAGTCCGTTGGTAAAGGAACCGGTAATGACACCATCATTGCCGACGGAATAATCCTGCAGCGTTCCGGCGGGGAATCCATCCTGACTCAACAGCGAAACAGCGCTGGATTCCATGGCAAATCCATCCATGGTGGAAAAATCCAGCGTGACGGATTGGGGCGTGCTGGCGCCGATGCCGTTACGATCAATGGATATCGTCAGCCCCGTACCTTCAAGATAATTGCCGGCCGTGTCGAAACTAATCGTCCCTGTCCCCAGGGCGCGGCCGCCGGAAAGATCATCGCCCGATTCGGCAAAAAACCGCCATGTGATGCCCGAACCGCTCTTGGATTCCATAACAATAGTTACGTCAATATCCATAGGTATGCCCAGAGAATCATAAGCGCGGAAGCTGGTGCGGATGCTTTCCGCTTCCACCTGGGCAAAACCGTTGGCCACCTGAAAATTAAACGGCTGCGATGACGTTGGCGGAGCCGCCGCCGTACCCTGTTCAATTTGCAGCGACTGGCGGCCCAGATCCAAAACATTATGAGTGCCGATATTTCCGACAACTTCTATCCCATTTCCGGCGACATTAATCCGCACACCCGGATCAGGAACAACCGTGCTCGTGGCGGACCAGTCCGCCAGATCCGGGAAATCCGTGCGATTAAAAATCCCCAGGGCGTCTTCGTACCAGGTCAGAAATTCATCTATCGTGGTTGTGGCCGTAACCTCCATGCTCACCTGGGGCAGCGTTTGCCCTCCTTTGGTGGCTTCGTTCAGCACGATATTGTTGCCTTCGACAAACGCGGCCACACCGTCCACCGCAAGCGTCGTCAATAAGTCGGAACCTGTTAATAAGCCGCTGGATGATGTCAACACTATACCGCTGTTGGCCGTATCCAGCACGGTGCGCACCTGACCGCTGGGTTCGAGACCGGTAGGATCCGTAGGATCAAAAGCAGAGATCCCATCGCCGTTTAGATCGCCGCTAAAAGCGGCGTTTCTGGTCATGGCCGCCGTGGTGATTTCTCCCAGCGGAATCCGCAGATCGGTCAGCGTCCCTTCCACAATGTTATAATTGGCGTCAACGCCGTAACCCTGGAGAAAATAACCATCCGCGCTGAGGAGATAATTTTCGGCATTAAACTGAAAGCTGCCGTCACGGGTGTAAACCTGGGCGCCATCCGAGCGATTGAGGATGAACATGCCCTGGCCCTGGATGGCCAGATCGGTTTTGACGCCGGTGGTTTCGGGCGAACCGCCGGAAAAATCACGCGAGACCGCGCCAATCGTGCTGCCCGTTCCCACCTGCATCGGATTAGAGCCGCCAAAGGCGCCGTTGGGCGCGGAGCCGAAATTGAAGGTGCTGTAAAACTGGGACTGGAACGTCGCCCGCGACGACTTGAACGCCGTCGTATTGACGTTGGCAATATTATTACCCACGACGTCCATCCGGTATTCATTGGTTTTCATCCCGGACAAACCGGCGAATAATGACGATGTTAAACCCATAATTCTATCTCCATTTATTAAGATGCAACGGTATAAATCCGCGTCACTCCCGTCAGCGGCAATTGATATTTCTTATCTTTATTCACGACATTGAGGACCACCTGATCGTCCGCCAGCAGAACGTAGCTGGCGACCTGCCCCTCGATTTTCTGCAACTGGCCATTCATTTCCGCGTACCCTTCCGCCGTGCGGCCCAGAAGGGTGTCGGCGTTGTCCTTGCTGATAAGCGTAGCGCTGCTCATCAGCATTTCCACAACCTCTTCCTCCCCGTTGAGGTCGCGCGTGCGGACGCTGAGCAGAATCTGATCATCGTCTATCAACAGCGATTCAATCTCGCCCACAACATTATCCCCGGTGGTGGTGCGGCCGGTTACCATCTTGCCGATGACATCGGCGCTGTTCTGCCCGCCCATGCGCGTCAGGTCGCTCATCTTGACCTGGTCGCCCGTGTCCAGTTCGAGAATGATGTCGTCCTCGCTGACATTCACCGCCAGAACCTTGCCATATACCTCCACCCCGGAAAGATTTTTGCCGCTGACGATCTGGCCGACCATCTTGCCCGCCGTACTCAGTTCGTCCCGTTTGAGCAGTTGATTAAAATTGCTCATCAGCGAATTGAAGGACTTGCTCATATTCTGCTGCGATTCAATCTGCTGAATCGTGGACATCTGGTTGAGCAGGGTTTCATTCTTGACCGGATCAAACGGATCCTGGTTGGTCAGTTCGGTAATCATAATCTGCAAAAATTCATCGGAACTGAGCGTCTGCTCCAGTTGGGTGGAAGCCGCACTGGCGGTATCGCTGACACTGCTGATGGTAGTCATATCTTTATTCCTGTTTTTTATTACACCGTGACGTCCAAACGGGCGAAATCCATCTCGCGCCAGCCATCATCGCTATCCGCCGCGGCCCCGGAAAATGCCGGTTCACGAGTAAAGGAACGGCCGGAGGCCTGTCCGTCGGACGGCTGCTGCGACTCTTGCTGGAACGATCCCTGGCCCTGCTGCTGCGGCGAAGCGTTTTGCCGACCGCCGGACTGCTGCTCCGAGGATGAATGGGAAGCATTTTCCTGTAAATCCATCCGTAACTGAATTTCGATGCGTCCGGTGGGCAGCCCCTGTTGCTCCAGGGCGGTCTTGAGTTCGGAACTATTTTGCTTGAGCAGTTCATGGGCCTTGACCGTGGTGGCCTGCAGTTGCAGTTGCAGCCCGTCCCGCCCGGAACGAATCTCCACGCGCAGCAAACCCAGTTCCGGCGGATCCAAACGCA
>CAZOCV010000033.1:0-11359 GCA_964578395.1 uncultured Pirellulales bacterium
TCCGCCGCCCCGGCGGATACACTTCGCTATGACCTGGCCGAAGATGGCTGGATTGACCTCGGCGATGTGGCGCAATGGTGTCCTTGCTGGCTGGCGGATAGTGCTAGCGAAGATTGCGGCGCAGCGGATTTCAGCGGCGATGGCTTTGTTGATTACGCTGACTTTTCCAAAATGGCCGCCGCCTGGCAATCCAAAACGTCTCTTTATGCCTATTGGCGCTTCGATGAGTCCACCGGAACCAGCGCCGCGGAGGAAGTATTCGCCCATGACGGAACTTTGTCCGGCGCAAGCTGGACCGCCGGACAGATGGGCAACGCCGTGGCGCTGGATGGTGTGAACGATTATATCTCGGTTCCGGATGCTGACGTTTTTGATCTTACCAATACCATGACGCTCTCGGCGTGGCTTTACCTCGACGATACTCCCGCATGGAGCACGATTGTTTCAAAATTCGGCCCCGGCCAGCGCAAGGATTTATACTGGTGGCTCAACGGCAATCTCGTCGGTATATCGCTGGCGGGCGTAACCGACTCCTTGCCCAACGGCGACTGGTTTACCGGTTTGGCGATCCCGACGCACACGTGGACCCACCTGACCTTGACGTATGATGGAACCCGCGTGCGTCTTTTCCAAAACGGCCTGCCCGCGGCGACGTTGCTGGCACCCGGCGCGTTGCGTCTGGCCGAAGCCGTTAACACAGCGCCGTTTTACATCGGCATGAACACCGCCTGGGGCGAAAATCTTCACGGCCGGGTGGATGAGATACGCCTTTATCACCGGGTATTGACGTCGGAAGAAATTTTCAACCAGGCGCAAACCGATGCGCCCGTCGTTACCACCTCGAGCAGCCAGATTTATTATCCCGGCATCGGCGCTATCAACGAAGAACGCTACGTCGCGGATGAAGGCTGCGCGTGGAAAGGCCAGACGGGCATGGGGGCGTGGTGGTGGCAAATCAGTTTCAGCCAATCGCAGCCCATCGGCGCTATTGTGCAAATTATCGGCGACCATGACTCTCATCTGCAAAATGCGCCGCGCGACTACGTCTGGCAGTGGAGCCTTGACGGCGCCGCCTGGAACGACCTGCCGGAAACACAGATATACGGGGAACGGCGCATTTACCGCATTCATCGTTTTAATCAGGCGGTCACGGCCCGCTATCTGCGGCTGATGATTACGGACTGCACCGGCGGTTACCCGACGCTGCGCGAAGTGGAATTTTATCCGCAAACCGACGCGGCCATCGACTTTCCCGCCTGGCTGGTGGGCGTGAGCATCCTCGAAGAAGCAACGCTGCCCCAGTGGGACACCGAGCGGTTTTTCCAACTGGCACGCGAAAGCCGCGGCTGGCAATATATTCCGGCCCAGCAAATCTGGGTGGGCGATTTCGATGAATCCTTCCTGGCGGCCGAACCCTATCCATTGTGTGCGTTTCTGTCCGGCAGTTACCTGGACTGGTGCCAGTGCACGCGGTCGCATTTCGCCGGCCTGCAGCAGGTTATCGACAACCGCAATTGCCCGATATGGGGCGCCTGCGGCGGCGGGCAGGTTATCGGCATCCTCGAAGATTGCGGTTGGCAAACGCCGTGGGAATGTCCCTATTGCCGCGATCCGGAAAACCCGACCTGCCCGATTTACGGCCATATTCTGAAGGTGGACGGTTATTCCTGCGGCAATTACCCGCCGTATGAGCTGTACCCCCAGGCCTACGAACGCGGCCCCACTTACGTACAGCAGGAAAACGCCGATCCCGTTTTTGCCGGGCTGCCGACGCAGTTTCTCGTCGCCGAGTGGCACCTGGGAGAACTTAAATACGCGCCCGCCGGATACATCCGTGTGGCCGCCGCCGGCACCGGCGCCAAAACCGCCATGCAATGCCTGAAGGCTGTTGACGCCCCCATCTACGCCGCCCAGTTCCATATCGAATTGCAGCTTGACGAAGGAGCATTCGGTTCAGCCGCCACTATCGCCTGGGACAACGCCCAAATTATTATGAGCAATTTCCTCGACGTCGCCGACGCCTGGGGCGGCTATTGGCCCGATTGAACCTGCCGCCGATTACTTTTCCCGCTCGATGACTATTTGCCGTTGTGGAAAACCAGGCGACCCTGTTACACCCGCGAAAGCGAGTATCCAGACAACTCATCTGGATTCCCGCCTGCACGAGTATCAAAACGTTATCATCAACAGAAATAACTTCCTGTCCCGCTGGCTGCTACTCGATTATTTTAAAGTATCTTTATCTATCACATAGGTTGGCGGATTTATTTCTTTCTCCACTTTTTCGCCATTTAAAATCTTTAGAGCGGTTTCAATCGCCTCTTTGGCGCAGGTGGGATAATAAAATGTGGCGTTGAGAATCCCTTGTTTGACGTACATTTTACCTTCCGTCGCCAAGCCATCGATGCCGACAAACAGCATGTCTTTTTCCCTCTTGGCCGCCTCGGCCGCTTTGAATGCCCCGTGAGCGCCGGGATCATTGTGAGCATAAACCAGATCAATCTTGTCAAACCGGGCCAAAGCGGATTCCATCTCACTCCGCGCCTTGTCTTCCAGCCATTTCATGTCGGCTTCAAATATGACTTCAATCTCGGTCCCCTCTATCGCTTTCCGGAAACCGCTATTTCGCCCTTCGGCGGGAGTGGAGGTCATGAGTCCTTTTAATTCGACGACCTTACCTTTGCCATTCAGCTTCTCAACTATCCATTTCCCTGCCAATTCACCAATTTTGAAATTATCAGCGCCGATAAAACAGGTGTACTGGTCTGTATCAACCCGACGATCAAGAACAATAACCGGAATTCCCGCCACGTAGGCCTGCTCTACCACTTTCGTCAGCGGCGCTGACTCCAAGGGAGAAATAATGATCAAATCAACTTTTTGGGAAATAAATTCCTCCATTTGAGACCGCTGGATGGTGCTGTCATTTTGAGCGTCCTTATAAATGACCTTGATTTCAGAATGGTTGGCGGCGGCCGTGGCCAAATCCTCATTCATCTGCACCCGCCACGGTTCGCCCAGGTTGCACTGGCTCATGCCGATGGTCCATTTAACCTGGCTCGATGATTTTTTGCATCCTGAAATACCAAATGCAAGAACAACAACAAGTAATAGTATTAACCATTTTTTCATAACCATTCTCCTAAAATGTCTGTTTGTCCGAGGTACTGCACACTCTATGTTTTCCGTATTCTCTGGAAAAGAACGGCACCAACAATAATCGCTCCCGTCAACATTAATCGCTCCGCTTCACCGACAGCATTGATAGATAATATTTTTTCCAGATAACCGATGGTCAGAGCACCAATCAATGTCAGCCAGATACTTCCTCGACCTCCCATCAGACTTGTACCACCGATAACCACGATAGCTATCGCCGTAAGTTCATACGTCTGACCGGCTTCCGGATTGCCTTGCCCTTCTGTGGCCGCCTGACACATTCCCGCTACGCCGCAGAAGAGGCCGCAGATGCCGTATGCCAATAATTTCATCGCCCGCACCGGAACACCGGAAAGGCGAGCCGCTTCTTCATTACCGCCTATGGCGTAAAGATAACGCCCCCAGCGCAGCTTATTGAGAAGTATCCAGCTAATCAGTAAACAAATAATAAAAATAATAGTAACTACCGCAATGGTGTCATTCAATATGCGAGAATCAAGAAATTTAAAAACAGCCGGCAAATCAACAAATACTAATTCGTCCCCAATTTTGACGCTCTGGGTGACTTTTTTCCCGTCGGTGACGAATTTCGCCAGCCCCCGCGCAAATACCATCATGGCCAGTGTCGCAATGAAAGGCTGTAATTTGAATTTACCAATAAGAACGCCGGAAACCAATCCGCAAGCAATACCGGCGAGCATCGTTATGGTAATCGCCAAATAGGGATTCCAGTTTTTATGAATCGTCATTAGCGAAAAAATCATCGCTGTAAATCCCAGGATGCTTCCTACCGACAGGTCAATTCCGGCGGTAATAATCACGATGGTCATTCCGCAAGCCAAAATACCATAACGAGATATTTGACGCAGCATATCCCGGTGGGTGCCGAATTTGAAAAAACTGCCGTCGGCATTAAAAATAGAACCAATAATCAAAATTAGCGCCAGTGCAAACAGAGCACGGACCACAGGTGAGCGCATTAGAGCTGTCAGCGTCCCTATCTGAGTATCCTGTAATTTCGCTTCAGCCATATCAGTTGTTTCCTATGTCGTGCCCCATGGCGGCATGGAGGATATTTTCCTGGGTGGCCTGGCCGCGGCGGTAGTGGGCGGTAACCTTGCCGCGGGACATCACGTAAATGCGGTCGGCCATCGCCAGCAATTCGGGCATCTCCGAGGTAATCAGCAAAATGGCCACACCCTCGCTGGTCCATTGATTCATCAGACGATAAATTTCCGCCTTCGCCCCGATATCCACGCCGCGCGTCGGTTCATCCAGAAGTAAAACGCGCGGTTGGGTTTGCAGCCATTTGGCCAGCGCCACCTTCTGCTGGTTGCCGCCGGAAAGGGAATTCACTTCCGCATCCAGACGGCCGGCCTTGATGCGCAGCGATTCACGATAACCCTGCGCGGCAATAGTTTCCCGGCCATGTCGCAGCCACCCGCCCGGCGAAAAATCCTTCAACGCCGCCAGCGTTACATTGTGGATGATATTCATGCCCAGCATCAGACCGGTCGCCTTGCGGTCGCTGGTCAACAGCGCCACGCCGCTATTGATGGCATGACGCGGATGGCTGATAGCATAGGGTTTATCCTTGAGAAGCACCCGGCCGTGAGGCATCGGCCCCAAGGCCCCGAAAATACCCTGCAATAACGCCGAATTACCCGACCCCTGCAAACCCGCCAAACCGACAATCTCACCCGCGCGGGCTTCCAGCGTCACTTCATGCGCCAGCCATTTGGCCCCCTGGCCGGGATTCGGCACCGAAAATTTTTCCAGGCGTATGCTAACATCGCCGGGCACACCCGTCCGCGGCGGAAACTGCTCGGTAATCTCCCGACCGACCATCCAATGAACCAGTTTATCGGCAGGCAAATCCCCGGCGTCGGCCGTACCGATATATTTGCCGTCACGCAACACCGTAATGCGGTCGGCAATTCGATAAATCTCCTCCATTTTGTGAGTGATATACACAATCCCGCACCCCTTCGCTTTCAACTGGTCGATAATCGCAAAAAGCCGATCCACCTCCGGGTCGGTCAGGGCACTGGTGGGTTCGTCCATGATAATAATCTTCGACTTCAGGGCCAACGCCTTGGCGATTTCTATCATCTGCTGGACGGAAATAGGGTATTCTTCCAGCGGCTGAGTTACATCCACCTCTTCCAGCCCCAGTTCCCGCAGTATCTCGCGGGCCTGCTGCTTATGGTGGCGATGATTTAGCCAGCCGCACGCGTTGGTCACTTCCCGGCCCAGAAAAATGTTATCCGCCACACTCATACTTGGCACCAGCGACATTTCCTGGTGAATAACGGCTATGCCGTACTTTTCCGCATCGAGCGGGTTTTTCATCCGCACGGTCTGCCCCTGCACCTCCACCCGGCCGGAGTATTCCGTATGCACACCGGCGATAATCTTGATAAGGGTGCTCTTTCCGGCGCCGTTTTCCCCGGCCAAAATATGCACCTCCCCCGGCCGGAGTTCAAAATGCACCTTTTCCAGCACAATAACGCCCGCAAAATCCTTGGTGATATCGCTGGTTTGCAGGAGCAGCGGCGCGGCTGCCGTTGTATCTACATTTAAAACCATAAGTTACGCTTAGTCCCGGCAGGTCCGGCTAAATTCACGGGCCTGCGCCGATAATCCGGGCGATTTCAGGCGGGCCAAAATGCCGCCTGCCGGCGGTAATGGCGGTAGTATCACCTTGAAAAACAACTCTGTCAAGGTTAAGTCGGAAAAGCAACATATTGCATACCTATTGATAAAAACGACTCAATTTTCAGCATAATTCATTAAGAAACAGCTTTTTTCTTTGAATTTTTGCCTGTACGGTCTTGCAAAGTTTATTCATCATACGTAAAGTGACGCGACGAGTATGGGGGCAGGAGTTGAGCAAAGAAAAAAGTAACTTTTTTTGGAAAAGGACACACAATTATGACTACTTTTAATGGACTCGGCATGAATTTGGGCAATCTATCGCGGTTATCAAACGCACAAACCCGCTCGATTTGTGCGGAAAACTTCACCGGCGAAAAGGGTAAGGGCGGTATGGCCAAAGAAGGCAACCCGGCCGCCGCTGATTTGGGCCAGGGCTGGAAAATGTCGCCGTGCCACACCATCGAGGCAGGCACCGTCTTTGATATGGCCGACATCAAAGGCCCCGGCGCTATCCAGCACATGTGGATGACGCCCACGGGACACTGGCGGTTCCTGGTGCTGCGGATTTACTGGGACGGCCAGAAAACCCCCAGCGTGGAATGCCCGCTGGGAGATTTTTTCGCCTGCGGCTGGAATAATTACTGGCAAATATCGTCTTTACCGGTATGCGTCAATCCCGGCAGTGCCTTTAATTGCTACTGGGAGATGCCTTTCCGAAAACATTGCCGCATGACGGTGGAAAACGTCGGCCCCAATCCCATTACTCTGTTTTATCAGATTGACTACACACTTACTGATGTACCCAGTGATGCCGCATACTTTCATGCCCAGTTCCGCCGCGTGAACCCGCTACCCTATAAAGAGGTTTACACTATTGTTGACGGCATAAAAGGCCAGGGGCAATACGTTGGGACCTATATGGCCTGGGGCGTCAATAATAACCTTTGGTGGGGTGAAGGTGAAATCAAGTTCTATATCGACGGCGACAAGAAATTCCCCACGATTTGCGGGACGGGAACCGAGGATTATTTCTGCGGTTCGTATAATTTTGATGTAAACGGTAAATATACGGAATTTTCCACCCCATACGCCGGCTTCCGGCCCTATTTGCCGGATGGGTTATACCGGTCGCAATTGCGATTCGACATGTATCGCTGGCATGTGATGGATCCTATTCGCTTTGACAAGGACCTGAAAGTGACTATTCAGGCGCTGGGCTGGCGGAATGCCTGCCGGAAATACCTGCCGCTACAGGATGATATCGCCTCGGTCGCATTCTGGTATCAGACGTTGCCGGCGGCTCCGTTTCCGAAGTTGCCGGACGCGGAATATCTGGAAGTTGTCTGAGAATATTAAACATATTGCGCAAAATGGTTTTTATGGGTAAAAATCGCTTTGCCGCATATGAGGTAATTTGCTATATAGAGCAAAATATCGCGTAACCTACTGTTATATAATAAATTACAATAATGCCTAATTTTTCCACAGGAAAGTTAGGCATTTTTTATTGGTATTTTCAGGCGGAAAAGACTAATGTATAAAAAGAGAGTATGGATTATATATAATTTTCCTTACGGAACTCTAAGTCTATAATTTAGCGAGACATATAAACAACTGCCCCCGGCCTTTCAGGATCGTCTGGGAGATTATTTATGGTTTTTTCTATCCTACAAAATGACGGGGGCACACAAGCAAGGCCCGTTTGCGGAATCTGTAATAAGTTATCCCGTGCGGCATGGGTATTGGTTTGGTCGTTTTTGTCAGCGGGATATATCCAGGGTGCGACAACGCTGGATAGTTATTACGCGCATCCCCGGCATGAAGATGAGTTTGGCGTGATTGCCCCCTGGTACGAAGGGCTTAACGGGCAGATTGATGCGCGACTGCGTATTGCGGCCGAAGTGATGAAACGTTACCCGTGGGTGGGCACAGACAAGGCGGTGATGGCGGCGCCGGATTTTGTTTATAACTCGCACTGGAGCATTAAGGATGACGGCACCATTTTAATACCGCCGACCAATGACTGGATGTGCGGCGATTTGAGCCAGCGGGCATGGAGCATCATACGAGGTTTGACGGGATATTATGGCTATTCGGGCGACCCGATGGCGTTTTTGTATATCCCGCTGACCGCGGATTATATACTGGATTACGGCCAAACGCCGGCGGATCATCCCTGGCCCAATTTTCCGATTAGCACACCTACCCGCGGCAAAGCCTACGGGCAATGCGACCCGGAGACGCGTAATCAACTGGATTTATGCGCCATGGTCGGCACGGAAATGGTGCGGGCGTACCGACTGACAGGGACGAAGCGTTATCTGGAAGCGGCCAAGCACTGGGGCGACCTGTTCGCGGAAAAAGCACAATTGAATGATCCGACGAATCCGCCATGGAATCGGTATGTGGATCCATCGGTGGTGGACTGGTCGGATGAACTGACGGGCAGCGTGGCGCTGATTCTGGAATTTCTCGATAGCCTTATCGAACTGGGCTATACCGGGGAAAACGATAAAATTGTGACGGCGCGCGATGCGGGTGTTGCTTTTTTACGGGATCAGATGCTGCCGCGATGGCTGGAAAACGATACGTGGGGACGGCAATACTGGGACTGGGATAATCCGGTGCAGTGCGGCATTACGTCGATGATTGCCGATTATATCATTATCAACCGCGACAAGTTTTCCCATTGGCATACGGATATGAGAAATATCATGTCACTGGTGATGCATCGCAACGGGGCGGATCCCTATTCGCACGGTAACATGTACAGCGGCGCGTGGGCGTTTCCGGAATCGTGCACGTGCTGCGGAACGTCGCTGTCGTATAACCAATATACGGCCGCACCGACGTTTTTGCGGCTGGCGGCGGCGGGTGATGATGATGAGTGGGCGCGGGAAATCGGCCGGCGGATGCTGATGATGGCGACGTATGACAGCGACACCAACGGGGTGGTGAAGGACGGGCTTTTTGGAAAATCGGTGGCGACGGGAGAATGGTCGAATCTGGCGCATCCGTGGCCATTGTGCCAGTTGGTGGAGGCTATCGGATTGGCGCCGGAACTATTTGCGCCCAACCGGGAAAATCATATTGTGCGCAGCAGCGAGGTGGTGACGCATGTCGTTTATGATAAGGGGCGTATCGCTTACCAGACGTTTGCGCACGGGGGCCAAAGCATCGACATCTTGCGGCTGGCGTTTATTCCCGAACGGATTACCGCTGATGGCAAGCCGCTGCAACGACGTCAGGAGCTTAAGGAAAACGGGTTTACCGTGCAATCGCTGGGCAACGGCGACATCCTCTTGCGAATACGCCATGATGGCGCGACGAATATCGTTATTGAAGGAGACGATCCGCAAAACATTATCAACGACGAGATGCTGGCGTATGACGGTTCCTGGAACACGGAGAAAGATTCCTCATGTAAAGACGGCGCGATGAGAGCAACCCATGAGGCCGAAGCCGCGGCAAGCTATACCTTTACCGGCAATCAGGTGCGAATTATCGGCAGCGTCGGACCGGATGGCGGTCTGGCGGATGTGTTTATTGACGGCGAAAAGCAACTTACATTAGTTGATTTCTGGAATCCCGCGCCGCGCCACCAGCAGGTGGTGTATTCGCGCAGCGGCCTGACAAACAGCAACCACGAGATTAAACTCATCGCCCGCGGCAGGGGCAATCCCATCAGCGGCGGAACTCTGGTCAATATTGACGGACTGCAGGTTTCCCAAGCGACGGGCGATGCCGGTTATGGCGTCGGCGGCGGGCCTGCGGGGCCGCAGCGCATGATATTCGGCTATCCTGAGCGCAGCGATTACATTGACAGCGCCGGCAACGCCTGGCGGCCGGGCACGGAGTTCGTTATTCGCAGCGGTTACGGCCACGATACCGTGAAACAATCCTGGTGGACCGATCGACGGAGCATGTACATTGGCAATACCGGCGATGAGATGCTGTATCGATACGGCGTGCATGGGGAGGAGTTTTGGGTCAACCTGACCGTCGCGCCGGGACGGTATTACGTTATTCTGAAGTTTGCCGATACGCCGCTGCATCCCTTTTTGGAGAAAGACGCCTACGGCCGGCGCATCACGCATACCGTCACCGCAGCAATTAACGGGCGGGAGGTAATGAAAAACGTCAATATCGCCGAGGCCGCCGGCGGGCTTTTCAAGGCGGTGGACTTTACGTTTGAGCATATCGCCGCACGGCATGGCGCGATTGATATTCACTTCAAAGGAGAAGACGGCGAGGCTATTATCAACGCCATCGAGATCGGACCAGGCCCAGGGCCCAAACGCCGGGGATATGAATATATTCAGGGTAAACAAAATCTGCTGAAAAACGGCGGCTTTCTGGCCGATTACGTCAAGGTTCCCCAGGGTGACCGCTGGACGACGGATGAACCGGCCGAATGGACTATTGCGCCGGTAAATGATGACTCAAACGGCATCCAGAATGTCACCTGGTGGGGCGGCGACGCTGCGGCGTGGATCAGCCCCGGCCAGACACTAACGCAGGTGATGAAGGATACACCCATTGAACCGAGCCAAACGTATCGTCTGGGAGTGCGGCTGCTGGGCAAAGGCGTGCACGGCAAAGACAACACCACGGCCGCAGGCAATCGCGGCGGCATGACGGTGTACTGGGTGAGCAACCCGGAAAAGCCTTTCGACGGCGAGGAAGGCCGCAGTTGGGGACACATCGCCGAACTGGGCGTGATCTTTGAACGGGACCAGCAATGGCGCGATCTGGAACAAAGTTTCACCGCAACTGATGAACACGCCGGCAAATATTTCGCCGTACGCGGCTGGTACGAACACCAGAATGGCTCACCGAAAAGTTACTGTTATTTCGATGAAATGTTCGTGGGGTTTCCGCTGCGCACGGAGATAAAATAATCAGCCGCAGATTTCACTGATGAACACAGAAAAAATATTATCAAAATAAAATCAGTGAAATCCGTGGCAAAATTAATAATGCTGGTAACACACAAGACGAGGTAATACGTGAATCAAATCGAACGCTTTAAGGCGGTATGCCGGGGGCAGGCGGTGGATTATACGCCGATTTTGGGATTGCCCGGCGCATCGGGCGTGGCGTTCGGCGGGGCATGGGGAGAGATATATCAGCGCCTTGTCGCCACAGGAATGCCGGCAAGCATTATCGGCTGGACGGAAGAAAACGCCTTTCAGTTGGATGGTCCGCTTTCGTGGTCGCGCTATTGGGGCACGCTTTCACCCATTACCGTGGCGTTTTGGGCGTGCGATCGCCAAGGCGCGGTGCGGTGTAAAAAAACAATTAAAGATGGTTATGAAATACTTGAATACGAAACCGGAGCGGTGACGCGGCAAATTATTAATAACGACGATGCTTATTCCATGCCGGAATTTGAAAAGTATCATGTGCGCGACCGCGCCAGTTGGGAACGTTATCGCGCATGTATGACACCCTCGACACCGTGGTCATCGCAGCGCATTGCTGAGATGTGTGCGCCCTATGTGCAGCGCGACCGGCCGCTGTGTTTTAACCTGGGCGGGAC
>CAZOCV010000033.1:11459-21773 GCA_964578395.1 uncultured Pirellulales bacterium
GAATTTATCCTGCTGGGCGGCCTGGAGAAAGAAGTGATTAACGAGGGTAACGAATCTCTCATTGAAGCGGAAATCCAGGCGAAGGCGCCGCTATTAAAGTTTGGCCGGTATTTTCCCAATATCGACCATACGCTCCAGCCGATGTGCACGTTTGATAATTTTCGGCGGTTCATGACGGTGCTGCATGAGACGCTGGGCAATCCCGAAGGCGACTTTCCGCGCATCTGATTTATGTCAGACGAGCCAGACAGGCCGGATGGGGCTGAACGCTTTTTGGTCTCCCAAGCCCTTTATTTTTCGTAGGTATCGAACAGGCTGTAAATTTGCAGTTGACGTTTTACCTCCGCCGCCGTCATGCGTGCGGCCGTTTTGAGGGTAATGGTGTACGCCTGTCCGGGGGCCAGAGGCAGGAAATTATCAGAGAAATCACCGTCGCTTTTGCTCAGCGCCAGCCAGGTCCACAAGGCGGGCCGTTTAGCCTTAAGGGTAATGGCATATTCACCGGGACGCACCTGCCGAATGCGCGATGAAAGGGCCGGATCGCGCAATTCAAGGTGTTTGGGCTTGACCAGTGAAGCGGCGGCCATACTGACACATCGGCCGTTCATCACCAACTGCGCAAAAAGCAGCAGGTTCTGCCGGCCGTGGCGCTGCGCCAGCGAGTTTATATCCACGGCGGCGACGCGGGTGTTTTTTGCTCCGGGAATATGGCTGCGAAACGATCCGCGTGAGAGGGTTTTGCCATCCAGGCTGACAACCCGCCAGACAATCTCCCCGGAAACAGCCGAGGCCAAATCACTGGTGATGTGCAGTTCCATGCGAGAGCTTTCGGGAAATTCCACCGCCGACAATAACAGCGGCGCGTAGAAGCGCCGGGCGCGGTAATGCAGAGCCTTCCAGCGGCCGAAACTGTCGATACTGGCCCAACTGGCCACGGGCCAGCAGTCGTTAAGCTGCCAGTAAATCGCCCCCATCGTCCGCGGCCGGTTGCGGCGAAAATGCTCGACGCCGTATTCGACGCCCTGAGCCTGCAAAATCTGGCTCAGCCATAGCGTCATCTCGAAATTTTTGGGCATACGGAACCAGTCCAGCATGTAGCTCATGATGCGTTTATTGCCGCGCGGGCTGCGCTGGTGATGCTCCATAACGGGGGCGGTGATGTTGCGATCTTCGGAGCGAGTGTAACTTGCGACCGTTGGCGGTTCCGGGAACGACTGGAAACCGAATTCGCTGACAAAGCGATGGCCCGCCGTGCGATACCATTCGAAGGGTTCGCCGCCGTGCCAGACCTGCCACAAATGGGCGTCGCCGGCGGAAGGATGATTATAATCCTGACGGTTGCCGACGGGGCGATGCGGGCTGCCGGGCCAATAAGGCCGGTCAGGGTCGAATTTTTGAACAACCTGCGGCAAGAGTTTATCGAAAAGTCGGGCATAATCACGCCAGCTCATGTGCTTGTCGTCCCAGCGCGGGCCAACGAGATTTTGTTCGAGTTCGTTGTTGCCGCACCACAGGGCCAGACAGGTATGATGGCGCAGGCGTTTGATGTTGTCCTCGGCTTCGGCGCGCACATTGGCCAGAAACGCCTTGTCGAACGCCGGATATGTCGAACAAGCGAACATGAAATCCTGCCAGATGCACAGGCCCAGCTCGTCGCAGATATCATAGAAAACATCGTTTTCATAAAAACCGCCGCCCCAGACGCGCAGCATGTTCATGTGGGCATCGGCGGCGCTATGCAATAAACGGCGGTAAAGGTTTTCATCCACGCGCGGGGCGAAGGTATCGGCGGGAATCCAGTCGGCCCCTTTGGCGAAAAACGGCCGGCCGTTCACCACAAACTCAAATGACTGGCCCCAGCGGTCCTTGCGGCGCCGCAGTTCCAGCGTACGCAAACCGATGCGGCGCGAAACGCTATCAAGAAGATGGCCATCTTCGTCGCGAAGTTCAACCGTAACATCATACAGCGGCTGAGCGCCCATACCGTTGGGCCACCAGAGTTTGGGATTTTTGATGAGAATCTCTAAAAGATGGTTTTTGCCTCTGGTAACACCTTGCGCCTGACTGATGATTTTACCCGCATGAGCAACGCAGGCCGTGATTTTCAGCGGTTTTTTCTGCAAGCGTTCCAGGGAGGCGCTGATGTGGAGATTCACCCGGCGGTTCTGATGCTGCTGGCGAATGGCGACGTCGGTAAAACGGGCAATGTCGAAGGCGCGCACTTCGATGTTGCGCCAGATGCCGCAGGTCATAAGCCGCGGCCCCCAGTCCCAGCCGAAATTACACGGCTCCTTGCGCACCCAACTGCTGCCGGGGAAAACCCATGTGGGCAAATGACGCTGCTTTTCACGGCGTTGGATATAGGGCAGCACTGAAGCGAAGCGTATTTCCAGTCGATTAACGCCGGGCTTGACGAAAGAGGTGATGTCGAATTCCCACCGGCGGTACATATTATCCGTGCGGCCGAGGGAGCGGCCGTTGAGCCAAACCGTCGCCAGCGTGTCCAGCCCGTCACAGCACAGCAGCATCCGGCCCGCCCGGCGCATGTTTTTGGGAAGGGTAAACGTGCGGGAATAAATCCACGTTTTTTCGCCTATCCACTGGAGTTGATTTTCATTTTCACGATAATAAGGATCGGGAATACGCCCGGCGGCCAAAAGGTCCAGATGTACGCAGCCGGGAACCTGGGCGGGAATTTGCCCGCGCTGACCGGTCTGCGTTAAACGCCATGAACCCGTTAAACTTAATATTTGCATGTAGGGTAATAACTCCTTAAGCAAGCTTCAACATTACGGCAGGCTCGTCATCCTTTGATGCCCGTCGTGGCGATGCCCGACATGATGTAGCGCTGGAGGAACATAAAGACGACGGCCACAGGCAGCATCGCCAGCACGGCGCCGGTCATAATCAGGTGGCGGTTATCCACATAGGGCGAGCGGAAATATTCCAGGCCCAGCGTCACCGTGCGAAAGGCGGGATTATCGAGGTAAATCAGCGGCCCCATGATATCTTCCCAACTGCCGATAAAGGCGAAAATCGCCACGACAATCAGCACGGGTTTGCAATTGGGAAAAATAATGTGCCGGAACGTGCCCAGCGGGCCGCAGCCGTCGATGGCGGCGGATTCATCCAGTTCCCGCGGCAGGGTGAGCATATACTGGCGAATCAGAAAAACATTGAACGCCCCGGCCATAAAATTCGGGACAATCAGCGGCAGAAACGTGTTGACCCAGCCGAGGGATTTGTAAATCCAGAACAACGGCACCAGCGTTACCTGGCCGGGAACCATCAGCGTCGCCAGCAGGACGATAAACAAGCCGTCGCGGCCGCGAAAACGCAGCCGCGCAAAAGCAAACGCCACCAAACTCGAGGAAAGAACCTGGCCGATAATCGCCATGATGGCGATGAAGAAACTGTTGCGCATATAGTGCAGAAAGCCGATGGATTCCTGACCGAAGGTGGCTTCGGGACCGCGCAGCGTTTCGGGATAATTGCTCCAGCGCGGGGCCAATTCACAAAGGGCTTTGTGTTTGACGTTTTTGAGAAGGGAAAAATCGTTTTTGCCGGAATCCGCGTCCGGAACAAAAAGAATTTCATCAAAACCAACGGCTTTCTGACGCACCAGCCGGCCAACGACGCCAACGGCCTGGCCGGTGTCGGCGAGTTTATGAACAGGTATGGCGGTGAATAGGATGTCTTCGACTTCGATATTATCGACGGGCTGCGTTTCGCTGTCGGCGAACCACTGCACCTGCTGGGAGGGTCGGCCTTTTTCAATCTGGATGTAATAGGCCCCAGGCCCAGAGGATTCTTCCAGCACGTTGGGTGAATCACACAGGCGATACCAGGTTTGCCTGTTGGCCTGAAACACTCTTCCGGCCGCAGCGCGGGTCAGGTCCGTGGTTCGCGGGCGGGCGGGATAAAGCGTCGGCGGGTCCATGCTCATGCCTTCGCGCGACTTGACCGAACTAATCAGCAGCCAGTAAAACGGAAACAGGAAAAACACCGCCACGGCCAGCAGCACGGCGTACAGGAGGATTTTGTGCGGACGCAGTTTCATGCCTGGCCCTCCGAGTGAACGTAACGCCGCGAAAGCTTCAGTTGCAACATGGTAATCAGAAAGATGATGACAAACAGAACAAAGGCGTACGCGCAGGCGTTGCCCATGCGCAGATTATTGAAGGATTCATCGTAGATGTTGACCGAATAAAACCGCAGCGAATCGCCCGGCCGGCCGATTTCGGTGGAATTGCCGGCGAAAAACAGCGCCGGGGTAAACACCTGAAACGCCCCGATGGTGGTCATAATGGTCATAAACAGGATAACCGGCGAGAGCATGGGCAGGGTAATGGAGATGAATTTGCGAACGGGGCCGGCGCCGTCGATATCGGCGGCCTCATACAGGCTGCGGGGAATCTGCTTCATCCCGGCATAATAAATAATCATCGCTCCGCCGATCCAGAAAAGGTTCATCAGAATGACGGTGGTGAAGGCATGGTCGGCGTCGAGCCAGTTGATTTTACCGACGTTGAAAAAAGACAGAAAATAATTGATGATGCCGTATTCGTAGTTGAACATATTGCCCCACAGCACCGCCGTAGCCGCACCGGTAAAGAGCGAAGGAAAATAGAAGATCGCCTTAAACAAATTGGCCCCGCGAATATTGCACGTCAGCAGCCCGGCGGTGAACAGACCGCCGCACAGGGAGATGGGGATAACCCAGGCGGCATACATAAACGTCTTTTTCAGGCCCATGACAAAATTGGCGTCGCGGGGCAATTCGGTATAATTGAGCAGACCCAGCCAGTTGGGGGTGCGAATCATGTTCCAGTCGGTAAAGGAAAGCAATAGCGCCGCCAGAATCGGGCCGGTAACGAAAAAAATCACGCCGCAAAGCCACGGCGACAAAAACAGATATCCCTTCCAGCCCGCGTAGCGGCCGGAGGCGGGTTGCTTTTGCGAATAACGGCGAATCCAGCGAAAATACAGCGGCACCATAATCGCCAGCGCCGCCAGCACGAGGCAAGGTAAAATTATTTTGACGATAAAGGAGGGCGTTTTCTTCTGGGAACGGGCGAAAACGTTTTCCAGCATCCCGTCGAACTCGACAAGTTTTTCATCAACGGTCTGCGCCACGAAATCATTCATACCCTGGACAAAACCAGCATAGTTTTCTTCGGAAATAGCGCCGTTTTCGCGCGGCACATTTTTCAGGCGTTTGTTGTATTCGGAAAAAAGGGCCAGTTCCAGCCCGTCGTACCACTTGATAAACGCCGCCGTAAGATATGTCGTCGAGGCGGCCCGCCGGGATACGGCCATATCCAGATCATAGATATACGCCTGGCAGTCGGGCACATCGAACTCATTATGAATAAAGGCGTCCTTGGCGGCCTTAAGCGCGGGAATGCCTTTGAGCTGGCGGCCGAAACGTTCCTGGGCCGGCAGCGCCGCCTTGAACGCCAGAAATCGCCAAGCGGCCTGCGGCTGCGTCGAATCAGCGAATACCCCCAGGGCGTTAAGACTGATTAATTGCGAGGGATGCGTACCGCGCGGCATGGGAGACAGGCCAAACCGCAGCCCCCCTTCCTTCATATCCCGCAGCACCCAGGAGCCGGCCAGACCCATGGCGAATTTATTGGACGCCAGCAGCACCGTATCCAGATTCGGAAAACCGCCCGCCGCCAGAGCCTGCATCGGCAGCGTGCTTCGGTCGCCATACTGCTGCTGCATAATCTCAACCACCGCGCGCTTCAGGTCCTCATTGTCGGCGATCGTGCTGCGCTGCGGATCAATCATGCGGTCCAGAAAATCACCGCCGTACATGCGAAACATAGCCCAGTGCCAGTCATTTCCGGCCGTCATGCCGTACTGCGTGAAGTCTCCGTTGGGATTGCGCAGCGTCAGTTTGCGGGCCAGTTGAGAAAACTCCTCCCAGCTCAGGTGGCGGTCCGGCCGGGGCCAATTCTCACGCGGAATGCCGCTTTGCTCCAGGTGGTCAATCGAGTAAATCAGCGTCCGAGTGGCGACGCCGACCGGCAGGGCGTAAACGTGACCGTACCAGTGACACAAATCCGCCGCCGCCGGATAATACTGGTTAAAATCAAAACCATCCTGCGCCACGAAATCATCCAGCGCCAGCAGCGCTCCCCGTTCAATCCAGACGCCGATGTTATCCTCCCACAAAGTGATGACGTCGGGCGCCAATCCCGCCGCCGCCTGGGTTTGCAGTTTGGCCCAATACTGGCCGAAAGGATACACCGACACATCCATGCGGATATCGGGATGCTGCTGCACAAATTCCCGGCAATCCTGCGCAGCGCTGCTGACTTCGCCGGCGCCGCCCCACAGAGCATAACGAATAGTTACCTTCTCCCCGGTGTAGTCCGTATTCTCATAAATTTCCGCCGCCGCCGGCAACCACAAACATACAAGCAATAGCCCCGCCATTCCCCTTTGGCGGCATAACCGCTGGTCGAAATAACGGGGTTTTCGAGGCGAAATCATTAGAATACTTTTGAGTTTTCCCTGGTAAAGGCGATAAGTTCATCCACCTGGGTAAACGCCAGACAGGTCGTGGTGTCGGCGGCTCCGTAATACATCGCAATGCGGCCGGTCGGCGCATCGCACAACGCCGCACAGGGAAACACCACGTTGGGCGTCAGTCCGACGCATTCGTAATTCGTTTCCGGCGTAAGAATATGCTGATTGGTACGATATAAAACTTTCCAGGGCCGCTCCAGGTCCAGCAAGGCCGCGCCCACGCTATATACAAAACCATTGCACTGGGTAATCACGCCGTGATAAATCAACAGCCAGCCTTCTTTGGTTTCGATGGGAATCGGCCCGGCGCCGATCTTGGTTCTCTGCCACCACTGGCCGCCGCTGCTCATGACGTGCCGATGCCGGCCCCAATATTCCATGTCCGGGCTTTCGCTGTAAAAAATATCGCCAAACGGCGTATGGCCGTTATCGCTGGGACGGCTGAGCATGGCGAACTTGCCGTTTATTTTTCGCGGGAACAGCACGCCGTTGCGATTAAACGGCAGAAACGCATTTTCCATCCGTTCGTAACGCTTGAAATCCTTCGTCCGCGCCACGCCGATCGTCGGTCCATGATAACCGTTGCACCAGGTAACATAATACGTATCGTCAATTTTGCATACGCGCGGATCATAAGCATAATCCATAATCGCGCGTTCGCTGTCGTTACAGTCCATGCGAATTTCATCGTGCTCAATGTTCCAGGCGACGCCGTCGGCGCTGGTCCCAAAGTGCAGGTGCGGCATCCGGTCGCGGTACTCGGTGCGGAACACACCCACAAACCGTCCCTGATAGGGAACAACAGCGCTATTATATATCGCCTGGGCCACCGGAATCGGCTTGACGTCGATAACCGGATTTTTCGAATACCGCCAAATAACCTCTTTGCATCCGGCCGGTCGTTCCTGCCAAGGCATGTTGGTTAACGGCTCTCCGATAATCATTGAAGAAGCGGGCATAAATATACTCCAATTCGCAACAACCCCCTGAAAGGGGCAATTTCTCTAAACTAATGCGGGAGGTATTATCATCATTTCAGCGGGTTTTGTCAAACCAGTACCGAATCAGCCCGGCGGCGTCTTCGGCCGTCGCGGGATACGCGCTGAACGTCCAGCGATTGCCGACGCGGAAAAATACCGGATGAGCATTTTCCTTATCTATGGCCACACTTGCCAGCACTCGGGCATTCTGAGGCGGTTCCAGCCGGCCCATTTTACTGACCTTTATTTTCGGCCCGCCGGGCAGTTCCACCCATAGGATCTTTTCCAGGTAAACATCGTCGGCTTCACGAAACGCCGCCGTCGCCCGCCCATCCACAGGATAGGTCACATAGGGATCACCCAAAATCAACACCGGCTTTTGTAAGTCCATAATAAGACCTCGTTCGGCCTGGCTGAGGTAATATCCGCCCACTATCACCACCGCCCGTCCGAAACCGCACGACTCCGGCGTCAGCGCCCCCTGGGCCGCCTGCAGGCCGTGATTCACCACGGCCGCGGTCCACTGGTTAAAATTTTCCACCGACTGGCCGTAATCCCACGCGCCGTGCAGCATACTGTCCGTTGGCCCCGCCAGCAAAACCACATCGTAATCGGGCTGGATAATCGCCCGCTGCCGCTGGTCGTGATTGAAATCCGCAATGACTTGCAATCCCGGCGTCAACCGGTCGGGGTATTCCTTAAAATGAGGCGAATACGCATTTTCATCATTGATAACGTTACCTTTCTCATTCGCCCACGGCGAAATACACCAGATAAATGTCCGCGCTGTGCCTGTGGCGGCGATGGCATCGAGCATCAGTTGCGTCATCCGGGCCGTAAGGTCGGCATCCTGACGATACTTTCCGAAATCCGTTTCCGCCAGCCACGCCGGTTTATATTGCCCCCGCCCCAGCAAAGCCCCATAGGAAGCATACGCCATATACAACCCCAGTGCCTCGGCAGGATGATAAAGTTTATCCTCTTTGAAACCTATGGGGTAAATGTCGCTGGCCATAACCGTAATATGCGGCTGCCGAATCGACGTGTGCGCCTGCTGCACGCGCAGGCCATACCAACTGAAGGGGTCGGCGTGATGAAATTTCTGGAAAAAATCTTTACCCGGAAATGCCCGCCGATACGGCTCGATGGTCCGGCGATAAATCAAATCGACAATCTCTTCACGAAACAGCGACTTGGCGATTTCATATTCGCTGTTCATCCCTTTCTCGCCCGGCCGGCCCGACCAGCCGGTATGATACGCCCCGGCGTAAATAATCCGTACTTCATAGGGAACCGCCGCAAATGATTCGTAATCCCTTTCAAATGCACGATTTACGTTTTCCAGCGTGCCGTAGCGCCGCTGCAAAAACGCATGCCACCGGCGCTCCAGGCTCGGATGGAGCATCTCGCCGCCATCCCAGGTCAAGGTCGGCTCATTGATGGGGGCGACGCCCTGAAAGCTGGGGTGGTCCTTCAATTTAGCGAATTCCATCAGCGGCGCGACGGTGCAGGGCAGGTAAAACTGCTCATAATAGGCATCATTCCATAATGGCGGCACCAGATACGGATTCAGCGTCTTGACCGTAAGAATAACACTGATAACCATGTCCTTTTCTTTGGGCAGCGCCCTGACTTTATACGTCAGTTTGGGAAAGGCCTTATCTTCATCATCCGGCCGTAGAACCTTGAACGACCAGGAAAACTCCTCCTCGCTCAAGATACGGCACGTCGGCAGCGGGTCTATCGCCTGGGGGTCATACAGATATGCCTGCACGGAGACAATGTCGCTTTCATCGTCGTGCGGCAATTTCAATTGTGACAGCACGTAATTAAAATCATCGGTTACGGCCGCACCTTTGAGGTAATGGCGTTTACCGGTAACAAAGGTGAACGCCGTTTCCTCGGCCAGTTCCGGACTCATCTTGCCGATTTGGTGATAGCCCGGCTGGCCCCAGAATTCCAGTTCCCGCGTGTTGAACCAGACCTTGCAGCCCAGTTCATCGGTCACATCCAGCAGCCGGTCGAAAGCGCCGGTTTCGAGATTGTTGACGTAATTCTGGTAATAAAAATTAACCAGAAAATCCTTAATTCCTAAATCCGCCAGTTCCCTCACCGCCCGCAGCATTTTCGCTTCGCTGCCGCCATCCAGGGCGTAAATCAGATTAAAGCCCACGGAATGGCCTTGGGCTGTGATGCGCTCCTGTCCCCAGTCGCTGCGCCCGCCCGCCACCGGCAGCCGCATTGAGCCGGTAAACTCGCCTGTTCCGTCCGCGCGTTCGGCGTAAAATCGCAGCTTGAGTTCATCCGCGCCGTAATCGTACAGCGCCAACTCGAAATGTTCCCCCCGCCGCGGCGCCGCCTTGCACAACCACCAGTCGCCCGCCCCATAAAACACCACCAGCCGCACGAACTCCTCCGGCGCAGTAAACGGCACCTTCATGTCTCCCGCCCGCAGAGAAACGGCCGGATTTGCCAATTCAACCGGTAGGCAACTAGTTTGCTCCGCCATAACGGCCGCCGTTATCATTAAAAGAAAACACACGCCGATAAGTTTCATAACTCATTCCAGATACTGAGGTTAACCGTATCATCCGAAGGGTATTATACTCTTGTCCGGCCAAAAGGCACAAAAAAACCCGGCAAAAACTGCCGGGTTGCATGGTTCACGGTTTTGGACCGCTTATGCGAGATTATTCCGCCATCGGCCACTTCACATCCCACAACTGATTTTGCGCCCGATTGCTAAGCTTTGTCAATGGCGCCATATTATTCACATCGAACACTTCCTCCGCCT
>CAZOCV010000034.1:0-1372 GCA_964578395.1 uncultured Pirellulales bacterium
CGCGGTCAGGGAATCTGACGGTGCTGGATAAATCGGGCCAACCCATCGTGGTGGACCGGTCGCGGCTGGACGAATTAATCATCGACGAGGCGGGCCAAATCAGCCAGGGCGAAGATGTTGTGGGGCGGCTAGGCGTGGCGGATTTCGCTGACACCAGGAATCTGAAGAAGGAAGGGGAAAATTTATACGCGGCGACTGGCGCGGTAGGGCAGACAACTGAAGTACAATCCCTGGTGAAGCAGGGGATGCTGGAAGCGTCGGGCGTACAGGCGGTGACGGAACTAACGAATCTTATTCGCGTGCAGCGGTTGTTTCAAAGCAATTTTAATATGCTGAAGATACAGGATCAGGTCTTAAACCAGGCGGTGACGCGCCTGGCGGCAATAACGTAATAAGCATGGGAATGAACTTATGGCGCTAACGGCACTGAATGCAGCGGCGACGGGAATGCGGGCGATGGACACCCAGTTGGATGTTATCGCCAATAACCTGGCTAACGCGGGGACGGTGGGATTCAAGAGTCAGCGGGTGAATTTCGAGGATTTATTTTATGAAGAGCGCCGCCAGCCCGGGGCGCTGAATTCGCTGGGTCAGCGAACGGCGACGGGTTTATTTGTGGGGCTGGGCGTGCGGGTATCGAACACCCAGATGGATTTGCGGAACGGGCCGATGGAGGATACCGGCCAGGCGCTGGATGTGGCCATCAGCGGCGAGGGGTATTTTAAAGTGACGACATTTGACGGCATCGGCGAAGGCGAGGCCTATACGCGGGCGGGCAATTTTACGGTCAATGATGAAGGGGAACTGATTTTAGGGACGGTGAACGGTCCGATGCTGGACGGGGGCATCACCATTGATCCCAACGCGGATAAAACCACCATCACCATTACCGGCGACGGGATGGTGAAAGGATTGGTGGACGGCGTGGAAACCGAGTTCGGCCAAATTCCGTTATATCGTTTTCCCAACGCGCACGGGTTGCGGCTGGCGGGCGGCAATCTGCTGGTGGAGAGTGAAGCCAGCGGCGCCGCCGAAGAGGGATATCCCGGCGATCCGGGATTCGGCACGCTGGTGCAGCGTTATCTCGAAGCGAGCAATGTGGATACGGTGAAAGAACTGGTGAACATGATTCGCACGCAGCGCACATTCGAGTTGAATTCGCAGAGCATCCAGGCGGCGGACGAAACCATGCAGGTGGTGAGCCGGCTGGGAGCGTAACAGGCAGGACATAACCGCCGCAGACTGGTAAAGATCAGATAATGAACCAATTACAGCAACATCTCGTGAAAGCCGCGGCCATCCTTGTGGCGATGGCGGCGTTTGGCGGCTCCGCCGCGGGGCGCGATGCGATTCGCGTTCGCAGCGAGGCGCG
>CAZOCV010000034.1:1472-4503 GCA_964578395.1 uncultured Pirellulales bacterium
TGGTGAAGAAAGCGGCGCCGTGCGAGGAGAAACGCCTGAAGGTGGAGTGGGAGGAGGGGGATGCAGAATTTCTGGCCCAGCGTTACGAAGCGGGTCAGTTTGAGATACGGCCGCGCAGCCGGGTAGGGCTGGGCGAGGTATGTTTTGAGGTGCGTAGCCGGGATGGGGAGGGCAATGTCCAGCGCCGCCTGGTGGAGGCGAAGGTTTGGTGCGTATGTGAAATGGCGATTGCGCAACGAACGATTAATGCCGGCGAGACGATCGGGGCCAAAGACATAACCATCACCGCGATGCAGGTGACGGATTTACGTGAGGCGGGCTTGCAGGATGCGGCGGCGGTGGTGGGGCAGGCCGCACGGAGAACCCTTCGCGCCCAGCAGGTTATCAAGGCGGGAGATTTAATGAAGGTACTGCTGGTGCGGCGCAACGATCTGGTGGAGGTCAGTGCGCAAGTGGGTTCGGTCAGCGTGCATCGCCAGGCCATAGCGCTGGCGGACGGCGGTTTGGGCGAGACCATCAGCGTGCGCGACAAGGATAATCGTATCGTGATTCAGGGTCAGATTACCGGGCCGGGGACGGTGGCCGTGCGGGAAAGCGAAACATCGCCGACAACCGCCGATGAACCGTGTTTTGCCGGTGAAGATGCCCGGCTTTCCTTGAAGGGAATACCGCGATGAAACGAATATGGGTATTAATTTATATTTTATTCCTCACGTCCGCGGGAGCAGCGCAGGAAAATAGTTTGTATCAGCGGGCCGACAACGAAACGCTGGCCAAGAGTCGTCGCGGCGGCACCTACGTTCAGGGCGCCGGCACCGGCGTTGCTGCCGGAGAGCCGGGTTTAAGCAAGACGAATTACACGCCCATTTTGAAGGCGTCGTGGTACACGGTGGAGGAGCCGTCGCCGAAGGATTTCCGGGTGCATGACCTGGTGACGATTGTCGTCAATGAAGTCAGCAAACATTCCACGTCGGCCGACACCAAAACGGAGCGGTCGTACGATGTGCAGGCGGCGTTAAAGGAATGGTTCAAGCTGGAGCAGGAGGCGCTGCGGCCGAAATCGACGAATGCCGGCGATCCCCAGGTGAATTTGTCGTTTGAGCGGGAATTCGAAGGCAAAGGCGACGTGGAGCGGGAAGACACCATGAGCGCGCGAATTCAGGCGGAGATTATCGATATCATGCCCAACGGCAACCTGATTCTGGAAGCGACACACCGGGTGGAGATGGATGAAGAGGTGACGGTGATTACGCTGACGGGGACGTGCCGAAGCAAGGATGTGGGCATCGATAACACGGTCATATCGTCCAAAGTGGCGGAATTGCAGTTGACCAAGAAGCATGAAGGGCTGGCGCGGGATGCGACCAAGCGCGGATTGTTGTCGGGATTAATTGACTGGCTGGCAATTTTCTGAGATGAAGATGAGTAATAAACATATCAAGGTATTGTTGATTGCGGCCGCGGTTCTGAGCCTGGCGCTGGATTGTGCCAGCGGGATGACGCGCATACGGGATATTGCCCGGCCGCTGGGAGAGCGGAACAACAAGCTCATCGGCAAAGGACTAGTGGTGGGTCTAAAAGGAACGGGCGACGGGGGCGATTCGCTGGTGACGCTGAAGATGATGCAGGTTTTCCTGCAAAAACTGGGGAGTCCGATGGAATTATCCGAGCTGCAGGATGCCAAAAATGTGGCCGTGGTGGTGGTTACGGCGGACTTGGGCCGCAACGGCATTCGCAACGGCGACAAAATCGATGTGCAGGTATCCAGTTTATATAATGCCAAGAGTCTGGCCGGAGGCATGCTGATAGCGACGCCGCTGGGCAGCATGAGCCACACGGATGAACGGGTTTACGCCGTAGCCCAGGGACCGGTGACGCTGCAGGACGGGCAAATACCGACGGTGGGATTGGTGGCCGGCGGAGCGGATGTGGAGGAGAATTTCCTGCATAATTATGTCAATGTCGATCCGCGCACGGGGCGGACGAGTTTCACGCTGGTTCTGGACGATGAGCAGGCGGATTTTCAGACGGCTAAAACGGTGGCGATGATCATCAACGAGGAAATCACCGCGCCGGGCGGCCGGCTGGCGATGGAAGAGCCGGGCGAAACCCCGCTGGAAGAGCCTGCCGCGTATGTGATTGATCCCAAGAATATCGAAGTACTGATACCGCCGAAACTGGCGGGAAGTCCGGCCTTGTTCATTGCGCGGGTGCTGAATATGCAGGTGGATTTGCCGGATCCGGAGGCGACGGTGGTCATCAACGAAAAAACCGGCACGATTGCGATAACGGGCAACGTACAGATTGCCCCGTCGATTGTGCACGTCAACGGATTAATGATTCGCATCGTGGAGCCGGAGCCGCAGCCGCGGCCGGGAATGCCGCTGGTGCAGGAATCGCAATGGACGTCGTTCGATACGACGGGGTCGAAAAGCGTGGGCATTCAGATGCTGATCGACGCTTTGGACCGATTGAATGTGCCGACCAAGGAAAAAATCAGCGCCTTGTATGAATTGCAGGCGCTGGGCGCCCTGCGGGCAAGGATTATCAGCAGGTAAGTTTATGCAGATAAACGTCGCGGACAATCAGATGGCGTCATTGCAGGCCAAAGCGAACGAGCTGGTGGGCCAGGTGTTTTTCGGCACGCTGCTGCGGGAGTTCCGCGAATCCTCGGAAATGCCGTTTTTATCGGGAACGCCGGGAGGAACGGCTTTTTTGCGGCAACTGGACCAGGAAATTATCACCCGTCTGAGCCGGCGCCAGCAATCGCCGCTGGCGGACGCCCTGGTGAAACAATTGCAGAGCAAGGCCCAGGCGCGTTACGCCCTGGAAGCATCGCTGCATGAGGCGGCCGGAACCGGGCACCTGATGACGGACGAAACGGATTCAGATTACATGACCGCGGGAGTCAGGTAACTATGGCGAATATTTTTGAGCCATTATGTGAAGCCATGAACGCAGAGCTGCAGGCGCAGCAGCAACTGGCGTCGCTGCTGGAAAACAAGCTGGACGCCATGCGCTGTTATGATTT
>CAZOCV010000034.1:4603-21223 GCA_964578395.1 uncultured Pirellulales bacterium
GGTAAGGTTGAAACGATGGGACTGATTAACGGCGCATTACAGATCGGCAAAAGCGGAATTTTAACCGCGCAGGCCGCCTTGACGGTAACCGGCAACAATATGGCCAATGCCGCTACGTCAAGCTATTCGCGTCAGAAGGTATATTTAACGCCGACGCAATTTACCGAAGTGATTCCCGGCCGTTATACCGGAACGGGCGTGACGATGTACGACATTCGCCGGCAGGTGGATGAGGCGCTGAATGAACGCATTTGGTCGGCGGCAGGCGATGCCCAGTCGCAATTGATGCAGCAGCAGGCGTTGTCGCGGGTGGAAGCGGCTTTCAATGAACTGACGGAGGAGGATTTGTCCAGCCGGCTCAACAGTTTCTTCGGCGCGTGGACGGCGCTGCAAAGCCAGCCGGATGATTCCGCACAGCGGAATATCGTTATTCAGGAGGGGCGAAACCTGACGAATTTTGTGCGGGAGCTGCGTTCGGAACTGCGGGGCATTCAGACCGACCTGGATAGTCAGGTGCGTTACCAGGTGGAACAGGCCGGCGCCATCGCTGAAGAAATCGCCGCGATGAATAAAGCGATTGTGACCAGCGAGGCGGGGCAATCGGGGTCTTCGGCTGCGCTGCGGGATCAGCGCGACGAACTGCTCAAGCAACTGAACGAATTGATAAATATTCACACCGTGGAAATGGAAGGCGGGGCGGTGACGGTGTATGTCGGCAGCAATCCGCTGATTCAGTATTCCGACAGCCGAGGCCTGAGCTACCGGGAGCTGGTTGACGCCAACGGCAACAAGCAGGCCCAGGTGGTGTTTGCGGATGATAACATGTCGGCCGAATTATCCAGCGGCAAGATTCATGGCCTGATAACGGCGCGGGATGATCAGTTAGGCGGGGTTATCAGCGATTTGGACGCCTGGACGCAGGCAATGATTCTAGAGGTGAATACCCAGCACAGTCTGGGCCGCGGCACCAGCGGTTATACATCGGTGACGGGTTTGTATGAAGTCGAGGATGCCGACGGCGCGCTGAGCGATACGAGCGCCACGGGGCTGGACTGGGCGGCGACCAACGGCGTATTTTACATCAACGTGACGGACCCGAACGGCCAGGTATCGACGCATCAAATCAGCGTGGATGTAGGCATGGACGGTGCGGACATGACGCTCAACGAGCTGGCGGCGGCGATTAATGCCCAGGTGCCGGCCAACGTGCAGGCGAGCGTCGATGGCGCCAAACGCCTGCATATCGAGGCGACGTCGGGGTACACCTTTACGTTTTCGGGGCCGGAAAACCCGGCGGACGCCACGAACGTGCTGGCGGTGCTGGGCGTCAATAGCTTTTTTGAAGGCGTCAGCGGCGTAGATTTTGCGGTGCGCTCTGATTTAACCAGCGATTTCGTCGTGGCGGGCAACAGCGTCGAGCCGCTGGACGGCAACGGCGACATTGCCGGCCGGATCGGGGCCATGACGACGAGCGGTCTGTCGTCGCTGAACGGCCTGAGCCTTACGGATCGGTTCAACGTGATGATCGGCGAGATCGCCACCACCACCAAGGCGGCGCAGGACAATTATACGGCGGCGGACGTGGTGCTCCAGACGCTGGAGGCGGAGCGGCAGAGCATCAGCGGCGTCAGTACGGATGAAGAAGCGATTTACATGATTACGTTTCAGCGGGCGTTTCAGGGTTCAGCGCGTTTTGTGAGCATCATTGATGAAATGCTCGATGAGGTTATGGCATTAATTTAAGGATCATTGATCGGCGCGGATGAGGCGTCCGCACCGGAAACCAACGGAGTTTAATATGCCTTCGGCCGTAAAACCAACCAATGTGTCGCGTGTATCGATGCTGATGCAGACGGATTTATTGATGAACAGCATCCGGACCAATCAGGTTGATTTGCTGAAGGTGCAGAATCAGTTGGCGACGGGATTGCGCATTTCCCGTCCCAGCGAAGCGCCGGCGGACGCGACGTCCATCATGCATCTGGACAGTCTTATCGAGCGTTATAAGCAGTATCAGTCGAATTTATCCTACGCCAACGACTATCTATCGACGACGGACACCGCGCTGGGTCAGGCCGTCACCCTGGTGAATGAAGCGCATTCGGAGGCGATATCCGCGCTGGCCATCGCCAGCGATTCCGGCAGCATCGTGGATTATGAAACTTACATTCCCATTATTGACGGCATCATTTCGCAACTGGTGACGCTGGGCAATACCACCTGCCGCGGCAGTTATGTTTTTGCCGGTCAAAACAGCACCCAGACGCCTTTTGCGTTGTCGGATGGCGGCGTGCTGTTCACCGGCGAATTGAGCGACATGCAAACCCGTGTGTCGGATGAGGTCCTGATGGATTTCAGTGTGACGGGCCAGGAAGTGTTCGGCGCTCTAAGCAGCCAGGTGGAGGGCATTGAGGATCTGAATCCGGCGGTAACAATGGAAACGTTATTAACGGATTTGAACGGCGGCCTGGGGCAGGGAATTCGCAAGTCGAATATTCTCATCAGCGACGGAACCGCGGCCGTGACAGTGGATTTAAGCGGCTGCGTGACCCTGGGCGACGTGATTAACAAGATAAATACGGATGCAACTGCGGCGGGGGTGCTCGTTACCGCGGGAATTAACGCGGCGGCCGACGGGCTGGTGTTACAAGCCGGTGCGACGGCGGATATAACGGTAATGGAAGTTGGGACGGGGACGGCCGCACGGGATTTGGGAATTTATCTTCCGACGGGAGCGGGGGCCGGAGTGGATTTAACGGGCCAGGACGTCGATGCTCGCCTTTCGCTGACGACGCCGGTGACGGCGCTGGTTGGCGGGGCGGGCATCGATACTTTATCCGGACTGGTGGTCACCAACGGCGATGTCAGTAAAACCATCGATTTATCCGCCGCGGCAACCCTGGGCGATATCCTTAACGCGCTGAACCACGCCGGGGTCGGCGTTCGGGCCCAAATTAATGCGGCGCGGGATGGCATTAATGTACTTAATCAGATGAGCGGGTCACGGATGATGATTGGCGAAAACGGCGGCACCACGGCGAGCGATTTGGGGATTCGTTCCCTGGTGGGGTCCACGGCGCTGACGGAGCTTAACGGGGGGCGAGGTGTGGCGACGCAGGGAGAAACACTGCGGATTACCGATTCGGCCGGAATGCCCCACGACGTCGTTCTGACCGGAGCGCTGACGATTCAGGATGTTATGGATGCCATCAACGCCGGCGGCGGCGGCGTGGTGACGGCGGCGTTGACGGCGACGGGCAACGGCATCGAACTGAACGATGCCTCCGGCGGCGGCGGGAATTTCAGCATCGTGACGCTGTCGCAGAACGGTTATTTCGTGGCGAAAAGCCTGGGATTTTACGACGTCGCCAGCGGCGCCGACGGCATGAGCGTGGCGGCGGGCAATTCCCTCGTGGGAGCCGATGTCAATCCGGTGGAGCCGGATGGCATTTTTTCGCATTTGATCGCTTTGCGTACGGCGCTGGAGCAGGGCAACAGCGACGGGGTGAAGGCGGCCGGAGCGCTGCTGGAGGCCGACCACGCGGAACTGGTGAAAATGCAGGGGATTGTCGGTTCGACGACGCAGGCGGTGCAGACGCGCATGGACCACATGGAAGAAAACCAACTGGCGGCGGAAACGCTGCGCAGCGATATTCGAGATATAGACTTTACCGAGGCAGTGACACGTTATCAGAACCTTTATACGGCGTTGCAGGGCAATCTGATGACGGGCGGTCAACTGGTGAACGTATCGTTATTGGATTTTTTGATGTAAACCAAACGCCAAGAGTAACGTTTTAGCATAGGAGGTTTTGACCCATGCAGGTAGAAACGACACGATTCGGCCCGATTGACATCGAGGACGAACGGATCCTCACGTTTCCCAAAGGGATACTGGGTTTCCCATCCCAGCGGGACTACGTGCTCCTGCAGACGAATGAAGAAGGCAATTTTTTCTGGCTGCAGTCGGCGACGCAGCCGGAGCTGGCCTTCGTCGTCTGTGATCCGCGCTTATTCGTTCCCGATTACACCGTTCCGCCGAGAACCGAAGAGTTTGGCGCCATCGAGTTGAAGGACATGAGCCGGGCGCAGGTGTTGATTATCGTCAACAAAGTGGACCGGATGCTGACAGGCAATCTTCAGGGTCCGCTGGTCATCAACACCCTTAATCGCCGCGGCCTGCAACTGGTGCTTTCGGAAAAGAAGTATGACACAAGGCATCCTTTAATCAGTCTGGATCGCCCGCAGCAACTTGTGAGCAAGACCGCTTGAGCAGGGATACGGCGCGCTGACGTCTGCCGAAACGCGCCGACGGACTGATAACGTGGCAGATAGGATTATGCCGCGAACCACCAACGCGCGGAGGCGCGTTGTTAACCGCCTAGAAGGGCGAAGGAGCCGAGGATGCTGGTTCTCAGTAGACAAAAAGACCAGACAATCATGATCGGCGATACGATAGAGATCACGATTGTCGATATTCGGGGCGATAAAGTGCGGTTGGGTATTACCGCCCCGTCCTATATACCGGTGCATCGCAAGGAAGTGTATGAAGCGATTCAGCGCGAAAACCGCCAGGCGACGCAGATCAAGCTGGAAGACATTACGGGCACGCCGGCGGAGGCGGACCCGAACAAGCCCCAGTCGGGCAAAAACCATAATCAAGGTTAAAACATCAAATGAACCCCGAAGCGCATCGAAATCACCAGGCAATGTCAGGACGACAACGCCCCCATGCCCTCACGCGGGATGGGCGATGCGGTTCAACAGGCACGACGCCGGCCGCCGTCAGGCGGGGTCGATTCAAGGAGGATCGTCATGGCACGAATTAACACGAACATACCGTCCATCACCGCACAAATGCACTTGGCGCGAGCCAACAGTGACATGAGCAGCACCCTGGAGCGGCTCAGCACCGGACTGCGCATCAATCGCGGGGCCGATGACCCTGCAGGATTGATTGTATCGGAGTCCCTGCGCGCCGAAATGGCCAGCATTACCAAGGCCATTGATAACTCGCAGCGGGCTTCGAACGTCATCGCTACAGCCGAAGGCGCCTTGTCGGAAGTAGCCAACTTGCTGATAAACATCAAGGAACTGGCGGTGGAGGCGGCCAATACCGGCGCCCTCAGCGCCGAGGAAATTCGCGCCAACCAGTTGCAGGTGGATTCGGCGATAGATTCGATTACCCGCATCGCCAACGCCACGACGTTTGCCGGGCTGCACCTCTTGAACGGCAATCTGGGCTACATCACCAGTGCCGTATCCACTTCGGCCGTCAAGGCGCTGGATATTTATTCGGCGACACTGGGCAGCCAGGATTACCTCTCGGTCAAGGTGTCGGGCGTATTGTCGGCCCAGCGGGGAGGGCTGTACTGGCGGACCAGCGAAGTGACCAACGCCGTGACGCTGGAAATCGCCAGCAACCGCGGCGTGGAAGTGTTCAATTTTGTGTCCGGTTATCGGGCGTCGGCCATTGTTTCGGCGATTAACGCGGTGACGGACGCGACCGGTGTGTGTGCGACGTTTATTTGCGCCACCAGTTGGACATCCGGCGTCATGTTCCGCAGCGTCGATTACGGCAGCGACGCTTTTGTATCGGTGCGAACGCTGAATAACGCGGCGTTTACCGTTTTCGATAATTATACCGGCGGTTCACAGACGCAGCGTGACGAAGGTCGAGATGTCGTGGCCGTCATTAATGGCGCCACCACAGTGGGAACGGGACGCGAGCTGACGTTAAATACCAATGCCCTGGATTTACGTATGGCCGTGGACGCCCAGTTCGGCGCCGGCAATCAAACCACGTTCGTGGTGACCGGCGGCGGAGCGATGTTCCAGTTAGGCCCGCATATTAATACGAGCGAGCAGGTCAATATCGGCATTAATTCCATAGCCGCCAGTCGGCTGGGAACCATGGAACTGGGCTTCCTGAGCGAAGTATCCACGGGCGGCGCTTACAGTTTGGTAGCGGGAAACACCGCCAGCGCTACGGCCATTATCGAGGAATCCATTCGGCAGATATCGGTCCTGCGCGGGCGGTTAGGGGCGTTTGAGAAAAACACCCTCGATACCAACATGAATGCGTTGAGAATTACGCTGGAGAACGTGACGGCGTCGGAATCATCCATTCGGGATGCGGATTTTGCCGCGGAAACGGCCAACCTGACCCGCAGCCAGATTCTGGTCAATGCGGGCACCAGTGTTCTGGCCATCGCCAATCAGACGCCGCAGAGTGTGCTGTCACTGCTGCAATAACGGATATAACAGGTAAGATAATGATATAGTAAAAGCTATGACCGAATAACTAAATACACTATTTCAGGTCCGAAGCTGTCCCGCCCCCGGCGGGGAACCTTCGTCCAGGTTCGCAGCGGGCTGAAATGGGATTATCCTCCGTGACAAGGCTCAACTCGCCCAGTTGTGCCTTGTTCTTTTTTTATAGGACCCACGCCAAAAAAAATTATAAATTTTTTGGGAATGTCGTGGGGGGAAAGCCTTTTTTTATAAAGAAATCAAGCCTGGCGCCGCACGTGCGTCCGATAAGAACCTGCCGCTTTTATTTGCTAAAGTAGCTTGTTTTGCCGGACGATGAGTGGTCTGTCGGAGAAGTTAAATCCGACGGATGGTTGGAACGATGGCGTATATATAAAGGAAGCCAGACGTGAAAACAGACAGTTTGAATCAGGAGGAATGCGTATGAAGTAATCGTCGGTTGCAGGTGGACCGCTGAACCACCTGAGTGCCGTTCGTTTGAATATAGAGTAACTGGTTTAGTTGAGACCAAACATAAACACCCCGACGAAACCGATAACCAAAGCAACGCCTGAAGGACGCAGAACCTCAGGCAGAAAAGAACCCGGCAGTAACTTATCGGTCCGTCAAACAAAACCTTGGAGGTTTACAAATGAGCAGAATAAACACCAACGTAAGTGCAATGATCGGGTCGCGTATTTTGAACACGAACAATCAGGCGTTAAGCAAATCCTTGGAACGTCTGAGCACAGGTTTACGCATTAATCGCGGTGCGGATGATCCGGCCGGTTTGATCGCGTCCGAAAACCTGCGCAAACAAATCACGGGCACGGAAGCGGCTATCAAGAACGCCGACCGCGCCGTGAACATTGTGGGCACCGCCGAAGGCGCCCTGATTGAAGTCAGTTCGCTGCTGCTGGATTTGCAGGGCCTGTTGACCGAAGTGGCCAACACCGGCGGTATGAGCAGCGAGGAAATTGACGCCAATCAGCTCCAGGTTGACTCTATTATTAATAGTATCAACCGTATTTCCAACACCACCGAGTTCGAAGGCATCAAACTGTTGAACGGCAGCCTGGCCTATACGACCAGCACGCCGACCACTTTCAGCGATTATGTCGATGAGGCGAACATCCACAGCGCCAAGCTGATTGACGGTGCCGCCATGACGGTGACCATCGCCCGCACCAGCGCCGCCAACACCGGCTTTATGGCCATGTCCGGCGCTACGATATCGAGCGCGGATTTAACGCTGCAGATTGGCTCCGGCCGCGGCACGACAGATCTTACCTTTGCCGCCGGCACGTCGCGCGCCAATGTCATCACGGCCATCAACGCTGTGGCGGAAGTCACGGGCGTTAGTGCGGCACTGTCCACCAATACCACAACGGTATTGCTGCGCAGCCGTGATTTCGGTTCCGATGCCTTTGTCAGCGTCAAACTTTTGGATAACGGTGGTTCGGTTACTCAGCAGGATTCCGAAGCGACCGGTATGGTCGTGCTGGATGAAGCCGGAACCGAAACGCTGGATGGCAAGGATTATGGCGTTGATGTTGTCGCCACGGTCAATGGCACATCGACAACCGGCGACGGCAAGAAATTGACCATTCGTACGTCCATGTTGGAAGCCGAATTTGATCTGGACGCCGCGGCCGCCCTGTCGGCTGTGGACTGGAACATCGCTTTTGGCGTTACCGGCGGCGGCGCAGATTTTGCTCTGGGCGCCCTGGTGGAAGCCAACGGCATGGAGTCCATCGGCATCCAGAATATTGCCGCAACGCAATTGGGCAATACCACCGATGGTTTCCTGAGCACCCTCAAGAGCGGCGGTAACAATAACCTCAGCGGCAATAACCTCTATACCGCTCAGAAGATTGTATCGAGCGCCATTAAGGACATTTCCACCCTGCGTGGTCGTCTGGGTTCATTCCAGAAGAACGTTGTGGAAACAACCCTGAATTCGCTGAAGGTTACCAAAGAGAACCTGTCGGCGGCTGAATCGGCCATTCGTGACACCGATTTCGCCACGGAGACGGCGACTCTTACCCGTAACCAGATTCTGGTCAATGCTGCTACCAGCGTATTGGCCCAGGCGAATTACGCCCCGCAGAGTGTTCTGTCACTGCTGGGTTAATTCAAAAACTTGATACTCATGTAGCCTGAAAAGTGAGCGTCCGGTGCGGTTATAGGCCGTACCGGACGCTGCTTTTTAGGTATTTTTTTGCGCAGAACTCCGTAAAAATGGCTAATGGCGGGTTATCGGACCTAAATTGGGGGCAGGCGGGCAGGGGCGGTTTTCGTCCGAATAAGCTTTCATAACGGTTATTATCGGACATGGAAACAGGCCAAGCGTCCTATAACGAATTTTTTTAAAATATTATCGCTCGTACTAAAGTTTCGCTTAAGGTCTGGTCGAAAAACTCAAAGCAACAAGTGGCTTCCTTTCGAGGCGAGCAATTCCGGGTTGCTTGCAGGATGCGGCGAGTTGCGAGTCTGAAAAGACTCATGGATGAGCGTCGAACCCAGGACGACGGGCCGGATGGCTCGGTGGTGTTCGACGGCAAAAGGGAATTTGCAACGGAGTTGTTTTATCCCTTCGTCCGTCGCAATGACGGACAGGTCGAGTAACATCGGCCTGTATGCAGCAACCGTGAGGTGGAACCCCGCCTGCATACCGCACACGGTTTTTTGAACCGACCTTACAAAAGAATATAGTATTGGATCGTCTCCGTCTCAGCGGAAACGGTTCACCAAGGCAGTGCCAGTTGGATAGCGGCCCAGGACGGCGAAATCGCGGGATTTCGCGCCGCACCAATGAAGCTCCAAAAGATGATGGATAAGGGCGAAAATCATCATCCCAGGAGTGTGGCCTGTCCGGCATCCTTCAGGTCTGATCCAGGACACGCAATTAAAAGGTTCAGGGCCTGAGCGGACGAGTTGACTCGTCTGTCTTGTCGCGGAGGATAAGCCATGTCGCGAATTAATACCAACATCGCCTCGATGAACGCGATCAGCAAACTGGTCGCTAACAACAGTGACTTAAGTGTTCGATTACAGCGCCTTTCTTCCGGCCTGCGCATCAACACCGGAAAAGACGATCCGGCGGGATTAATCGCATCGGAAAACCTTCGTTCCGAAATGGCGGGGCTTTCCAGCGCGATTGACAACTCCACTCGTGCTTCCAGTGTGATCGCGACAGCAGAAGGCGCCCTCAATGAAATATCCGCCCTCTTGGTGGATATCAAATCACTCCTGGTGGAAACCGCCAATAAAGGCGCTCTATCTCAGGAAGAGATTGACGCCAATCAGCTTCAGGTGGATTCGGCGATCAACTCTATCAGCCGCATTGCCAATGCCACCGAATTCGAGGGCATGAAGCTGCTCAACGGCAACTTCGCTTATACCACGAGTACCCCGGCCACGTTTGACAGTTATGTCGATGAGGTCAATATCAACGCCGCCAAGCTGATTGATGGCGCGGCTATGACCGTCGTCATCTCGCGCACCACGGCCGCCAATACCGGCAGGATGTTTTTGTCCGGTGCTACCGTATCCACGGCGGATATGACTCTGCAAATCGGGTCCGGCCGCGGCACGACGGATATCACCTTTGCCGCCGGCACAGCGCGGGCCGATGTGATAATCGCCGTTAATGCGGTGGCGGAAGTCACCGGCGTCAGCGCGGCATTATCAGCCAATGGCTCGTCTCTCGTACTGCGAAGCAGAGATTTCGGCTCCGATGCCTACGTCAGCGTAAAAATTCTGGATAACGGCGGCAATCCCACGCAGCAGGATTCGGAAGCAACGGGCTTGTTGGTGTACAACGAAGCCCAAACCGCAACGACGGATGACAAGGATTATGGTACAGATATCGTCGCCACGGTGAATGGAGCTTCCGCCATTGGTGATGGCAAGAAAATAACGATCCGCACATCGATGCTGGATGCGGAACTGGACCTGGATCCCACCGCGGCCTTATCCGCGGTTGACTGGAGCGTATCCTTTGGCGTAACCGGCGGCGGCGCAGATTTTGCTATCGGTCCGCGCGTGGATGCCATCGGCATGGAATCCGTCGGGATTACCAGTGTTGCCCCCGGCCAGTTGGGCAATCCCATTGACGGGTATCTTAACACCCTCAAGAGCGGTATGGACAACGCCCTCGGCAGCAGTAATCTCTTTACCGCCCAGCACATTATTGACAGTGCCATCAAAGATATCAGTACTCTTCGCGGGCGCTTGGGCGCCTTCCAGAAGAATATTCTGGAAACCAATATAAATAGTCTCAGCGTAACGCTGGAAAATGTTACGGCCAGTGAATCGGCGATTCGCGATGCGGACTTTGCTTCGGAAACGTCCGCCCTTACCCGTGCCCAGATACTGGTGCAGGCCAATACGTCGATTCTTTCCATTGCCAATTCGATGCCGCAGAGCGTCCTGGCGCTGCTTGGCTAACCTGCCGGCTCACACGGGATACCCCGTTTCGAGCCGGCCATTGGCCGGGCATAACCTCGGTCGCGTTCGGCTCTGACGAGTGTATCTCGAGCTGCGCAACCCAGTCAGGTGGCGAACCTTAAGGGACAGTGAATTTTGGCCGAAAGACACTGTCCCGACCGAACGGGCAGGACCAGAGCGGTTATACTCTGAGCCTGCCCAATCGGATCATCACGAGTTCGTCATAGCGGCGAACTCTTCGAGGCCCGGGCCTCCGACAGGAAGAATGAATCCATATTTCCTGTTGTGAGGCCTGAGCCATTTTTATGCGCTCCCCTCATGCCCGGAACCGTCCCCGACAGGATTCGAACCTGTAACCTTTGGCTCCGGAGAATGTTCCATCGTTCATAAAACCTGTCATATAGACCTTACAAGCTTTTTTGGAGCCCAAATAAGGTTTACAAGTCACTGAGCCGTACATAACTTGTTGCCGCCTCGTAACGACCGACCCATTCGATGAGGCACTTGTCAGCGATGACATTCCTTAAATATTAATGGAAGTTCAATTTCTTTTTGAGTTCTTCCATGACCCCAAAGACAATCGGGCAAGTGAACGTTCGCTCGATCATACCCCAGGTTCTGTAATTGAACTCCGCCTTGTGCAAATAAGGGTACTCACGGCAATTATCCGGGCGGTTCTCGTAAACGGCGCATTTTTTGTCCTGAAGGAACGGGCAGGGCGATTGCTTGATGTTCCAGCCCGGTTCGCCGTCCGATTCATCATATTCCAGATACTGCTCTCGTAGCTGTTCTACAGTGATTGACAACCCGGTCACCAGCCGCTGCTGGTCTTGATCTGAACACACCGGCTTAAGTTTGGTGCAGCATCTGCCGCACCGGGTGCAGTCAATCCCAGAGCCAACCTCATCGGCGATCTTAAACACCAGCGCATCAAGCTCTTCATCCGTCATGCCGTCATAAAACTTCAGGAAACCGCGAAACCGCCAGTTTTCTTTTTCTTTTTTTGCGGCCAGTATTTCCAGATCGCTATAATCAGATTTCATGAGCATTGCCTTTCATATAATTTTATCATTACGGCCGGCTTCCTGTTGTCTTATTTTTCTCAATCTTTGGTTGACTCGTTTTTGCAGCGAGTTTACCCCTTGTTCATTTACACCTTCATCAATTTTCTTAAAGCCATTCATAAGACTGTATTTCCGACCATGATTTCTTTGAAAATAATCGACCAATTCATCCCAACTCTTCTGTTGCCTGGTTTCCCCGTACAGAATTTTGAGCTTTTGGCAATATTTTAACGCATAGTTGTAAGCTTTACTCCGACCGGCTTTAACAATATCCATGGTCAAGGCCAAATAAAGCTTTGCGGCAGCCTTCTTGTACTTCTTTTCCAGCTTTTCTGCAACAATAACGGCATCATGGTAGAAAAGACTCTCCAGAGTATTTTCATCAGCTTTAATGATTAACTGCGCCAGCTTCGCATATTCTTTCAACTCTGAAAGCAAACGTATAATACCGTTATCCAGTTTGGAGCCGTATGCCGCTTTTATTGCTTTTTTTTGCCACTTTGTTTTCTGATCTTTCGGGATATATTTCATCAGTTCATGGTAATAAGTGTCACAGGGATAATTCTGAAATTTTTGCCACATCAATCTTATGGATTCTTCCTTCTGTCCAACCCTGGCCAGTAATTCTATTTTCAATTTTTCCAAGGCGTCTGAACGCTCGTTGCGCCAATCACGTTTTTTCTCCTGAGACAATCCTTTTTCGATCCATGCTAAAGCCTTGTCATATTTTCGTTTTTCTTTAAAAATGTTTGCAATATTCTCACAGTCGCGCGGCGACGCCTCTAATTTCTCACACAACTGAACATAGGCACTCGCGTCTTTAGTGACACGGTAAACATCTTTCAGATTTGACGCGATTTTGCGGACGTTCCAGGATAAACCGGAAAAATCTTCAGCGTCTCTTTGGGGTTCCTCGGCAAAAGATTGTTCAAACTGCTCCAGCAGGTGTTTTTTGTAAATCTTCCTGCACGTACCATCCATGGCTTTTGCTGCTTCGCCCGGTGAAATGCAGAGGCAGTAGCTATCATCTTGCTCCCAATTAGATAATAACCGTAATGTCTCTTCACCGCTGCAGCCGGAGATTTGTCGAACCTGTATCCAGTCAGCAAACAACGACTCCACAAAATCATGAAATTGGGTTTCGGTGTCAATCTCTTCTATCTTTTCATAGCATGAAGCGATAAAATACTCATACAGCTCTGTAGCCGCTGAATAAAAACGCTTATCCGTTGACATGCCTCTCAAGTATTCACGAGCTTCTTCTAATTCACCGATATACTCATATTCTTCGTAATGACTGATAAAACGTCCCGGACAGACAGCACCGTCAATAATATCTCTGGTTTCTTCAACAATATCTATCTTGTTGACGTTTTGACTGATTTTTCTTTTGACCGCCATAATCACTCCAAAAGAAGCAGAAATACTTCCGTACATTCATATTTCCAGCACAACTTGCGTTGTTATGAACTTCGAACCATTAAGAATACTTTGTAAGCCGTTTTAAATCCAAGGTTGTTTTGAGACCAACTCTGGAATCCGGCGATTTTGGGGGGTCGGTTATACGCATTATTTTCCAAACTTGTCATTTAAGATTTCATTACGAACGGTTAATTTGTCTTTCAAGAACAGAGAGCTGGTGCAGGATGTCTTCAATGTTGGGTGGTTCATTGAAAAACATTGCAGTCATGTTACGATAATCTCGCTTTATGGCCGAAAGCCTTTCTTGAGGAGGTGTTAAATGGAAACTTCCTGGCACCGCCGAGTCATATCTGGCCCACCCACAATGATAAAACATATCTTTATGGGTTGTTACCTTTTTGAGCAAATCCATATCCCGTAGAGCTTCATCAACAATTCCGGTTTTCCCCATCTGAGCGACATCGGCATAATGGCGGGAATAACGCAAAGGCATGGGTTTATCAAGAGGTCTATGGTATTCGGCATGGAGTATGGTTGCTTTTTCCCAGAATGTTCGTCTAGCAACCACCGTTGCAATGGAACACTTGGGCTGCAAAAAAAGATCCGGGAAATACTCTGCGGCATACGGCTGGATGTCATAGTTTTCATTTGGTACAGGTTCTGCATGCGTGCCTAATTCCAAAATAACACCGGGACGAATGTAGTCGAGTCCGGTTTGCAGAGATGCAGGATATGCAAATACAACCATATTGCCATCTGTCGGATCAACCTGAAGTTGCCAGTCATCTTCCAACAATATTTCGTGAATCCTTGCGGTCAAAACAGGCAATAAATCATTCACAATATAACCCCGGCATGTTATCAGCATTTCCTTGAGCAAGATCGCACGCTTTGCATGTGAAAGTTCCTTTTGACGGGGATCTTTTCCATCAGAATAACCGAGTTTTTCAAAATTCACGGCGATATCTATATCTTCTGAAAACCGCTGAATCAAATTGAAACACTTGGATAAGCTTGTGCCGCCTTTAAAGACCAGCCTGTCTGAAAAATATGTAATTGTGAACAATTGCTTTAGTATCCAGCAGGCCCAGAAATCCTTTTCGACAATAACCGGATGTAACCCCATAAGCGCCGCCGTTTCATTGAAGAGGTCGGCTCTATCAGATCGATCCAGTTGAGCAACTTTATCCACAGTTAATCCTTTGTTATTCGTTGTACAATTTCATAAATCCACTCGGCGCTATAGTGCATTTGTTTTAGAAGTTCTTTTTTCTCTTCATGGGATAAATTATTCTTCAGATGTGCAATAGTATTATCGTTCACATTATCCTTACCAAAATACCTTAGTGCCTGAACAACTAATCCGGAAATCTCACTGTCGGCATAGATTTCCTTGGGGCGAGCATGCTTAAAATGGATCGTCCTGTTACCAACCTTGGTTTGTTTTGTGGGACCATTCGACAGGTAAACATACTTTGCCGGAACCTGCTGAGACAGGCCTAATCGATTTGCGGCCAAATTTCCAAATGGGAGAATAGTCCACCTGAACTTCCTGGCGATAGCCTGCGCGGCAAGATCCATATCAGGGCTAAGCTCGCCTCCAAGCACAGGATTTACCTTGGGATAATCAAATAACCCCCGCCCGATTTTCCGAATGATGCCATCCCTGACTAATCTGGATAGAATTTGGCCAATAGAGCCGGCGGACGCTATATCTTGCAAATCTTTCCGCGTAAAGACATAGCCAGGGCCGACATCGGTAATCCTTTTCTCAACTTGCTCTCGAACTTTATTCATAAACAGACCTTAACCATATGTCACAAATAGTACACTATTATTTGTGACACCGTCAACAGTTAAATCAAGAAAAAAATGTGAAGACCGGAACTAAAAGTAATAAAGATTTTACGGAATAAACTATACGTTATAACCTTTGTCCTTTGCACTTGAAGGTTATGAAAACACAAACAACTATAACTAATATATTTATTATAAAAATAATTATAAGTCTTTGTTTTAGATATATTTATAGTCTTATTTTACAAGATCACCTATTTATCATTTTGTCGTATAACGCTATTTGACAAACCTGAGATTCAACCTGACTGACCCACTTTGAGAAAATTGGCACCTTAGCAACAACAAAAAAATAATTTAACCCATTTTACAGAAAGGACTTACAACCGTCCCCGACAGGATTCGAACCTGTAACCTTTGGCTCCGGAGAACGGCATATAGCTCATAACACCTTGTATAACAGCATGTTACAAGCGTATTTTAGGGCTAAAAATAAGGTTTACCAGTGGTTCGCAAGTTGCTGAGCAGTACATAATAAGTCATCACCAAGTGACGACTGACCCACTCAGTGACCCACTTTTTCCAAGAATGACAGTTTGGTAACAAACCATAGTTATATATATAATGCTATTATTAGGAATATCGCTGTTAATTATCCATCACCTGCCAAATATGAACATCATCACAGAATATCGTTATTTCACCCTGAAGCATTAACGCAATTCCTGTAGAGTGCAAATATTCATCATGATCCAACTTTTTGTTCTTTGGCAAGTTAATAGCAAAAACTTCGTCCGAAAATGTCGGCTTGAAGCGAAGATGGTTAAACCACGATACTGGCAAACGATTCCAACCAGTAATTTTTGGCAGACCGATTTCGTTGAGAGTGCCGGGCGGTGTCTGATGAGGGGTAGACGATCAGGCGGCTAATCGGTGATAGGACTTGAGCAAGCCGCCCAGTCGTTCAATACATGGTATCTCAGCCCTATCATCAAGTACGTGTTTCGGCTCAATGGTTCGTCCCAGCGATTGAGGAATCCTCTCGTGATGAGAATACTCACAATAATTTTTCAGGACATATCCCTCTTCAAAATCAGTTACTATGCTTGCTACCTGCTTCATATATTCGCCCTCTGGCTGTAGTTTGATCGGAGCAATGAATACTTTCCGTGTGCAGAGTTCCATGACAAAGAAAACCGTACACCGGATCCGTTTTCGACCTGCCAGCAGTTCCAGGGTAAAGAAATCGCAGGCAGACAATACCTCCCAATGACTGCGAATAAATTCATGCCACGTGGACCGCACCGTTAAATCCGGTTCGGGATCAAGACTGTTTTCAATCAGAATATTTTTGACCGTAGACTTACTGACTTCATGTCCCAGATAAACAATCTGATCAGTAATTTTCTGATAACCCCAACGTAGATTTTCTTTCTTAAATCGAACCACAAGATCGATAATGTCCTGACTAATGGGTGGTCGGCCTGCTTTGCCACGCCGCATGCTCCCGTCATACTTTTGAGCGATGAGCTTCTGATACCACCGTATTACAGTGTCAGGCGTAAAAAGAACGGTACCTTGGTCCAACATTTTCCGGCGGAGTTGCCTGGCTTTAGCTGCTAAGCGTATTCTT
>CAZOCV010000035.1:0-16373 GCA_964578395.1 uncultured Pirellulales bacterium
TGGCCTACGGATTGATTGACGAAGTGCTGCACGAAGAAGCCAAGAAAACTTCCAAATAAGGAAACAGAATATGTCGAATCTGGTGCCCATTGTAGTGGAAACGACCGGAAGGGGAGAACGGGCGTATGATATTTATTCACGGCTGTTGCGGGACCGTATTGTTTTTCTAGGCGGTCCCATTGATGATGAAGACGCCAATCTGGTCGTCGCCCAGATGCTTTTTTTGAGTAACGAAGACGCCACGGCGGATATTCACTTTTATATTAATTCGCCCGGCGGTTCGGTAACGGCGGGCCTGGCGATTTACGACACCATGCGTTTTCTGCGCTGCGACGTACGCACCTATTGCGTCGGTCTGGCGGCCAGTATGGGAGCGGTGCTGCTGCTGGGCGGGACCAAGGGCAAGCGTTACGTGTTGCCCTGTTCGAGCGTATTGCTGCATCAGCCGCTGATTCGCGGCCGCATTACCGGTCCCGCCACGGATCTGCAGATTGAAGCCGAAGAAATGATTCGCGTGCGGCGGCGGCTGTATAATATTATCAGCCAGCATACCGGTAAGGATATCGACACCGTCGAGAAACACTGCGACCGCAATTACTGGCTCGACGCCACGCAGGCCGTCGAGTATGGCGTTGCCGATTCGATTCTGCAAAAAATGCCGGAAAAAGCGCCGGATGAGAAAAAGAACTGATTCTTTTGGTATGGGACGGTCTGCAATGATGGCCCAGGGAAGCTGGCAGGTAATAAACGTCGCTCGTCGAGGGTTCAACGGCAAGCGGCGTTTCTTTTTGGCGTTCATCAGCGGGATGATGCTGGCAGGGTGTCAGAAATCCGGCCCGAATGATCCGCTGGGGCAATTGCAGCAATGCCAGGAACAGCAGCAGATTTTGCAGCGGCAGCTTCAGGAGGCACAGGTTCGCAACGCAGAGTTGGAGCGGGACATTGCGAATTTGCGCCAAATTTCAGGCGAGCGCATGGACCATCTGATTCGGGCGGAGCGCATCGAACTGGGGCGTTTTACCGGCGGCTTCGATGATGACAAAGATGGTCGGGATGACCGGCTTAAGGTGTACCTGGTGCTGCGGGATCGCGCCGACGACGTGATCAAGGCCGCCGGTGAAGTGGACCTGGAAATCTGGGATTTAGCCCAAACTCAGCAGCCTTGCATCTATCGCCGGCATTTTACGCTGGCGGAGACAGCTTCCTGTTGGCTGGGTGGTTTTTTGGCGGATCATTATAAATTCGAGATACCGTTTGGCGGGGATTTTACTCCCGCTCATAACGATTTGACGATTAAGCTAACCTTCACCGACGCCCTGACAGGCCAATCGCATCTTGTGCAGCAACTGGTAACGATTCGTAACCCTACAACCCACAACTGAGGTTGTGGGCCAAGATAAAAGTTAGCCCGGTGGATGATGCGGGTTGTTTTTGAAATAGATTCCGTATTGCGGGAACGGCCTTCAGGGTTCTTTACCTATGGGGCCGGTTTGCTGTCGGGTTTTACCCAGCTTTCAGACCGGCCGGAGATAACGCTGTTTTGCAGCCGACGCCACTGGTTGGCGCGGGAGGAACTGGCGGGTGTGCCCGAAGCGCTCCATGTTCGCTGGGCCGTAACCCGTTTCAAAACGCGGCATTGGCAAAGCTGGTGGCGAATATGCGAATGGCCGGCTTTGCAGCGTATGACCGGGCCGTTCGATGTTTATCACGCCAATCATCATCTCATGCCGCCCGTGCAGCGCCGGCCGCGCGTGTTGACGGTTCATGATTTGCGGCGTTACCGTTACCCCGACCTGTATCCGGATTCCAAGCTGGCGCCATTTGAACACGCTATTAAAACCGCCGATCATTTTATCGCCATTTCCTGCGCCACTCGGCGGGATTTGATGGAATTGTTTCGCATCCCGGAAGATCGCATCGATGTGGTTTATCATGGCGGGCCTTTGCCGGAGATATTCAGGCCGCAGGGCCGCGGACCGAAAACTCCGGAGGACCCTCAGGCGCAACTGCGTCAATTTCTCCTGACGCCGGGCCGATATTTTGTGGCGTTTTCTTCGTACGACAAGCGGAAAAATATACCGAATATTGTGAATGCTTTTTTGTCGGCGTGCGGGCGGTTTCCCGATGATTTTCGTCTGGTGCTCATGGGACGATTACCCCTGGATAGCGCGATTCCGCATTCGGACCGTATCGTGGTGACGGGGCCACTGTCGAATTTTGATGCGTTGCTGCAAAATGCCTGCGCGATGGTTTTTACCAGTTTTTTCGAAGGCTTCGGCCTGCCGATTCTGGAGGCGATGGCCGCGGGCTGTCCGGTGATTACCAGCAATTGCAGTTCCATGCCGGAAGTTGCCGGCGACGCGGCCTTGCTGGTGGAGCCGCAGGACAAAGAAGCCATCGCGGACGCCATGATGCAGATTGTCGATGATGAGCCGCTGCGCCAGAACCTCATTGCCGCCGGTCGAAAACGCGCTAATGAATTTTCCTGGCAGCGCGCCGCCCGCGAAACACTCAATGTTTATAAGCGATTTATTTAAGTCTGAATATACCCCTTATCCTGCATGAAGGAAATATGGCCGGGCAGATTTCTCCTTCTTGACCAATGGCTTGAGGATGGCTTTAATTCAGGTTTGAAGGAAAAAGTAAATGAAGCTGGCGTTGGCACAGATGAATCCGGTGGTGGGCGACATCAGGGCGAATACCGCCCGGATGGCCGAGATAATAGCGCGTGCGGCCGGGCAGGGGGCGAATCTGGTCATTTTCAGCGAACTATCCGTGGTGGGGTATCCCCCCAAGGATTTACTGCTTAAGCCGCGTTTTATCGCGGACAATCAGAAAGCGGTGGAGGAACTGGCCCGCTCCTGCCGTGGTTGCGGAGCCATTGTCGGCTACGCCTGTCCCCACGAGGGGCCGACCGGTCCGGCCTTGCACAACGCCGCAGCACTGCTGGCCGAGGGGCGGGTGGTGCAAACCTATTACAAGCAATTATTGCCGACGTATGATGTATTCGATGAGCGGCGGTATTTCGAACCGGCCCATTCGCCGCAGGTGGCGGAGTTTGGCGGCAAGCGCATTGGTCTGACGATTTGTGAAGATATCTGGCAGGGGCCGCAGGACGCCAAACGGTCGTTGTATGACCTCCGGCCGCTGGCGGAACTGGCCGAGGCGGGAGTGGATTTGGTGGTGAATATATCGGCTTCGCCTTTCGTGTTGGGCAAACCCGTCTATCGCCACTTTTATTTTGGCGAGCACTGCCGCCGCTACCGGCTGCCCCTGGCCTATGTCAATCAGGTGGGAGGCAATGATGAACTGATTTTCGACGGCAACAGTTGCTATATCGACGCCAATGGCAAGGTTTTGGCCCAGGCCAAGGATTTTTCCGAGGATGTATTGCTGGTCGATCTGGAAAATCCGGCCGGAGCGCGTCGCGAGCTGGGGCAAGAGGGTATTGCCTCGATTCACGCTGCGCTGGTGCTGGGGCTGCGGGATTATGTCCGCAAGTGCGGCTTTAAGAATGTAATCATCGGCCTTAGCGGCGGTATTGATTCGGCCGTTGTCGCCGCCCTGGCCGTGGAATCGCTAGGCTGCGAACATGTCACCGGCGTCGCCATGCCCAGCCGCTATTCCAGCGACCACAGCCTTGCCGACGCCGCAACGCTGGCTGGCAACCTTAAAATTCGTTATCTTACTATTCCTATCGAACCCGCCCACGCCGCGATGGAAACCGTCCTCGCGGAGGTGTTTGCCGGCCGGGAACCGGATATCACCGAAGAAAATATTCAGGCCCGTTTGCGGGGCAACATTCTCATGTCCCTGAGCAATAAATTCGGCTGCCTGCTGCTGACCACCGGCAACAAGAGCGAACTGGCCGTGGGTTACTGCACCCTATACGGCGATATGGCCGGCGGACTGGCCGTTATCAGCGATGTGCCCAAAACCATGATTTACGAACTGGCCCGCTTCATTAACCGCGGCGGCGAGGTCATACCGCTGTCGAGCATTACCAAGCCGCCTTCGGCTGAGCTTAGACCCAATCAGACCGATCAGGATTCGCTGCCGCCGTATGAAATACTTGATGAAATTCTCCGCCGCTATGTGGAACTGGAACAATCGCGTGATGAAATAGTCGCCGCGGGTTTTGATGACGCTACGGTGGTTCGCGTTATTCATCTGGTGGACCGCAGCGAATACAAACGCAAACAGGCCGCTCCCGGTCTGAAGGTCACCAGCCGCGCTTTCGGTTTCGGCCGACGTATGCCCATCGCTCAGAACTACCGGCCGTAGTGAAGGTCAACGGTGTTGGCTGCGATTTACGTCTGATACCATCATACAGGGAAAGTTGCTATGGCGATTATTTACGGCTTTTTGGCAATGGCGGCAATAATGTTTGTGGTGATAAATGTCACCATGGTGCGTCAGAATTTTCTCATGCGCCGTCTGGAGCTTCAGCCGATGGATGAAGCATCGCCGCCCCAAACGGCCGACGCCTGGGCTGTGGCCAACGGTTTTGCCTTTTTGGGCAACTATACGATAAAAGTGGGTATGATTCGCACACTTATGTCCGCCTGGCAGCGGATGGACCGGCCGACGTTCTTTTGCCGTTATCTGGTGCAGGCTTCCGGGCAGATACAAAAAGAATGTTTCGATTTTGTAACCATTTTCGCCGATAAAGTCGGCCTGACCACCGGGTCAACAACCGACGGTCATTTTTTTCCCAAGCGGTGCGGCAGTTATATGCAATCCTTTTCTAATCGGGATATAGACCAGCGCTGGGCCGCACACATCGAAGCGGAAAATTACCTTATGGACAACCTCAGCGCCCAACTAGTGCAGCAGGACCTGCCTTTTGAGCAGACCTTTGCTGAGGCCGTCAGGATGGAATGCGAATATGTAAGCAGCCTGCCCCTGTGGTTTTTCTGCGGCCCCTGGTGGTTTCTCGTCCGCCGCCACCGCTGGCATAATGTATCCGTGCCCGACCAACACCGCCGTGGATGGATTCATTAGCCTTGCATTTGCACCCATGGCGGATATATCAATATGGACATTTGCTGATTGGCGTCTTTCAAATGTTATGGCAATAGTTTCTTGCCGATAGGGGGGGTAGGGGAGTAGAATAATAAACGGATTTATAAATATAGACCTTTTTTTAGGAGATGCAAGGATGCGTAACTACCTGATTATTACGGTATTGGCGGCGGGGATGCTAGCGGGGTGTACGCGGGACAAAGCGGCGCCGTATGATCATCAGTTGGCTCCGGGCGAGACGGCCCTGCGAAAAATAACCGACCCGGCGGCGATTCCCGATTTTACGGCGGCCTGCCTGAATACCCATCAACTCTCTCAGGCCATTGATAACAGCCTCAATTACCTGGCCAAACCGTCCAGTCAGCGGTATTTCCCCTGCGGCGAGATTACCCATGAGCGGGCCGTAGTGAGCCTGGAGGCGTTTCTGGAACTGCTCAAGACCAACATGACCGCCTCCCAGCGGGCTGCGGTTATCCGCGAAAAGTTCGACGTCTATGAATCGGTCGGCTGTGACAACAAAGGCACGGTGCTGTTTACCGGCTACTATACGCCGATTTTTGATGGCTCCCGCAAGGCGGATAATGTGTATCGTTACCCGCTTTACAAGGCGCCTGAAGGGCTGGTCAAGGATGACGATGGCAACGTTCTGGGCTGCGAAGGTGCGGGCGGCATGCGGCCCTGTCCATCCCGTGCGGAACTGCCGGCCTCCGGCATGCTCCGCGGGCGGGAACTGGTCTGGATGAAAGACCCCTTCGAGGTGTATATTGCCCATGTGCAAGGCTCCGCCCGGCTGCGGATGCCCGATGGCGAAATGGTCAACGTCGGCTACGAGGCGAATAACGGCCATGACTACGTCAGCATCGGTTCGCAACTGGTCGAGGACGGTAAAATTCCCTCCGATAAGCTCAGCCTTACGACCATGATCGACTATTTCGCATCCCAGCCGGAGGAGGCGGATATCTATATCAACCGCAATCCTCGCTTTGTGTTTTTCCGTTTTATTGACGGCCCGCCGCACGGCAGCCTTAATGAGCCGGTGACGCCCTGGCGGACCATCGCCACGGATAAGAGCATCTTTCCCCGCGGCTGCCTGACTCTGGTGGTGACGCAGATGCCCCGAATGGAAAATGTCGCGGTTTCCATCAAACCCTTCCGCGGCCTGATGCTAGACCAGGATACCGGCGGCGCCATTCGTGCGGCCGGACGCTGCGACATCTATCTGGGAGTCGGTGATGAGGCCGGGCAACTGGCCGGCGCCACCCGCCAGGAAGGTCGGTTGTACTATCTGTTCCTCAAGGAAGGTGAAACCCTCGGCGAAAACCCAGAGCCGGAAGGTCCTCTCGAAGACCAGCCTGATGAACAGTAAAACGTCTTATCGCTCGCGTTACGAGCAGTTGTAAGCGAATACCCTAAAATCGTTTGTACAGGGCCAGGCCCGTAGCACCGGTGTCGGCGCTCATATAAGGGGCAACGTCCATGCCGAACAGTTGCGGTTTGTAGTGGTCGGCGACGGTTTTGCCGACGACATAACCCAGGGCTGCGCCAAAAACAATGTCACTGGCCCAGTGTTCGCCGGTTTCCATGCGTTCATACATGACAAATCCGCTCAGGGCATAAAGGGGAACGCCCACCCAGGGGCCGTAATATTCGTTCATGACGGTGGCCAGGGTGATGCTGCTGGACGTGTGGCCGCTGGGCCAGGCGAGGCTTTCTCCGTTGGGGCTGTGGTCCTGAGCAATGACTTTCAGACCTGTGGTTAAGAGGCCATTAAGGGAAAGGGCCTCCAGGGTGCTAAGCCAGACGGTGCGGTTATGTTCATCATTGGCAGCCAGGCTCCAGGCATATCCGGCCGTCGCCAAGCCAAAATGTGAGACAGGCGAGCCAATAGCCCCCTGAGCAATTGTGAAATCGCGGGGGAAGGTGTGGTGGCCCTCGAAATGGTCTTCAATTTCATCGTCATGGGCACAGCGAACATATCCTGATGCTCCGCCGCCAACCAGGAGAATGGCTATATTTTCCGGTTGACTGACCATTTCCTTGCTCTCATCGAGCAGGTTACCCGGCATCGCCCAAGCGTCTTTTTTAATAGTGGGCCAGGGGTCGGCGTTTTGACAGCCGCAAAGTAAAGCGGTTATACCGGTGATGAGATAAAGAATTATTTGTCGGATAGCGGCGAAGCGGTGAGTGTCCATACGCATGAATCCGGTTCCTCCATGTTTTGTTCCAGGTTAATACTTAGTCGCAAAATATCGCCTATAAGCTGCAATTTCCAGACTGAAGCGGTGGAAATTATTAGTTTATAGATACCCCTGTAAACTATATTGACTTGGCCCCGGTTCTTGCTTACGGGGCCTTCGTAGGTGAGATAAGTTTTACGATGGTCGGGCAGTTTGCGGCAATCCGTGGTTTGGTCGGCCCACTTTTCGGGAGGTAAAGGTATTTGCCAAGTGGCCAGGCCATTGGTTTGTTCAAGCATTAAATCCCAGTGTTCTGATGTTGCCAGGGTGTGGTGCTGGATAACAAAGTTATTCATAAAGCCAATTATACGTACATTTATTAAGGAGTTCGAGATATTTTGGCATTGCCACCGATAATAAGGATGGGTACAGTGTCGCGTTTGATTCCGGAGAAGCAGGCCAGACGGATGATACGTAAACCTATAGTAAATGATGTGGAAGCCATGCGGGCGCTGATTAACGACTCGGCCGAATTGGGCAAGATGCTGTTTCGCCCGGCGGTGGAGCTATATGAACATTTACGAGATTTCCTGGTGTATGAACTGGATGGCCGGGTTGTGGGTTGCTGTGCATTGCATGTTTATTGGAAGGATATCGCAGAGGTAAGATCTCTGGCGGTGGAGGCGGGTCTGCGCGGCCGGGGTATCGGCAAGGAACTGGTGCGGGCGGCCCTGGAGGAAGCCCGGCGGCTGGGGGTGATGCGGGTATTTGCCCTGACCCTGGAGACGAAGTTTTTCGCAGCCATAGGCTTTGAGCAAGTGCCCCATGATGATTTGCCATTAAAAGTCTGGACCGATTGCGTTAAGTGCCCGCGCAAGGATTGTTGTGATGAAACGGCCATGATTTATAACCTTAATCCGGTGGTTCCTCCGCCATCGTAACCAAATAATGATTGACGTTGAAAGGCTGCTTGATTAGCTTTTATGCGAAGATGCTTTTGATCAATGGCGGCTGGAAAGCATAGGCAGGTTTGTCGCGGATGGCGAAAGATTCCGGCCAAAAACAGGATGCTTTTCCTGCGAAAGAACCGTCTTTTGGACGGGAGAGTTTTCGCTGGCTTGGATATGGCATAGAACTGATTGGTGTGATGGCGATATTTGCTTATGGCGGCTGGCGGCTGGATAAGCACTGCGGCACCAGGCCCTGGTTGATGGTGGCGCTGATGCTGGTCGCTTTTGTAGGTATGATGTACCTGTTGTATAAGGACACCGCTCAATGGCGGAAGTAAGCAACAGGCAAGGCCTGTGGCGTAACTGGGCGAAGAAGGCCGGATTGTGGGTGGGGGTGGTATTTATACTGGGGATAGGGCCGGTGGTATGGACGGCGGGATGGCGGGGTGTGGCGGCGTGGGCGTGGGCGCTGACGGTATGCTGGGTGGCGGGGGTATTGAGTCTGCTGCCGGCGGCATGGGCGGCGAACGGCGGCGCGGAAACGCTGCTTCAGGCAGGTTTGCTGATAACGGGTTTTCGTCCCGTGCTGACGCTGGCGGCGGGGGTGGGTTGGTTTTTTGTAGTTCGGCCGATGATAGGCGTATATGCGGCCGGATTGGCCGCAGGCTATTTGGTATTGCTGGCATGGGAAACGAGATCCGTCATCCTGCTGGCGCGTGAACTGATAACAGAGAAACATCGCCGCGAGCTGGCGGCGAAAAAAGTCAATACATGTGGTTCGGTTTGAACATTCTGGCCTCGAGTAATCCGCTCAGTCATGTGGTGCAGCATGAACTGTTCCGGTTGTCCGCAGGCGGTTACGAAGTGATTGTGACCAATCATGTCGTGATGGTGCTCGCGGCGGCGGTATTGTTGTTGGCGGTTATTCCGTGGGCGGTGCGGCGGCGGAGCGTTGTGCCATCGGGGCTTTATAATGTGATTGAAACGGTGTGTGTGTTTTTACGCGAGCAGGTGGCCCGACCCAGCCTGGGAGCGCATACCGATCGCTACATGCCGTTTTTGTGGACATTGTTTTTCTTTATTCTGGCGATGAATCTGCTGGGAATGATTCCCAGCGACAGTATCATTTATTTGATTTCCAGGGGGCGTTATCAGCACCTCGGCGGGGCGGCGACGGCGAATATCTACGTGACGGGAGCACTGGCGGTAAGTGCTTTTATCATGATTCACTTTTCGGGGATACGCCAGCAGGGGATTAAAGCCTATATTAAGAATTTTATTCCTCTTGTGCCCTGGCCGCTGATTCCCGTGATGTATGTTCTGGAATTAATCGGAGCCTTGGTGAAACCGTTCGCCCTGGCGATTCGACTTTTTGCCAATATGCTGGCGGGCCATACCGTAATCGCCGCTCTGTTGGGACTGACCCTGGCGGCAAAAACGCTGGTGAGTTTGATGGCGCTGGGGCTGGTGACGGCGGTCGGCTGTGCAGCGCTGGATATGCTGGAGTTGTTTGTAGCTTTTTTACAGGCGTATATTTTTACCTATTTGACGGCATTGTTTATCGGTGCGGCGGTGCATCCGGAACATTGACCCGGAGGATTTGACATGATGGAAAGTATGATGTTGGCGGAAGCGGTGCAACTAATTGGCGACAAGGGATTAGCGCTCGTGGGCGTGGCGATCGGCTGCGGCCTGGTGGTGATGGGCGCCGCTAAAGGAATCGGCATGATTGCGGGCAACGCGGTGGACGGCATCGCGCGTCAGCCGGAAGCAGGCGGTCGTATTTTTACGACCATGTTGATTTCGGCGGCGTTGATCGAAGGATTTACCTTTTTTGCGCTGATTGTCTGTTTTATGGCATTGGGTAAATAATGTTCAGAAGAGACGCTCGTATTTGGTTTTGGTCATGGTGTGCGCTGGCGATAACCCGCTCGGCGTTCGCCGCGGACGAACACGGCGGGGAAGCCGCCGACGTCGGCGTATTTTCCGGCGATATCGTGCTGGCGATTTTGACGCTGGCGGTATTTGTTATCCTGCTGGCCGTGCTTTTTAAGTTTGCTTGGAAACCGCTGTTGACGAATTTGCAGCAGCGGGAAGACAGCATCCGACGGGCGATTGAAAGCGCTGACGCCGCCCAGGCTCAAGCCCATGCGTCGATGGAAGAATACGACCATAAACTCGCCGAGGCGCGGCGACAGGCTCAGGAGATGGTTGCTCAGGCCCGGCGCGACGCTCAGGCAACGGCGCTAAAGCTGGAGGAAGCCGCCCGCGCTGAAGCGGAGAAATTGCGTCAACAGGCAAAGGACGACATCGCCCGCAGCACTCAGCAGGCGCTGGAGGCCTTACAAACACGAACGGCGGACCTGGCGGCGGACCTGGCGGGCAAGGTTCTGCAGCGCACGCTGGGCGATGAGGAACACCGGGAATTGATTCGCCGGTCGCTGAATGAAATGCAAAAGCAACATGAATAGGACATTTGATTTTACCAAGTCATGCCCAACTTCGATCGGGCGTCCAGGCGAATATCCTGGATTCCCGCCTGCGCGGGAATGACGGGTAGCGCGGGCCGTGCCCGCCATTTGTGAGAAGGCGGGTCTATGGCCCACAGGGTATGAATGGGACATGATGTTGAACAAAATGCGGCGCGGGAATACGCTCAGGCGGTTTTCGACGCCGCGCAGGAGAAAGGGACGCTGGCGGCGGTGAGCGATGAACTGCGCAGCGTGAGCGACCTTCTCAAAACGCAGGAAAGGTTCAGACGCTTTCTGGATAGTCCCGTCATCGACAAGCAGGACAAGGAGGCCGCACTGGTGCGGATGTTCGCCGGGCGCGTGAACGAGGTTGTTTTATCGTTTCTGCGGGTGCTGGCGCGGCGGCGACGGCTGGGGTTGTTCGGTGAAGTGGGCCGGCAATTTCAAATACTGATGGATGAACAACAGGGAGTATCTCGGGGCGAAGTGGTGACGGCCCGACCGTTGGAAGCCAGGGAACAGACGCGGTTGAATGAAGAACTCAGCCGTGCCTTGAGAAAAAAAATAGTTTTAGCGCATCGAGTCGATGAAGCTATTGTCGGGGGTATGGTGGTGACCGTGGGGGACCGGCGGTATGACGGTTCCGTGCGCACCAAACTCAAACAATTTACGGCGCAATTCAAACAGCGGTTTAGAACGATGAGGTAACCATGGCGTTCAATACGGATGAAATCGCCAGTGTCATAAAAGCGGAAATTTCCCGTTTCGAGCAAAAGCTGGATGTTGCCCAGGTCGGCCGGGTAATCGAAGTTGGCGACGGCATCGCGCGAATATATGGCCTGACGGGCGCCATGGCGGGCGAAGTTCTGGAGTTCCCCCACGGCATTCGCGGGCAGGTGTTTAATCTGGAAGAGGATTCCATCGGTGCGGTCATCTATGGCGATTTCCGCAAGCTCAGCGAAGGCGACGAAGTACGCGGCACGGGCAGGCTTCTGGATGTGCCCGCCGGGCCGGAGTTACTCGGCCGGGTGGTAACGCCCCTGGGTGAGCCGGTGGATGGCAAAGGCCCGATTAACGCAACCAAACACCGGCCGGTGGAACTTATTGCTCCGGGTGTGGCCGGACGGCAGCCGGTGCAAGTGCCGCTGCAAACAGGCCTTAAGTGTATTGATTCCATGATACCCATCGGCCGCGGCCAGCGGGAACTGATTATCGGCGACCGTAAAACCGGCAAAACCGCCATTGCCATCGATACGATTATCAACCAGAAGGGCAAAGGGGTGATTTGTGTTTATGTCGCCATCGGCCAGAAGGAATCCACCGTCGCCGGCGTCGTCGAGACGCTGCGGCATTACGGGGCGATGGACTACACCATCGTGGTGACATCCTCTGCCTCGGAGGCGGCGGCATTGCAATATATCGCTCCCTATGCGGGCTGCGCGATGGCGGAATACTTTATGTACGAGGAAAAACGCGATACCCTGTGCGTCTATGACGACCTCAGCAAGCAGGCCCAGGCCTATCGGCAGGTGTCGCTTTTGCTGCGGCGGCCGCCGGGACGCGAGGCGTACCCCGGCGATGTGTTTTACCTGCACAGCCGTCTGCTGGAGCGGGCCGTCAAGCTCAGCGATGAATTGGGCGGCGGGTCGCTCACGGCCCTGCCGATTGTCGAGACACTCGAAGGCGAAGTTTCGGCCTACATTCCCACCAACGTGATTTCGATTACCGACGGGCAGATTTACCTTCGCCCGGACCTGTTCTTCGCCGGCGTCCGTCCGGCGGTCGATGTGGGCATCAGTGTATCCCGCGTCGGCGGCAAGGCGCAGGTCAAGGCCATGAAGAGTATCGCCGGCATGCTGCGGCTGGATTTGGCCCAGTTTCGGGAACTGGAAGCGTTCGCGCAGTTGGGTACGGAACTGGACCCCACCACCCAGGCGCAACTGGACCGGGGCAATCACATGGTGGAACTGCTCAAACAGCCGCAATACCAGCCGATGGATGTATTCGACCAGATTGTCAGCATTCTGGCGGGCACATCCGGCCTGCTCGATAATATCCGCCTGACGAATATTACCCGCTTTGAAAAACAGATGCACGAATACCTGCGAAAACATCACGTGGGGCTGTTGGAGGAATTGCGGCGAGCGGGTGCTTTCAGTGATGAGTTAAAGGAGCAGTTTAAAAAAGCGATCAAGGAGTTTGCCGAGACGTTCGAGTAAAGCCGTCCCGCGTCAGCTTCAGCGCTGCCAAAGGTCTCTCTTATATAATTGAAGAGAGATTCTTCGCTTCGCTCAGAATGACACAGGCGCGATTAAGCAGGATGATATGCGTTTATGGCCAAAACCCGGGAAATAGTTGACCGTCGCAAATCGGTGCTCAATATCCGCAAGATTACGCGGACGATGGAGATGATCTCCACCAGCCGGTTTCGCCGGGCGTTTGAACGCATCAGCGACGCCCGGCCGTACAGCGAGCAGCTTTACCGGATATTGACCACCATGATGAGCTGGCATACTCCGCCGCAGCATCCGCTATTGGCCGACAATCCTCGTGGGCAGCGGGCGGTGCTGGTGGTGCTCACCAGCCAGCGCGGCCTGTGCGGCGGCTACAACGCCAATGTCATCCGCCTGGCCCTCCAGCGTCTGGGGCAGATGGAAGCCGAAGGCCGACAGCCCCAGTTATGGGTATGGGGCAAGAAAGGCATCAGTTCGCTGCGGTTTCATCACCGCCAGGTGGACCGGCCGCTGACGTCGTTGAGCGATAAACTCCGGTATAAACCGGTGGAGCGCGTGGCCGATGAACTCATGGATCGCTACAGTGCCGGGGAGTTGGCCGGGGTGGAGTTGGCGTATGCGCGGTTTGAATCTGCGGCCCGGCATGTCGCCTGCGTGCAGCGGCTATTGCCGTTGAAAGACCCCGCCCAGTATCACTTCGAACGACGAAAACACCTGCGGCTGGAAAACCAAAACTACCTGTTTTCCCCGCCGGCAAAGGAGATGCTCAATCTGATCATCCCGGCGGTTGTGCGGCAGGAATTTTTCCAGTGCTTCCTCGACGCCAGCGCCTCTGAGCATTCCGCCCGTATGCGGGCCATGAAGGCCGCTACGGATAATGCCGAACAGATGGTTGAGGCGCTTTCCCGCCGGTATAACCGCCTGCGGCAAGCGCAGATCACCGGGGACCTGCTCGATGTCCTTGGCGGCGCTGAAGCCCTGAAGTCGCAATAAAGTAAAATAGCCCCGGCTGACAATCCGGGGTTCTTCGATTCTATAGCCCAGGGTGAAAACCCTGGGTTCTTCATTCTAGGCGCCATGCTCACGCTCGCGTGAGCATCCAGCCAAAGGCTGGACCGCATCGCCGCATCCCCAGCCGCTCACGCGCTCCCGATGGTCGCTGCCACACAGCGAGACATGTTCGGAGTTGGGCCTTCAGGCTGACCGTTTGCTCACACGTGACGCGGGCATCCTTGCCCGCGTTCTTCCGCATCGCCAACTACGTTTATGCCGCGAAAAAGGCACGCGGGCTGGAAGCCCGCGTCACCGTAAACGGCCAAGCTCAAGCTTGAACTCCCAGCGGCTCCAAGGGGCTATCAGCATAAAACAACCGCGTGCGGCCAACATACTTATAGGACACTCCGCCGAAGTACTACCAGTACTTTTCCCCCCGGTACTACTGAACCTGCTCTCGAAGTACTTAAGGATGCGCATCCCAGGTACTTAACTACACGCTCCCCAGGTACTTAATTACCCGCAACCCAGGTACTTAACAACCGGCTCACCATGTACTTAACAACTTGCTCCCCACGTACTTAATAACTTTGTCCGCAAGTACTACTATTACCGCGATCAAAGTACTTATAGTACCGCGATCCAGGTAATATTATAACCGCAACCCAGGTAATCCTTTTTAGCCGCAAAAGATCGCAAAAATAGACATGATGAACAAGATTGACCGGATTTAATCTTGTAAATCCTGTCGATTATTCTTTAACCGCGAATAAACGCCAATAATATTAACCGCGGATTACGCGGGTTTCACGGATGAAAACCTAATTTTAAGCCTTTCCTTCGTGCTTCTTCTTGTCACGGCGTAGTCACGATTTATCACGGCGTAGTTATAAACGAAGCCGGAAGCCGGACCTGGTGAATAAGTATTTGATTTATAAGGATTTATAACCATGTCAACCCAAAAGGATTTTCCCCTTGCCCCTTATTCCCTTTACCTTATAATTCTTCCATCGGCCCTTAAGTGCTTGAAAGTGGTGGTTTATGCCAAAGGACACGCAACCAACGTCCGGTATTACTTATCCAAAGGGGGTGCGTTTATTAACCAAACAGTTATTTTTGCCACGAATTTATGCGGATTAAAGGATTTAAGGCAAAATGATCTCCCAAAAGGCGACTTTTAAATTTACATGATAATTGATATATAATTGAAAAGGCGACAATGATACCAACTTATGAAAAGATAATGTTACCATTCCTCAAACTTCTTGCAGACGGCCAAGAACATGGACTTAATGAAATTCATGATGTCTTAGAAAATCAATTTGGATTGACTGACGAAGAACGAAGAGAACTCTTGCCCAGTGGACTACAACCTATATTCAGAAACAGAGTAGGCTGGGCAAGAACTTATTTGAAAAAGGCAGGGCTTGTTATATCTCCAAAGAGAGCCCATTTTAAGATAAGCGATAAAGGGCTTAAACTATTAGAGGAGAATCCATCCGAAATAACAGCAAAGTTTCTGGCACGCTATAATGAATTTGTAGAGTTCAAGTCAATAAATAAAGGAAAGACAATTCCGTCTAAATCTGAACTAGTGGAAAACAACACAGACCAGACACCGGAAGAATCACTTGAATACGCTTATCAAAAACTCCGTTCTGAATTATCTAACGAGGTTTTAGATATAGTTAAATCCTGCTCACCTACATTTTTCGAAAGGCTTGTGATAGACCTACTTATTAAAATGGGGTATGGCGGTTCAAGAAAAGACGCAGGACAAGCTATTGGCAAATCAGGAGATGGGGGAATTGACGGAATAATCAAGGAGGACAATCTTGGACTTGATATAATCTATCTCCAAGCCAAGAGATGGGAAAATCCTGTTCCGCTCAAAGAGATTCGTGATTTTACAGGAGCACTTGCCTCTAAAAAAGCAAAGAAGGGGATTTTCATTACAACGTCAACTTTTCCAAACAGCGTTTATGAATTTGTCGGTCAAGTTGATTATAAAATTATCCTCATAGATGGAGAGCACCTCGCCGATTTGATGATTGAAAATAATGTAGGATTATCGATTACAAACACTTATCAGATAAAGGCAATCGACTCTGACTATTTTGAAGAAATTTAAAATTCTTCTAAACGAGCTGAGTATGGGAGACGTAGATAAAAATCGGGAAAATGAATATTATTCGCGTTTATTAGCGTGCATTAGCGATTACAAATAAGAAGTAAGGAGAAAACAAGCTGCAGGGCGACATATTAGCTGAAGGCTTTTCCCGCCCGAACATCGTCGTCTTGCGGCTTAAATTAAATACAGATATTTACCACGAAGCCACGTCCGGCTTCGTTTGTAACTACGCCGCGACAAGAAGAAGCACGAAGTATAAATAAATTCGAGCAGATTCGTGTTAATTCGTGGCTAAAATTTTGATACTGATCTGCGGTAAAGAGTCTAAGCCAGAGCGAGGCAGGGCTGATCATGACCAAGCTGCGTTTAACATGGCCGAATCGGATTACCAT
>CAZOCV010000035.1:16473-21156 GCA_964578395.1 uncultured Pirellulales bacterium
AGGCAGGGCTGATCATGACCAAGCTGCGTTTAACATGGCCGAATCGGATTACCATCATGCGGGTGATGCTGATTGGCCCGTTTGTCATGGCGATGCTGCATCTGAAAGACCCGCGGTATATGCCGTGGGCGCGGTATGTTTCGCTGGTGTTGTTTGTCGTTGCGGCGGCTAGTGACGCCCTGGATGGCTATCTGGCCCGGAAGTACAAGCAGGAAACGCTGCTGGGGCGGTTTCTCGACCCGCTGGCGGATAAGCTGCTCATTACGTGCTCGGTGCTGCTGCTGGCGATTCCTTCGACGGCGTTGGAAGAGATGCGGTTGCCGGATATGCTGGTGGTGCTGATTATCGGCAAGGATTTATATACCGTGCTGGGATTCATCATTATCTATTTTATCACGTCGGAACTGCATATTGTCCCGGCCCGGATGGGCAAGTATTGCACCGTGGTGCAGGCGGTGATGGTGCCGGCGATGCTGCTGGGGCCGGATGTGCTGCCCGTCTGGCCGCACTACCGGCTGATTGTGGTGGCCCTGTGGTGGCTGGCCGGACTGGCGGCCGTGCTGACGGTGGTGACCTATACCCGCAACGGCTCCCGCTACGTCAACGCCTACGAGCAGCGTCAGGAGGGGCAGGCCCAGGCCAAAGTCCGCAAAACCGTGCCGACCCGCAAGGAACGCCGCGAGCAGTCCAATCGCCAGTGAATTTGGTGGTTTTTTCCTCCCCAAAAGCAGACCGGGGGACTATAATCTGATAGAATGCACCGCTGGGTAATGCGGCTAACTTATTGTTTTAAAAGTGGTTATGATGGCTTTTAGCCCGATTCCAGACATACTTGCAGACCTTGCCGCCGGGAAGATGATTGTCCTGGTGGACGATGAAGAACGGGAAAATGAAGGGGATTTGGTCTGTGCGGCCGAAAAAGTCACGCCCGAAATCATCAATTTCATGGCAACCTACGGCCGGGGCATGATTTGTATGCCGCTGACGGAGGAACGCTGCGACGCCCTGCATCTGCACCCGCAAACCGGTCTGAATACCGCTCCGCTGGGCACGGCCTTTACCGTGACCATCGACGCCAGAGAAGGGGTTACGACGGGCATTTCGGCGGCGGACCGGGCCAGAACCATTCTTACGGCCGTGAAAGATGACTGCAAGCCCTACGATTTGGTTCGGCCGGGGCATATTTTCCCTTTGCGGGCGCGGGAGGGGGGCGTGCTGGTGCGGGCGGGCCAGACGGAAGGGGCAGTGGATTTGGCACGGCTGGCGGGGCTGAAGCCGGCGGGGGTGATATGCGAAATCATGAACGAAGATGGCACGATGGCCCGGCTGGGCGATTTAACCGAATTCTGCAAACGTCACCAGCTTAAAATAACCAGCATTGCCGCGCTAATTGAATATCGTTTGTTGCGCGAGCAACTGGTGCGGCGGGTTCAGACGGTCGATCTTCCCACGGATTGTGGAAACTTCCGGCTTATCGGTTATGAAACAGCCGTGGATAATCATACCCATTTGGCGCTATGCAAAGGCAATGTCGGAGAGCTTGACGAAAAGGGCGTGGTTATCGAACAAACCGAGCCGGTGCTGGTGCGGGTGCATAGTGAATGCCTGACGGGGGATATTTTTCACTCGCAGCGGTGTGACTGCGGCGATCAACTGCATGAAGCCATGCAGCGGATAGAGGCGGCCGGAGCGGGGGCGATTATTTATCTGCGGCAGGAAGGCCGCGGCATCGGACTGATGGCCAAACTGCATGCCTATCACCTGCAGGAACTGGGCATGGATACGGTGCAGGCCAACGAGTGGCTGGGGTTTGCCGCGGACAAGCGGGATTACGGCCTGGGAGCGCAAATTTGCCGCGATCTGGGGATTCGCAAAATCCGCAATATGACCAATAATCCCGTGAAGACGGAACGGCTGCAGGTGTACGGTATTACCGTGGTCGAACAGGTGCCGCTGGAAATGCCTTTAAAGGAACATAACCGGCGTTATATGCAGACCAAACGCGATAAAATGGGCCATGCCTTGCGTCATCTATAAGCGCAAGGTAAATGATTTTAAGGAACGAGCCGTGATGAGCAGGATGCAAAATTTTCGGTTTGCGATGCGTTTTACCTGGCGGTTACGGAAAGCCGGGGTAAGTGTGCTGGTGATGATGGGATGTCTAATGGCGGGGTGTGCATCGGGACCGACGACCGCGGCGCTGCCGAGAGAGACGGGCTATCACGTGCAAACGGTGCATTTGAAGGAATCTTTTACGCGTTTGTATCAGGACGAGCAGGGGCGGCTGCACGTCAAGGCCGCCGTCGAGTTGTGCGACTCTTTCGGCGATTCCATCAAGGCGCTGGGGGCGTTTCGTTTTGAATTATTTCAATACCGGCTCGCGTACCATGACCCGCGCGGCGCCCGTCTGCCGGAAAAGGGGATTCAAACTATTGATTTGACGCGGTTACAGGAAAATGACAGCCACTGGAACCGTATCACCCGCTGTTATAATTTTGATTTTCTTCTGACCGAATTACCCCCGGAAACCGCTCGTCTGGTGGTGCAGGTGACCTTCAGTCAGGCGGATTACCGGTTGCAGGATATTCTGGTTTTGGAACGCACCGGCAAGGATGATGTCAATACGTCCTATCGTCCGATGGGGATAGGGTTGTAGCCGCCACCGGTTTTTTATTGCCGTAACGGGGCGGAAAATGTAATATGGGGCCTTCAGGCGTTTCTGAAAGCGATCATTCATCTTATGGCATCGGCGAAAAGGAGCACATAAATGGCGCAGCAAAAAGCATTTCCCTGGCAGGACAAAATAAACCATCATTCCCAAATGGGCGGTATCGAAACCAGCGTTCAGGATAATGGCCCCGCCCGGGGTGTGCGCATCGCCTGGATCAATACCGGCAGCGGGTTGCGTTACAAAGTGGCCATTGACCGCGGGCTGGATATTATGGATGCGTTTTATCAGCACCACAGTCTGGCCTTTATCAGCCATTTGGGATTGAATGCGCCCCGGCCGGATGCTCATCAGGGCCTGGAGTGGCTCAGCAGCTTTGGCGGGGGTTTGCTCACGACGTGCGGCCTGACCCATGTCGGTGCGCCGGATAATGATGAAGGCCGCGGCCTGCACGGGCGCATCAGCAATCAGCCCGCCGAGGTGGAATCCATTATTCAGCCCGACCCGGCTCAGGGGAAACTTGATTTCAGTCTTACGGCGGTCATCAAGGAAAGCCGGGTGTATGGGCCTTGCCTGGAATTGCGCCGGACCATCAGCGGTTGTTTGGGTGAGCCGGCGATTCGCATCAAGGATATCGTGACCAATCGCGGGCCGGCGCCGGCGCCGCACATGATTCTCTACCATATCAATTTCGGCTGGCCGCTGGTGGATGAAGGGGCGGATATTGTGTATCGGGGTCAGTGCCAATCGCGCGGCGAAGGCATGGATGATGCGATTTTTAATAGTCAGCGAAATTACCGCCGTTGCCCGTCGCCCATGGATGGTGCGTCATCACCGGAAGGGTGCGGCTATATCGAGGCCGTGCCGGACGCCAAAGGGATTTGCCGGGCGGGCGTGGCGAACGCGAAAATTCCGCTGGCGGTGGTCATCGAATACACGAAAAAGCAAATGCCCTGTCTGACCAACTGGCAGCATTGCTGGAAAAATGAATATCTTACGGCCGTGGAGCCGGGAACGAATTTCCCCACCGGCCAGGCGCAGGCCCGGCGCGATAAGAAACTGATTACGTTGCGGCCCGGCCAAAGCCGTACGTATGAATTCAGCCTGACGGTGTTGGCCGACAAACGTGAAGTTGAGAAGTTTATCAAAACCGGCGGCGAAAAATAAGGACAGCGTATGATGTTGAATTTATTACAGCAGCTCAAGGCAGGCCGGGTGCTCCTCAGTGATGGGGCGACTGGCACGGCGTTACAACAGCGAGGATTGCCGCCGGGAGTCTGCATGGAAAGCTGGAATGAAACGCATTCGGATGACGTACAATCGGTATTCACCGCTTATATTGCCGCAGGAAGCGACATCATTGAAACCAATACGTTTGGCGGCAATCCTTTCAAATTGGCGCATTACGGCCTGGCGGATAAGACCGAGATATTCAATCGCTACGGGGCTGAAATCAGCCGGCAGGCGGCGGGTGAAAACCATTATGTATTTGGTTCTGTGGGGCCGACGGGGGAATTTATGCAGCCGCTGGGCACTCGTTCGGAAGCGGAAATGATAGCGGCTTTTGCCCGTCAGATAAGCGCTTTGGCCCAGGGGGGCGCGGATGCCATTTGTATAGAAACGCAGATGGCGCTGGAGGAAGCCCTTGCCGCCGTCAAAGCCGCCAAAAACCATACGAATTTGCCGGTGGCGGTTACCATGGCGTTTGACAAAACGGCGGCGGGCGATTTTCGCACGGTGATGGGCGTGTCGCCGGAGCAGATGGTGGATAAACTTACTGCCGCCGGTGCAGACGTTATCGGCAGCAATTGCGGCCAGGGGCCGGCGCGGATGGTGGAACTGTGCCGCAAGCTCCGCCCGCTGACCGATTTGCCGCTGATGTTCCAGGCCAATGCGGGTCTGCCGGTGATTGAAAACGGCCAAACGGTGTTCAAGGCGACGCCTGAGGAAATGGCCCAGGGCGCTGTCCAGCTTCGCGCCGCCGGCGCCAACATCATCGGCGGCTGCTGCGGCAC
>CAZOCV010000036.1:0-19000 GCA_964578395.1 uncultured Pirellulales bacterium
GTTATTTGGTCTATATGATAATTATTAAGAGCGATGCTGAGGGGTTGGCGGTTTTCCGGGTCCATGACTTCCGTCGCGGCATAGGTGCATGACGCCGGGGTGAAAGCGATGGTGCGGGGCGTCTGATCGCGCCGGGCGGCGGTGCGGACCAGATGCAGGTCGGCCATCACGCGGTCGGCGGCGCTGCGGAGCGAGGCGGCCTCCATGCTGTTGCGCAGAGAAATCGAGACGGCGGAGGTCAGGATGGCGAGAATCACCAGGGCGATGACCATCTCCACCAGGGTAAAGGCCAAAGAAAATTTTAATCGAGATAGCCGCATTATTTAATTTTGATATAGGTTCCCAATGTTTTTAAGGTTGATGTCGTGGTAGTGCTTACAATTGAACCGGTCATCGTTGTTTCCGGGGGGGCTTCGGCAAGGAGCAGCGGATTGGTCAGTTCAATGCGGTGCAGAAGGGTATGTTCCGATTCGCCATCCCAACCCATTTTCAGACAAATACCGCGGATATATTCAGTATCATTTTGATCAACGGTTTCATATTCAAGATTAAATTCGGTGAGATTGTCGGCCAGAGTGACAGGCAATGAAGCTCCCAGCCGTCGGGTAAAGGTTTTGGTGGCTGCGGTCCAGGTATAGCTGACGGACGTGGCGCCCCCGGCGCCATCGTCAACGGTAAAAGTAAATTGTGTGGAAGTGAAAGCGGTGATGTCCTTGAGGCGGACAAGGTCGTCGGTGATAATCTGGACAAAGCGCTGCTGTTGCTGCAGGTCGGCGACGGCCAGACGGGCCTCGCCGGTGCGCTGGGAAAAATGAACCATGGCCACACCGGATGCGCCCACGACCAGCGCCAGCAGCAGCATGCCGATCATGACTTCCATGAGGGTGAAGCCGCGGCGGCAAGTAATTTCATCAGCGATTGAAGAAGACATAGAAAACTCCGTGTTTTAAAAAAAGGGGTCTCGAACCGGCATACCGATACGAGACCCTGCGAGCCTTGCGCTGCACCTGTGAATTTCGGAGGTTCTAATTAATATTCAACAAATTTCAAGCCATCAGCGCCGGTTTCGGCGGCATCGACATTGGGAATAATTTGTCCCGTGGTGGTGCTGTAAACCCAGCCGGCGTCCTGACCCAGGTCCGGTGTCAGGGCTGTGGCGACTCCGACCACGTACACCTTGGAATTACCGGCTTTAGCGCCTACGGTTTGTTTGGGGAACGATGCCCGCAAATAGGGACCCAGAGGATGCGCGGCGTCTTTGGTGGTGCTGGTAAAGCCGCCGGCGTCGGAATATTGCAATAACTGGGTTTTGAAGGCGAGTTCAGTATCGGCGGCGTTGACGCCGTCACCTTCCTCAGCGGGGAACTTATTATTGTGTTCGCTGTAATACCAGTCGATGGCGTTGCGGACACTTTGCAAGTTGGCGCGTAAAGCCGCCTCACCGGCGTTCTTGCTGCCGGAACTGATACGGGGGATGGCGATGGCGGCGATTACGCCGAGGATCACGATGACGATCACCAGTTCCACCAAACTAAAGCCTTTTCGCGGGGTCGGGTTGCGATACATCTTTTTTCTCCTGAAAAATAAAGGCACTTGTAACAGTTCTTAAAACACTGCTTTTGTATTATCTGAATCGGCACAAACCGGCTGCGAATTTGGGGATATTTCGGTAATTGCCTGAATTTGTGACGTTGTAGGGGGTGTTATATCCGGCATAATCGTTATAAGCCGACCTTCGCAGCGGACTTGGACGTTATCGGACGCGATGCGAATGATGGTGATGTTTCCCAGGCGGTCGCCTTCGGCGACAACCTCGCCGTTCAGCATAGCAAGATTTCTCCCCGGCCGAATCAGGATGCTTTGTAAGTGCAGCGGGGGCAGTGCGGGTTGCCGTTCGGCCTGCATCCTCGAGCTAATAAACGGCCGGCCGGGGGCAAATATATCCCGTTCGTTGCCGGAAGGCGACAAAGGAGCGGCCGGAGGGGCGATATTTCGAAGTATATTCACCAGATGTTGGGTCGGCGAAGAAGACAGTTCCGGGGTGTGGGAGAAGTTACTTATCGGACCGGCGGCGTTATTTTGCGATGGGAGCACATTACCGGCGGCCGCCGGCGCGGGCGGTGTGGCCGAAGCGGAAACGCCTGCGGCTGAATCGGAGGTCGGGGTTTCTTCCGCCGATTCGGAGGTATCGCGGGTTTTATCCCAGGCCAGCACCGCCAAAGCGATGAACATGGCCAAAAGATAAATTTTTCGGGATGTACTAATCTTTATCATTTTGTTACGGTTAATAGCCTCCGCGCGGCGGAGCGAAAACGTCCATATTTAACGTAATGCTGCATGACGTCGGGTCATTCTGGCTGATAATGCTAAGGGAGCGGGTTTTGCAATAGGGCATTTCCAGTGCGAGGTCATTGAGAAAGGCCGTCAGGGCGGTGGATGAGCCGGTCAGATTCAATTGAGCGTCCCAGCGGTAAAAGCAGGGATGGACATAATATCCCGTCGGAACCAGGGCGTTCCATTGCAGGTGACTTTTGGCCAGCATATCGTCCCAGCGGGCGATGACCTGGTCTTCGCCGGGATGGCGGCGGATAATTTCCTGATGGTTTTGCACTACCGTTGCCAGAACACCCAGTGTCTCGCCGCGCTGGCGCATTAGGTCGAGTTGCGCCTGGGCATCGGTTTTCTGCTGGTCGATGGCCTGGCGTTCACTGCGCTCGCCGGAGATGCGCGCCTCCAGCGGCCGGATTATGCCCAGCCACATGGCCAGAACAATGACGCCGGCGATGACGGGACCGAGCAGGTCCACATCAAAGATTCGAGGTTGACGGAGAATCAGCATATTGCACCTCTGCGGGGGCCGGCTGATAAATTTCAGCCTGTATTTCGAAATAGATAACGTTTGTTTCGGCGGTTTTTTGGCGCTGGGTCTGCATTAATTGTGCTTGCCGCACATAAGGACACAACTGGATAACGCGATAGAATGCGGCGGCGTCGTTATGCCGCACGGCAAAAGCTTTTATGGTTAGGCTCAGGTTATTTGGTTTCTGGGGCGGCGGCGGGGTTGCGGCGGGTTTTTCCGCGGCGGCAGGGCCGGATTCGGCGGGATGGGCCGGTTTGGCGTTGAACATGGCCAGATTCTGCGCAACGGTCGTTGACGTTGCGGTTTTGCCGGCGGAAGATGGCTTTGCGGAATCCGTAACCTGTAATTCCTGAAAATAGACGCTTTCAGGAGTATGTTGAGAGAGATAGCGCAGCAGATTTTCGAAGTTATGATAACTTTGCCAGGTATTCACCAGGTCGAGACCACCGTCGGGATTTTGCAGCGCCGGGGCGGATTGGGCGAACGATTTGAGTTTATCCTGAAGATTTTGATATTGATTGTTGAGATAGTGCGAGGCGGAGGTTTCTCTGAGGTAAAAGATATAGCGAAAGCCCGACCAGCCCAGCAGGCCGACGGTCAGCGCCAGCCAAAGGAAAATCCAGCCGCGCAGGCGTTTGCGCCGCACCTGATGGAGGCAGAATTCATCCGGGATGAGATTCATCGGTTTCATGCTGATTCGCCTTCCTGCGGATACGCCAAAGCCAGGGCCGTAGCCCACTGTCCGGCGGGAGCGCGGCCTTCGGGCCATTGGCTGCATATTTCATCGAGCAGCGGATGGTCGATGATATCCACCGGCCATTCGAGCTGATCGCTGAGTTCGCGGGTTAATCCCGGCGTATGAGCGCCGCCGCCGCAGCAGCGAACCCGGTCGAGTTTGGCCTGGGAGTATTCGTTGATGACGTAATTGAGGGCGCGAGTCAGTCCTTCGGCCAATAACGAGACTTCCTCCCGCAACGCGGTGCGAACAGCGCGGGCGATTTCCTGGCGGAGATGATGCACGGCGGGGTCAACGGCGTCGGCGGTTGCCGTTGCGGCGTTATTTTCGGCAAGGGCCGTAAAGGAATTCTCCGAGCCGGAGAGGCCGTAAGCGTGAATCAGCCGATGGGCCTGAGTGAAATTCACCTGCAGGCGCAGGGCGAGCGCGTCGGCCATTATTTCACCGCCAAAATCAAAGACGCGGGAGAAGACCGGACCTTCATGCAGATGCACGGTCAGCACCATGTGACGATGGCCGATGCAAAGAATGGGTTTGAGCAGCGTTGCGGCATCGTCGTGGTCGGCGGCGTCCGTCGGCGGCATGGTTTTCGCCAGGCGCGAAAGGGCGGCCGGCAAAGGGATGACGCTGCGGCATTGCCAGCCCCAGGATTGCAACAGACTGACCCGCCGGCGAATCCAGCCGCCGTCAGCGGTCACGGTAATAAGTTTGGTGCCTGCGGCACGGTTGGCGGCGGGCAGGAGATAATAATCGATAATGGCTTCATTGATGTCGAAGCGGATGTGCGGCTTCATTTGCAGGCGAATGGATTGAATGACCGCATCATGGGGCAACTTCTCCGCGTCGCCGGGCAGGGTGATGGGGCGCAGGTCCAGGCGGTCCGCCGGGCAGTGAATCATTATCGAGGTTCCGGAAAAACCGCCATCCTTATGAAGGGACGCCAGCAGATGTTTAACGTTTTCATTGTGATCGTCGAGATTGGGGTCTTGAGCCGCCGATGTCGCGGATACGTCCATTGGGGCGTCTTGGGCCGGAGGAAAAGATGTTTCCAGAGCGGAAAACAGACCGATTTCGCGGCCGCGGCGGTATAACTGCACCGCGCGCAAACCCGTGGCGCCCCAATCGAGGCCGATGGGCAGCAATTGTTTTTTCAAATAATTCCAGGGCGTTTTTGTCATAGTGTTTACCCGGCGATTCGGGACAAATCGAACATCGGCAATACCAGGGAAACCGCCACGCTGCCGATAAGCAGGCCCATACCGATGAGCAAAATAGGCTCCATGATGCTGGTGAGCATGCCCACCTTGGTTTCGTTAATGTCGTCGAGATAATCGGCCAACATGCCGGTGACTTTGCCGATTTGGGCGTTTTGTTCGCCGGTGTGAATCATCCGCGCCTGGCTGGGCGGTATCAACCGGCTGGCGGATAAAATCTCATACATGGTTCGGCCGTTAAGCACACTTTCGTGAGTTTGCGCCAGCAGGGACGTATAAGCCGGATTGCGCGTGGCCGTGCGGGTCAGCTCCAGGGCGTCCAATAATGGTACGGATGCTTCCGTCAAAAGAGCGATCATGCGGTAAATGCGGGCATTGATGGTGGCGATAAGCAAAGGCCCCATAATTGGCAGACGCAGGCTTATGCGCGCCCGCCAGGCTTTGCCGCTTTCGCTGCGAATAAAAAGAACCAGTGCCGTGATAACGGCGGCCAAAACCAATCCGAAGATAATCGGATGTACGCGGACAAAATTGGAGATAGCCAGCAAAATCCGGGTTGACGCCGGCAGTTGGACGTTCATTTCCGTAAAGACCGTGGCAAAGCGCGGCAGCACGAAGAAAATCATCAGGCAGATGACGGATATCGCAATGCCGGTCAGCATGGCCGGATATATCAGGGCGGCAATAACCTTATGCCGCAGGCGGGAGGAGCGGCGGGTCAGATTCGCCAGGCGGGTGAGGATTTGCGCCAGAGTACCTGAAGCTTCGCCGGCGGAAATCATGGCGATAAAAACCGGATCGAAAACATGGCTGTACGCGCCGGCGGCGTGAGCGAGGGAAGAACCTTCTTCCACCTGCCGGGACAGTTGGCTGATAAGCGCCTGCCAGTGAGGGCAGGTCATCTGTTCGGCCAGAGATTCCAGGGCGGCCGCCAGGGGGGTGCCGGTTTCCAGCATAATCGCCAGTTGCGAGGTGAAGAATGGCAGTTCGCTGCGTTTGGCGTGGAGCGGATTGCCGGGGCCGGCCTGTTTTCGCGCCAGGAGTTTGCGAAGCGGATTACCGGCGGCGCTGCGGCCGGTGTGCGGCACGATGGTGACGGGCGTGAGGCCCCGACGGGTAAGTTCGGCGTAGGCTTCGTCCGCATCGTCCACCGTCAGGGTGTCCGCAATCATCAGTCCGCTCGGATTTAATGCCTGATAATCAAACGCCATAGCAATACCATTTATTCCGCCATCAGCACCGGTTCCGGTGCGGAGGCATGGTCCTGAGTTTCTTCAATAAAGCACACACGCATCATTTCATCGATACTGGTCAGGCCCTGTTCCACACATGCCATGGCCTGCTGCCGCAGGTCCTGCCAGTGCTTCTGGGCGAGCAGATATTGTTTGATGTCATGGCCGCTGGGCCGCTGCAAAATCAGATTGCGCAGAGCGCCGTTCATTTCCAGCACCTCGCACACGGCGCGGCGGCCTTTAAAGCCGCTGTCGTGACAGAGCGTGCAGCCCTGGCCGCGGTGGAAGGCGCGGTTTTTGGAGCCTTGCCAGTCGATAGCGGCCAGAAGGGATTCTTCCGGGAAATAGGTGGTTTTGCATTTGGGGCAGATGGTTCGAATCAGCCGCTGCGCCACCACGCCCACCAGGCAGGACGACAGCAGATACGGTTCGATATTCATGTTCATCAGCCGCGTGACGGCGCTAGGGGCGTCGTTGGTGTGCAGGGTGCTGAGCACCAAATGGCCGGTGAGTGCGGCCTGCACGGCGACTTTGGCGGTTTCCTCATCGCGGATTTCGCCGACCATGATGATATCGGGGTCCTGCCGCAGCACCGAACGCAGGGTGCGTGCGAACGTCAGGCCGACAGCTTCATGCACCTGAATCTGGTTGACCAGTTCCAACTGATACTCGACCGGGTCCTCGATAGTGATGATGTTGCGCTCCTTGCCGCGCAGCAAGTCCAGGGCCGAGTAGAGGGTGGTGGTTTTGCCGCTGCCGGTCGGGCCGGTGACCAGCATCAGGCCGTGCGGTTTGTTAATCATGCGCCGCAGGGCCAGCACCATGTCTTTTTCATAGCCGAGTTTATCCAGTTCCAGATGCAGATTGCTCTTGTCGAGGATGCGCATCACGATTTTTTCGCCGAGGATGGTGGGCATGGAGGACATGCGCAAATCCACTTCGCGGCCTTCCACCAGAATGTGCACGCGGCCCTCCTGCGGGACACGTTTTTCGGCGATATCCATGCGGCCGATAACCTTGCAGCGGGAAATAATCGCCGGATGCCATTCCTTGGGCGGCGTCATCAGGTCGCGCAGCATGCCGTCGAGGCGATAGCGGATGCGCACACAATCCTGATCGGGTTCGATATGGATATCCGAAGCGCCTTCCTTGACCGCTTGCAGCATACTCATGTTCACGAGGTTGACTACCGGGCTGCCGTCGCTGATTTCGCTGAGGTCCAGGATGGGAGCGTCATCGGGGTGTTCGTGGGAAATGACGTCCACGTGGGCCTCCTCCAGCGAGGCCATGAAAGTGTCGATCTTGACGTTCTGAGCGTAATATTTTTTGATATACTCGCGGATGTTGGCTTCCAGCGCCATCACCGGCTGAATGCGCAGCCCCGTGCTGCGCTGGAGGTCATCCACCACCAGCAGCGCCTGCGGTTCGGCCATGGCTACGGTGAGCGTTTCCTCCACCTTGAACATGGCGATAATGGCGTGCTGTTCGGCGACTTCTTTATCGATGATATCGACAATCAGCGGGTCAATCAGGCCGGGACGCAGTTTGACGCTGGGCAAACCCAAACGGCGCGACAAACAGTTGAGCACAACGCTTTCATCCACGACGCCTTCTTCCACCAGAAGTTCGCCGAGTTTTTTGCGTTTGTTTTTCTGCCGCGCCAGGACGTGCTCGAGCTGCTCTTCGGTGAGAGCGCCTTCCTGAATGAGCATTTGTCCCAGTTTTATAGCCTGTGTCAGCAGTTTCACAGGAAACTCCTTACCGCGGCGACGACATCCGGATAGATGTCGTAGCGCTGCGCCAGGCGCGTCAGTTCCAGAATCTGCCGCGTCATTTCGTTGACCGAACAAAGTTTCATCGTTAAGCCGCGTTCATTGAGCAGGTTGCGGCAGCGGCACAATAACTCCAGGCCGGCGCTGTCGAGAAACGGCACTTCGCTCATGTTCATCACCATGCGCGTGGTCCAGCCGCTGAAGATATCCTTCAACTGGCGGTCCAGGTCATCCAGTTCGGCGGCGATCAGCGGGCCGATTGGTTTAATCACCACGACCGATCCTTCACGACTGGTTTGTGCCTGCATGGGCGGCCTCCTGAGGATCGTTCTGGAAATCAATGTGAATAACGTTTTCCTGCTTATTGACCGAACGGGTGAACATTCGGCGGTATTGACGATTGAGCATGTCCATGATGCTGCCGTGGAAATCCCGGCTGTCGGCATATCCCCAGCGCAGTTCCAGTCCGGGCATATTCCAGCGCTGCCGATGGGCTTCAACGGGCATGTCCGCGGTCAGGGCCTGCGAGAGACGCCCCGTGACGGTTCCGGTGATAAAATTATCCGCATGAGGCAGATAGAGAGCAAATACATCATCCGCCATGCGGCCGAGGATAAAAGCTCGCCCGTGCTGCTTGAGCGTCTGGTCCAAAATGCGGCTGACGGCGCCGCTGAGCTGGCGCCACTGGTGCGCCTGTCCGGCGAACATGCCGCGAAAACCATGCAGCGCCAAAATCGCCAGGGCGAAAAGCTCATCATTTTGTTTGGCCCGACAGGCCCACTGCTCAGCCCGCTCCACAAAAACATCATCCCACAAAGCGCGGCTGACGGGATCGTGGTCTCTGGCCCACTGGCGCTGGTTGGCGGCCTGTAACTGGCTCCAGATCAGACGAATCAAATCCACCGCCAGATGGAAGGCGCGAGGATTAATAGGACGTTCGGCGTCATGCAGCCGGTCCACGTTTATCAGCACCGGCCGGCCATAGGGGCGCTCCAGAATCAGCCCAGCCAAACAGGGCAGTGAGCCTTCCAGAGGATTTATCATGGAATCTGCGCCTGCCTGGGGGCCGAAGGCCAGATAGGGTTTTCCGGTTTCCAGCATCAGGCGGTGGGCCGGATTATCCAGCGGCAGGCGGCACGGTTCATGGACGGGGGGAACGGCGGTGTTCGCCGGATTGAACAGGATCATGCATTCAACGAGATGCGCGGCGTTATCATCCTGACACCACAGCGATACCGAACACGGTCCCAAAACCCGCTCCAAAGTTTGTTTCACCAGATGGACAAAACTCTGATGCCGCTCCAGCAGATCATCATTCTGCTGCAGGGCCGTAAGTTCACAGATGACCTCCCGCAGGAAGTGGACATCCTGTTCGATGGACGGGTTCGGGTTTTCTCTCCCTTGGGGATGTATCATAATATAATTATAGCCTGTAATTTTGGTTAATGGTTATTCCTCGGTTCGCGGTCCCAGCACCGGGCCGACGGTTTGTAAAGGCAGCACGACGGTGAATTCCGTACCCTTGTTGAGTTTGCTGGTCAGGTTAATGGCGCCGCCGTGACGGGTAATGATTTCCTTGGTGGTCGCCAGTCCCAGTCCCGAACCGGTGACGTTGAGCGTTTCTTCGCGTTCGACCCGGTAAAACTTTTCAAATACTCGTTCGCAATCTTCCGGTCCGATGCCGATGCCGGTATCGGCGACTTTAACATAAACATTATTTTCATCCACGCTGGTTTCCACGAAGACCGTGCCGTTGCGCGGCGTATATTTGATGGCGTTGGTCAGCAGGTTGTTAAGCGCCACGGCCAGTTTGTCACGGTCGGCGTAGAGATTAGGCAGCTTGGGATGATAATTAGTCTGGATGGTGATGCCCTTTTCCGCGGCCATGGCCTGCACATCGCTGACACAGCGGCTCACAAGGCGTTCAGTCACCACTTCGTCGCGATTGAGCATCATGGCGCCGGTTTCCATGCGGGTCAGGTCCAGGACGTCGTTGACCAGATCGGTCAGCCGGATGGTTTCCTCGTTGATGACGTTAAAGGCCTCTTTTTGCGTGGTGGCGTCCAGCATCATGCCCGAAAGCAGCGATTCGGCATAGGCGCGAATATTGGCCAGAGGGTTGCGCAGTTCGTGGCTGACGTGGGCGATAAAATCCTGCTGGCTGGCCTGCCGGATGGTTTGCTGTGTGGTGTCGCGCAAAATCAGCAGAATATCGCTATGCTCATTTTCACCGGCCATGCGCCGACAGGTAACGGAAAGAATAGTGCCGCCGCTCTGAGCGATATCCGACGGTTCGACAGGTTTACGTTTTTCGCCGCCGGTTTCTGCGCCGCTGTCCGCGGCGGGCGGCAGGTGCGGGTCCAGTAAAATGTCAAACGAACATTCGGAGCCGCTGTTGGGATGGGTGATGAATCGCTGCAGTTGCTGTTGCGCCGCCGGATCGTGGAACAGTTCGACCACCGGTTTACCTATCAATGAACTCAAAGGCAGGGAAAGATTGCCCTGGCAGCGGCGATTGGCCAATTGCACCCGGCCGGCGGGGTCGGCGAGAATCACGCCGTCCGGAAACGAATCCAGCATTCCCAGCAGGCGCTGCGAATCGTAACCACAGAAAAACCGGCTGACCTCGCTTTGCGTTTCTGACAGTTTTAGCTGTTCCTGCAACTGTTCGAAAATCGCCAGCAGGCGATTCCAGCCGCGGGTGAGCACGGGATTATCGCCTCCGGCCGGAAGCGGTTTTATCTGATTTAAGGTCGTCTCAGCAGTCTGGTTCTGCTGGTCGGCAAGGTTGTGCAGGTATTTTTCCAGGGTTCGCCAGCGCGTGGGGCGGCAATAGTGCCGCCAGAACCAGCCGCACGTCATTGCCGTTACCCCCAGCGTCACCAATGCCAGCGTGGTGAGCAGGGCTTCCGAAACCTCTTCCCAAAGCGCCTGGGACCGATAACTACCGACAAACGCCGAAATCATGCCTACCAAAATCATATTCACCGCCAGGAGCAGCATGGCCCCTGCACGCGGGGTAAAAAGGCGGTCAAACGGAAACTTTTTGTTTTCTGTCGGGCTTTTATCTGCCATTTTCAGTATCTCAAGCAGGTGGGGCGCTCTTTTTACGTCCGGATAACCCTGACGTTGGGTATATCGGCGTCTGCGCCCACAGCGGCTTATTCTCATGTATCGACCAGAATCAGGGACGAATTGGCCAGCAATTTTTTTTCGCGGGCCATTCGGCAGCCAAGTTGTCTGCCTTTTTGACCGATGATGCGAATGGAACGGATAGTTCAAAAATGGCAAAAATGGACCAGACATTACGATTTCTTGTCGCCGACGACGAAGCTCGTCTTCAGGTGATTATGCAGCTTTGGCTGCAAAAGGCCGGCCATACGGTGGTCATTGCCCAAAATGGGCAGGAAGCCCTGCGGCTTCTGACGGCCGAGCCGTTTGATGTCCTGATAACGGATGTCAATATGCCGATGCTCAACGGCATCGAGATGGTCAGGCAGCTTCTGGCCGGAGGTCGTCCTCCGCGTCTGATTATTATTCTGACCTCCCGCTGTGATGTGGATGACCTGCAGCGGGAATTTTCCGTTTCCGGCGTGCGGATTTTTGCCAAGCCTTTTAGCCCGCGCGACATGATGAACCTGATAGAAGATTATTTTGTTTCACTGGAGACTCGCTCATGACAACTTCAGGCGATCCTCTGGGGGACATTCGTCGGCAACTGGAAGCCGCTTCGACACCGGCGCCATCGCCAGCAAAAACGACTGATTATCTGCCGACGCTTCTGGACCGTATTTCCAGTGATATCCAAATCGCCCTGGGCGATCTGACCTCGAGCCGCGAACAGCTTGCCGAAGAAATTCTGGCCCATTATGAACAGTGGAACGCTGCTTTTGAGACGGCCGCCGCGGTCGCCGGCTGTAAATTTATTCCTTTGGCCCTGCAAACCCTGATGGATAAGCTTTGCCGCGCCATAGATGCCGACTGGGGTTGCTTTTTCGGTGATAAGGGATTCGGCTTTACGCCGCTGGGTTTGATGGATCTGCATAAGAACGGTTTAATCACCAGTTTTTCGACAGATGATGATTGTGTGCATGACTTTATCCGGCGTCATGAAGCTACTCTGCGACGTCTGCCGGAAGAAGGCCGTGAGATACAGGTAGTGATGCTGGACTATCCGCGCTGGGACAATCCTGATTACGCCGGTCGCGGCAACGTGCTGGCTTTGCGGCTGACCGATCAGGCCACACCGGGCAAATCGCCCGGTGCTATGGTGTTTGTGCGGGGCAATGAGCGCCAGCCGTTTACCGCCCTGGAGATGAACCTATCCGCAACGCTGGGACAGTTGGGTTCGGCGGTATTGGGCAATATCATATACAATCAGAAGCTTCATGAAACCTATCTGCAAACGCTGGCTTCGCTGGCGCGGGCTATGGAAGCCAAAGATCCCTATACCTGCGGCCATTCCACGCGTGTCGCCGCCCTGGCATGCGCTCTCGGCCATGCGGTGGGATTGCCGGATGACGAAATTAAACTCGTCGAATGGGCCGGACTGATGCACGATATCGGCAAAATCGGCATTCGCGATGATGTGCTGACCAAAACCGGGAAACTTACCGAGGAGGAATTTGCGCATATCAAGACCCACCCGGTTATCAGCTACAGCGTTCTGGAACCTCTCGAAGCGCTGCAGGAAATTCTGGCCGCGGTGCGCCATCATCATGAGGATTACAACGGCGGGGGGTATCCTGATGGTCTGACCGGAGAAGCCATACCCTATCGCGCCCGCCTGCTGCGCGTGGCCGATGTCTGGGACGCCATTACCAGCACTCGCGCGTATCGTCCCGCCATGTCCTACGAAAAAGCGATGGAAATTATGCGCCAGGAATCCGGTACGACGATGGATCCTCAATTGGTTTTGGTTTTTCTGAAGCTTTTGGAAAGCGATTCCCAACTGCGCTTAATCTGAAGCGTGTCCACTATTCTGGGCGACCTGCTGATACACCTGATACGTTTCCCGCGCCGTGCGCAGCCAGCCGAAACGGCTGGCCTGAGCCAGACGCTGGTGTTTGAGGGAAATGTTGTCCACGTCGTTTTCCAGGGCCAACTGCAATTGCTCCCGTAAGTCATCGACATTCACGGGATCAAACAATCGTGCGGCATTTCCGACGACTTCCGGCAGCGCGCCGCCGCGAGAGCTTACCACGGCCGTACCGCAGGCCAGAGCTTCCAGCGGCGGCAGGCCGAACCCTTCGTAAAGACTTGGCTGCACCAAAACGTCGGCCAGATTGAATAGCGCCGGCATATCCGCAGCGTCAACTTTTCCGATGAACCGGACGTGGTCGGCTATTCCCGCCTGCTGCGTCTGTTGCTGTAATTTGTGCGTATGCTCATCGCATGGTCCCGTGAGCACCAGAGACCAGTGTTGCCGCATGGCCAGGGGCAGTAAACCATATCCTTGCAGCAGACGGCGGAGATTCTTGTGCGGTTTGTGATTGCCGCAGTATAAAATAAAATGGGCGGGCAACACGCAGCGCCGGCGTGTTTGTTCCAGAGCCTCCGCATCGTTGATCGGCCGAAACGCCGGGGAATACCCCTGAGGGATAACCGTAATGCGCTCGGCGGGGGCATCGAGGTGTTTGAGCAAATCGCGTTTGGTTGCCTGCGAAACGGTAATGATGCGGTCGCAGCGTTGAATATTGCGCCGGCACAACATGCTAAAACACATTTGTTTGAATCGGCCGCAATAACCCGCCAGCACCAGCGGATAGAGGTCATGGATGGTCATTACCCGTTTCGGCTCGCGCATACCCAGCGGCATATCGAAATGCAGATAATGATAAACGTCCGCGTCATCGTGAAAGCGCCGGAACTCCCAATGCTGTCCCAGCGTCAGGCAGGGATATTTAACCGGCCGAAACTCAATTTTTACCGCAGGGTTTTCCGCGAGACGGGCGTTCAACCGCCGCACAATTTCCTGCTGCGGCGGGCTGGACGGATTATGATAAATGCGCCAGTATGTTTCCGGGTGCTCGCGGACCAGCACATCGATAACTTCGGATACATAAAACCAGCTTCCCCACGGCAGATGGGCAAAACGCAAATCGAAACTGATTTTCATGGCGATATTTTTACCTGCGTCGGCAACGCTTCATAATACATGACCGCCCATGAACTCGTCGCGCAGCGCCAAAGGCTTGCCAAGGATTTCCGCCATGATAATGGCGTTCACCAGTTCATGGCGATGCTTGAGCTGCTGGGGCAGCCCCTCCAGGTGCTCATCAATTGGTACGGCTTCAATAAGCGGTTCTTTGGCGGGCGAGCTAATGGCCTGAGCCTGTTGCACCTTGCCTGTGGCCGTATGAAACTTTGACTGCTGCACCACACGCGCTGTTCGTACCGGTTGCGGCCGGTGGGGCGAAGGCGGCCTGGGAGCTTGTGAAGGAGGCGGCGGAGGCGCCGTTTGCCGCGGCGGGGGTGCGGGGGTAGCCGTTATTGTCGGCCGAGGCATGGCGCGCCGTGAAGCGGATTGCGGCGCGGTGGGGCGGGGCTGGACCGGCCGAGGCCGGATGATAGGCTGTTGCAGGGAGGGGTGTGGATGGACAGGTTCCCCGCGCTGAACTGGCGCCGGCGAAGAGGGTGCTTGCGGCGTGCGCCCCCGCGCATATATCGGCAGCCGCTGTTGCGGCGCGGCATTCGTTATCGGTCGCGGCGCGACGGCTTGGGAGGATTTCGGCGCAGCGTCAGTGTCGCTCTTTTTTGATGCGGTATTCTTTTCCAGGAGATTTTTAAGCCATTTGCTCAGGGCGTTGAAGATAGCCACGCCAAAAATGATCAATAACCAGAGATATTCGCTCCAGTCAATATCTCTGCCCTCCGCCAGCAATAGATTGAAATTCCAGTCTGTCATATAAGAACTCAAAAATTCACGAGAGTTTACGAAGATTGTTTCTTTTCATCATCGCGTTTGCCGATGGTCTCGCGCATGTGCGTGTCGGCTACGACATTCTTCATGCGGTAATAATCCATGATGCCCATGTTGCCGCTGCGAAACGCGTCGGCCATGGCGCGGGGCACTTCGGCTTCGGCTAGCACGACCTTGGCCCGGTTTTCCTGCACCAAGGCCCGCATTTCCTGTTCGCGGGCGACGGCCATCGCCCGGCGGCCTTCCGCCTCGGCCTGGCGCATCTGTTTGTCCGCTTCGGCCCGTTCGGTTTCCAGCCGGGCGCCGACGTTGGACAAGTCCGCCACACTGGCGACGCTGACGTCGGCGATATCAATCGACACAATTTCAAATGCCGTCTGGGCGTCGAGGCCGCTATCGAGCACCTTTTTGGAAATACGGTCAGGATTTTCCAGTACGTCCTTGTACGTGTTCGCCGAGCCGATGGCGCTGACGATGCCCTGGCCCACGCGGGCGATGATGGTTTCTTCCGTTGCCCCGCGGACCAACTGGCTGATATTCGACCGCACCGTCACTCGCGCCCGCACCAGCAGCCGAATGCCATCCTTAGCCACCGCATCCAGCATGTTCGTCTGGCCGCCCACCTGGATGGGGCAGTCAATCACCTTGGGCATAACCGTGGTGTGCACGGCGTCGAGGATGTCGCGTCCGGCCAGATCGATGGCCCGCGCCACGTCGAACGACAGGTTAATCTTCGCCCGGTTGGCCGCAATCATCGCCTTGACCAGGTTATCCACCCGCCCGCCGGCGAAATGATGCGCCTGCAAATCCGCGAAGGTAATGTCCAGATTCGCCTTGTACGCGATAATCAGGGCATTGACGCACATAAATACATCCTGCGGATTCCGCCGCACCAGAAATACGCTTTCCAGTTGTTGCGTCGGCAGGTCGATGCCCGCCTGCACCGCCGAAATACGTGCGCTGACAATCAACTGCGGCGAGACCTTACGCAGGCCCATGCCGATGAGTTGCAGAAAGCCCACTCTGGCCCCGCTGAACAGAGCCTGAATCCAAATTTTAATATAAAGGCCGATGACGATAATCAACAGGAGAATAAACAGCCCGGCGGCGATTCCCAGTATCCACCATATCGAAGCGGTTTGCGCCAATACGTTCAGGTTCATAAACAGACTCCTTAATTCTTTAGCCAGTTATTTCATCCACAATAATATTATTGCCTTCGACGTCGAGCACCACGATGGTTTTGTCTTTCTCAATCATTTCTCCCTGCGCCACCACGCTGACGCGTTCGCCGCCGAAGTCGCCTATACCGCTGGGCCGCAGCGGGGTAATGGCCTTGCCGGTTTTACCTTTGAGATGGCTGTAGTCTTCGTCGGCGATATTTTTTGTCGGGGCGGAGCGATGCGCCTGTTGTGTTTCTTCCGGCCGCAGCGTCAGCTTTCGGCCTACGGGCGTATGCGGCAGAATTTTGAAACCGACGGCCATCATTACCGGCACGATAATCGCCACAATGATGAGCATCGCCAGGCCGTTTGCTGTGCCGGCCATGAAGCCCAGAACAACCGAGCCTACCAGGGCGCCCGTCGCCAGTACACTCAGCACACCGCCCGACGGCAGCAGAACTTCCAGCACAATCAGCACCAGCCCGGCAATCAGTAATAAAATCGCGTATGTGAACATATTCGTTTACTCGTGACGCGGGCATCCTGCCCGCGATTTTTTGTCATTCTCAACGAAGTGAAGAATCTCTCTTGGGCGTTGAAGAGAGATGCTTCATCCGCCTTTGGCGGACTCAGCATGACATTGTTTTATTCAACCGCTCTCACCACCACCCGGTTGCCTTCAACCGTAATGACGATAATCTCAACATCGGCTTCAATCAGCGAGCCTTCCGTTACCACATCCACCCGCTTGCCATTAATCATGGCTCGTCCCGCCGGCCGCAGTTGGCTCAGCGTTCTGCCGCGCTGCCCGACTTTAGCCGGCGTTTCTTCCGTTGTGTCGCGGATTTCCTGCCCGCGCGAAACGCCTTTACTGACGGGCGGCAAGGTTACGCCGGCGCGAACGTGGGCGGGTTCCTGTCCGGCCGCCAGGATCATGCGATTGGCGTAGGGAATTTTCGGCAAATATTTACTGATAAAAAACGCTCCCACCAGGAAACCCGCAAAACCCAATCCCATAGCCTGTAAACTTCTCTTTAAGTAATCCCAATCTACATCGCTTTGCGGCACAGGGATATTCCCTGGCACCAGCATGGCTCCCAGGCCAAATACCATCAGCACAATTCCCGCGATGCCCGTCACGCCGAAGCCCGGTATCAGGAAGATTTCCACCAGCAATAATCCCAATCCCACCACAAACACGGCGATTTCCCACCAGTTGGCCATGCCAATGAGAAATTTGCTGCCGAACATCATCGCCAGCGCCACCAGCGCCACCGCTCCGGGCAGTCCCACGCCGGGCGTATTCAGTTCCGTATAAATTCCCAGCAGGGCGATAAGGAAAAGAATGCCGGTTACCGCCGGGCTGGCCAGAAACCGCACCAATTCCTCCGACCACGTTGTCTTTAATACCGCCGCCGGCCGCTCGAACGTCACACCATCCCGCTCCTCGATAAACTTCAACACGCCCTCCACATCATTCACTACCGTGCGGGCGATGCCGTATTCTTTCGCTTCTTCGGAAGTAAGCGTTTCCAGTTCATCCTTGGAGTCAATTAATTTTTTGTTATCCAGGTCGTATTTCTGATCGCTGCCGGGCAGGGCGTCGCCTCTGAAATATTTATATTCTCCGGTTTGGCGGTTTTTTACCCGATAAACTTCGATACCGATGGTCACCATGGCTTCGCAAATCGCCACAGGGTAGCCATTGGTTTCGGCCGCCTGCTTGAAATAACTGCGCAGGGGGCTTTCGAGCTTTTCACGCTCGACGCCTTCGATGCTGCCGCCCATCGAAATAGGGGCACAGTCGCCGATTTTAGTGGAGTGCTTCATGATGATATCACGGCACGCCGTGCTGATAAGCGCCCCGGCGCTCAGGGCCTCCGTGGGGATATACGCGACGGTATGGGCTTTTTGACCGGCGTCTTGCATGAAATATTTCCAGATAGAAATAGCGCTATCCACCCGTCCGCCGAAAGTGTCGATTTGATAAATCAGCGTCGTCGCCCCGGCGGCGAGGGCTTCATCGGTCCGGCGTTTAATTGATTTGTATAACCCATCATCCACCATGCCATCGACGACAATCACCACGGCTTTGGCCTGACCCTCTTTGGCAAACTTCGCAGCGCTGTGCGGCACGAAGGTTACCGGTTCCTCCTCCGCTTCAGCGGCAATGGTTGTTTGTGCCGGGGCAGGCTCAGGTGGGGTTTCATCCGAATAGGGCGGGTCGGCCGTTAGTGCCCCCGAAAAGGCCAGGGCCAAAACCAATCCCATCCCCAGGCATAGCCATAAACTCCGCCGGCGGTGTTCCGGGGACCGATGTAGTGCCGTTGTGCGGTATTGGCGTTCCATGCCGTTGCTTCCTAACCTTCCAAATAACAAACACTTGCCCGCGAATAGCTTCCTGATTTTAATCTGGTTGGTCCGGTTCTGGCAAGCATAAACTCAGGAGGGGCTTGGCCATCTCGGCCAAGATTTTTCCCCGATAGGCTTAACACGGGCAAAGACGCCCGTGTCGCGTATGGTTAACGCCCACATAACACCCTGTTGACACTCCCGGCGAAAAACCCTATAGTTTATGCTTGCTCCGGGTGATTGCCCCACCCGGCGGCTGTAAGATAACTGCTTATTTAGCAGGTGCTTACCAGTGTGGCGGCATAGCCAAGTGGCCTAAGGCGATGGTTTGCAAAACCATTATCCGTGGGTTCGAATCCCACTGCCGCCTGTTTCCTGTTTTTGTCCAACGGCCGCCCCCACGGCGGGGCCGGTAGTGCCTTTTATGTACCGGTTTGAATATAGTGCCAGCAACGCCTTGTGTAAGGCTTGGCGAACGGAGATTATTGCCCCGCCGGCCGGCAATAGTGGTGAATCTGGCGGTACGCATCCGCCTGTTCTTGGCTATCTGAACAGTACGTGACGACAATAAGTTTCATCTCCGGCCGCCAAAGTTTACGGACCTGCTCCATGACGGCGGCGCCATCCCCGACGATGCGGGCATTCAGCGCTATGCCCGTATTGGCGAATGTTTCCGCAAACGGTTCAGGAGTATTCGGCGAGGGGTCCGTCTGTTCTCCGAAAGCACCGTCCGCCATTTTCAATCCTTC
>CAZOCV010000036.1:19100-21080 GCA_964578395.1 uncultured Pirellulales bacterium
TCCACCAGCCCGCAGGCCACATTCAGCGGCGACTGCACATCCGTCAGCGACATAGGCAGCCGTCCGCCGGTCTTTTCCAGGAAATAATCGATGGTTTCGAGAATCGCCTTGCCGACAGCGGTTCGTGCAATCGGTTGCGGTTCATAGGCCAGAGCCTCGCTGACGGATGAGAATTTTGGCCGATAGGCCGGAGCCTGGCCCTCGTTCCAGATATAATCCACGCCAAAAGCGCTGGCCCCAACGCCAATGCCGTACCACGGTTCGAGAAAATTGGGGATATCCGCGGCATAGGTCATACTCTTTTGCAGGCCGCCCAGCTGCAACGCCAGAGACTGACGCTTATCCCGGCAGCCATCCAGAAAAACATCCTTTACCCGCACCCGCCGATAGACAGCCGCACCTGAACGCGACCGCCAGAAATCTTTGCAGCGCTGCTCCCGCGCTGCCTCATACGCCGTAAAAGCCTCGAAATCAAACCGTTCGGGCACAATCGGCTCGACCGGCGTGGACTGAACATCAGGATCGGCATTGTTATATCCGGTTTTGCGTTCTGCCATAAATTCTCCTCGATAACATTGTATCGGAAAAATATTCCCTTAACAGAAAAAATATGACCGCTCAGAACGACTCCGCCGCGATTGTGTCCGGCCAAATATACTTTCGGCAAGTTTACATCTCCGGCCGCTCTTTCTCCACGGTTAAATGGCCGGATCAGGCCGGCTAAAATTCCCAGGCTGCAAAGGAGATTGTAGCTCGCCGGGCGAAAATACCTGCTTGCACATTGCCGGACAATCCGGTAAAGATAGTCGGCGTTTCTTGGTTATGACCGATTTACACTTTTGGTATTTTTTACAGGAGACACGTATGAGACAGAACCTATTGGCATTGATAATGGCTCTGGCGGTTTCCCTGGCGGTAACCACAGTGCTGGAAGGGCAAATGACGGGCCATTATCCCATTGGCTCGGAAGGACTTAAAGCGGCCACCCTGCCGCCGCCGGGATTGTATCTGCGCACGTATAACGAGTATTATCGCGCCCAGAGCTACCGTGACCGCAGCGGCAACAACAACGGCTGGGGCCTGGATGTGGATGTTTTCGCCACCGTGCCGCGTCTGATCTGGATGACCGACCAGACGATTTTCGGCGCTACCTATGGTATGGATGTGGCGGTCCCATTGGTTTATACCGACTTTGAATTCAATTCCATCCCCACGCCGGGCGGCGAGATCAGCGTCAAGGATAACGATTTCTGCTTTGGTGATATTCTGGTTGAGCCGATAGACCTGGCCTGGCACGGCGCCAACTATGATATCGGCCTGGCGTATGGCCTGTGGATGCCGACGGGCAAATATGACAAAAATCATCCCGCCTCGCCGGGCAAGGATTTCTGGACCAATATGTTCACCTTCGGCGGCACGCTGTACTTCGACGCGGAAAAGACCTGGCACGCCTCCGTGCTGAACCGCTATGAAATTCATAGCGAATGCGATGATACGGACGTGCGGCCGGGCCAGAACTGGGTGGTGGAGTGGGGCGTGGGCAAAACCATCAACAAGGTCTGGGATGTCGGCGTGGTCGGCTACGCCCAGTGGCAGTTGACCGATGATTCCGGCAGCGATGTCACCTGGGACAAGAATCTCCATGACCGCATCGCCGCCATCGGCCCGGAAGTCAGCCTGTTTGTGCCGGAAATCAAGACGTTCATCTCCGGCCGCGTGAATTTCGAGTTCAGCGGCATCGATCACACGGAAGGCACCAATGTGATGCTGACCCTGACCACGATTTTCTAAACGATAAACAGACCCCATCAAAACCCTTCATGAGCGCCAGCGAATGAAGGGTTTTTTTTGCGGGCGCCATGCTCACGCGGACGTGAGCATGTTGTTCGGAGTCAGCCCGTATGGAGTTGGGCCTTCAGGCTGGCCGTTTGCCCATACGTGACGCGGGCATCCTTGCCCGCGTTCCTCCGCATCGCCAAC
>CAZOCV010000037.1:0-1403 GCA_964578395.1 uncultured Pirellulales bacterium
TCATCGTTATTGTTTTGCTGGGGTACGCGATGGCCTTTACGGTGCGTTACCAGGAGAAGGCCCTGGTGCTGCGATTTGGGGAGATTGTGCGCGTCAAAGAAGAACCGGGCCTGAAATGGAAATGGCCGTTCCCGGTGGAAAAAGCGGTAAAGCTTGATTGTCGCATTCGCACGTACGAACCCGTGGTGCACCAGTTAAAAACACGCGATGAAAACACGGTGCTGGTGGGATTATATGTCAACTGGCGGATTGTGAATCCCGAGAATTTTTACAAGACGTTCAACAAACCCCAGAAAGAACTAACGGCGGAAGCCGAAGACGCCATTCAAAAATGGCTGAGCACGGCGCTGAATGTATTTTCGGAATACAATCTGAGTGAACTGGTGACGCTGGACCAGGACCGTTTCAAACTGGATGATATTGAACAGGGCGACGATATGCGCAAGGGGCTGCTGGCGCGAGCGCGGGAACAGGCCTTTCCCGAATACGGCGTGGAAATCGTGGATATCGGAATCCGCCGGCTGAACGTGCCGGATTCCGTAACGGCGACCGTATTCGAGCGTATGAAAGAGGATCGCAAGGCGGAGAAGGTGCGTTTGGAGTCCGAAGGAGCATCCGCGGCGAGCGTCATCAAAGGTGATGCGGACAGTGAAGCCGTAAAAATTCGCGCCGAAGCCGAAGCGCAGGCGCGGGCGATTGAAGGCGAAGGCGATGCGGAAGCCGCGCGGTATTACGCCACATTTTTAAAGCACCCGCAACTGGCGACGTTCCTGCGGCAACTGGAAACCCTGCGCAAAACCCTCAGTAAACGGACCACCCTGGTGCTGGACAGCGATTCCGCTCCGTATCAGTTGTTAAGCAAGCCTCCGCATATTACCGAAACCGCTCCGGAGGGAAAATAAGATGAGCGACAAGGAATCCATACCCATGTCTCCGGATAACGATCCGTCAACCGGCCGGGACCCTTCCGCGAACCCTGCCGAACACGATGATCACGATCATGCTCATCACGGCCATCATCATGCCCGCCAGGAAGCATCCTACGTACCGGAAGACCCCGGCAATGCTGCGCTGGCCGATGCCCTGCGCATCAGTTTCAAGGTATTGAAGCTGGTGATGGTTGTGGTGGTGATTGTTTTTATCGCCAGCGGCATCTACGAAGTTCCCGCCAATCAGGTAGCTCTGGTGCTGCGTTTCGGGAAGGTTACCGGAACCGGCGTATCGCGTATCAAGGGGCCGGGGCTGCACTGGAGTTTTCCCAAGCCCATTGACGAACGTATCATGATCCCGCGAGGCATCCGGCAGTTGGATGTGGATGATTTCTGGTACGCGATGAGCAAGGAAGAACGCGCCGGGCTGAAACAGAGTTTTCCCGGCCCGACGCTGCAATTTTTACAGGACGG
>CAZOCV010000037.1:1503-20939 GCA_964578395.1 uncultured Pirellulales bacterium
GAGGCGGCGCGGTCGGACGCCCAGCGGCTGGAGGACATGCTGGCGAAGGTGCATCTGGCGGCCGAGCAGCGCGTGCCCGGCGAAGGCGCCGGCGTCGCGGCGCAGCGGCGGGGAGTGTATAACGACCTGCTGGTGGTGACGGTGGATGAGTTGTATCAGGAAATGCTGCGCGACGTCATGGCCGCGGCGGATGAAGTGTTCGTGCCGGCCTCGGATGAAAAGGCGACGACCGAATGGCGGTTACAGCTCAGCCGGGACGCAACGCTGGGCAAGAAGAAACAGGATGAACAAAAGAATTAAATTTTAGCCACAGATTACGCAGATGACCGCTGATAAGAAATTTTTAGTCACGAATTTACACGAATTATCACGAATTTTAATTTATTCGCGTTTATACGGGTTTTTTTGTGGCAAAGATTTTTTTGTGCTTCGCAATCAAATCGGTGTTTATCCGGGTAATCTGCGGTTAAAAATAAAGAACTGGATTGCCGTTTTCACGGGAATGACACGGTAGGATGATTTGACAGGATACATAGAATATGGGCATACATAGTCATCATCATTTTGTGGAACACGAAGTGGAGCTGGGCGATGGGAGCATCAAAAAGCGAACGTTTCGCGTCAGCCTGAACCTGCTGGGCACGCTGATGGGCGGAGCGCTGCTGCTGAACAGTTTTCTGGCCAAGTGGCTTTTTAAGGAGGAAGACATCGCCAGCCTCATGGCGATGGCGGGCGCCATCCTGCTGGCGGCGCCGGTGGTGTGGCACGCCGCGAAGGGTTTGCTGTCCGGCCATACCCACATGGACGAACTGGTGGCGCTGGCGATCATCGCCTCGTTTTCTCTGGGATATTATTATGAAGCCGGGGCGGTGGCGTTTTTCATGCTCATCGCGGAATTGATCGAGGCGCGAACGGCGCTGGGCGCACGGGCGTCGATTGAGTCGCTGATCCGCATCACGCCCACGCGGGCGCACCTGATTAGCGAAAGCGGCGCTGAAACGGAAACGGAAGCCAAACTGCTGCAGCCGGGTCAAAAAATTCGCGTTCGTCCCGGCGACAACATCCCCGCCGACGGCCGGGTGGTGACGGGCGAATCGACGGTGAACCAGGCCAACATCACGGGCGAATCGCTGCCGGTGGATAAGATGACGGGCGATCAGGTGTTCGCGGGGACCAACAACCTGACGGGCGTGCTGGACGTGGAAGTGACCACGGCCGGACGCGACACGACGCTGGGACGGGTGCAGTCGCTGATTTTGCAGGCGGAATCCACCAAAATTCCGATTATGAGAATTATCGACCAGTACATTCACTGGTATATCCCGACCATTCTGATGATTGCGGCGATTGTGTGGGCGTTCAAGGATATCGAGGTGGTGATTACGCTGCTGATTATCGCCTGCCCGTGTGCGTTAATTCTGGCGACGCCGACGGCGATGGTGGCGGCGCTGAGTTGTGCGGCGCGGATGGGGATTCTGGTCAAGAACGTCGCCGACCTGGAAGCGGCCGGACGGCTCAATGCCATGGTCTTCGACAAAACCGGCACGCTGACGACGGGCGAACTGGCGGTGACCAAACTGACGCCCGCGCCGGGCGTCGATGCCGCCGACATGCTGACCGCGGCGGCCTCGGTGGAGCAAAACAGCCGTCACCCCGTGGCCAGGGCGGTGGTGGATGTGGCGAAAAAGGCGCGCATCAAACTCGGTCAGGCCGAACAGTTTGAGGAAGTCGCCGGGCGGGGCGTCAAAGCGAGGCTGGACGGGAAAACCCTCATGGTGGGACGGGAGAACTGGCTGGCCGAACAAGGCGTGGACATGTCCCCCCTCCGACAGGAAAATATGGCCGCCCCGGAAGGCGTGAGCTTGTTATATGTCGCGCGGGATAATCGCTGCCTGGGCTGGATAGGTTTGGAAGACCGCACCCGCGAAGAGGCCCGCGCCGCAACGACGGAACTGCGGGAGCTGGGCCTCAAACGTCTGGTGATGGTGACGGGCGACCGGCTGGCGGTAGCGCAGCGCGTGGCGGCGGAAATGGGCTGCACGGAAGTCAAGGCCGAATGCCTGCCGCACGAAAAACTGCACCTGGTGCATGAACTGCAGCGGGAAGGCTATCAGGTGGCCGTGGTGGGCGACGGCGTGAACGACGCCCCGGCGCTGGCGGCGGGCGACTTGGGTGTGGCGATGGGTGCGGCCGGCAGCGATGTGGCCATTAACAGCGCCTCCATCGCGCTGATGAACAATGATTTGCGCCGCTTGTCGTTTCTGGTGCGCCTGTCGCGAGTAACGCGGCGCGTCGTGAACCAGAACCTGATTTTCGGGGTATTGTTTATTATCGTCGGCGCGATTTTAGCCATTTCTGGAGAGCTTAAGGCTATTCCGGCGGTCATTTTGCACGTCGTCGGTTCGCTGATCATTATTTTCAACAGCGCCCGGCTGGTGCGGTTCGGCGAAGAACAGACCGACGCCATCAATGAGGCCGATGAAAACGAGTTTGTGCCGGCAAGAACAGCGGCGGCAAGAGCGTAAAGGACCGTCGCCGGCGTCTTGCCTGAAATTTAAAGTGCGTTTCGGCGAGAAAGCGTTGACGGTGTGAAGACCGAGGTGCAAAAATCCTGACACAAAAAATCGCGGACAGGATGCCCGCAACACGTGTGAGTATATTATGACGAACGGTGACTATTTTGCGATTCAAACCAGCGGCCTGACCAAGTACTTCCGCGACTTCTGGGGGCATAAACGAGTGCTGGCGGTGAACAACCTCGAACTGGAAGTATTCGGGCGGGAGGTGTTCGGGCTGCTGGGGCCAAACGGCTCGGGCAAAAGCACAACGATAAAAATGCTGCTGGGGCTGCTGTTTCCGTCGCGGGGCTGGGCGAAAGTACTGGGGCGCACGCCGGGAGATGTCAAGGCCAACGCCCACATCGGATATCTGCCGGAAGAATCCCACTTATATCCGTTTTTGAATGCGCGGGAAACGCTGGATTTTTACGGACGTCTGTTTGCCCTGGACCGGCAGGAACGAAAACGGCGCATTGACAGCTTGCTGGATATGGTGGGCCTGGCGGGCGTGGGCCGGCGGCCGGTGGGGCAATTTTCCAAGGGCATGGCGCGCCGGCTGGGATTGGCGCAGGCGCTGATTAATGACCCGGATTTACTGATTCTGGATGAACCCACGTCGGGGCTGGACCCCATCGGCACCCGGCAAATCAAGGATTTGATTAAGGAACTGGGACGGCGGGGCAAAACGGTCCTGCTGTGCAGCCATTTATTGGCGGACGTGGAAGACGTCTGCGATCGTATCGCAATTTTGTATGGCGGCGAAATGCAAAAACTTGGCGCGGTGAACGACCTGCTGGTGCAGCGGGAATTGACCGAGATTCGCAGCGGGCGGCTCAGCGAGACGGCCGTCCGGCGCGTACGGGAAATCATCCGTGATGATACCGGGGAGGATGCCGTGGAAATTTGCAGCCCGCGGGAACGGCTCGAGGAGTTTTTCCTGCATACCGTCGCCCAGGCGCGTCAGCAGCAGAAACAGACGTCCGGCGCAGAAGCGGGCAGCGGGGTAAGCGATTTTCTGGGTGCGGCCGCCGAAGAGCGGCCGGCCGGCATTATTGACCAGTTGGTCGCCGGCCGAGACCATCCGGAGGCTCGTCGTGAACCGGCGGAAACCACGCCCGTGCCCCTGCCTTCGGCCTCCGCGATGCGGCGCGATGTTCTGGAAGACCTGGTCAAACCCGCCACCACACCCGTTACGGGGCAGGCCCCGGCGCCCGACCAGCGCCCGACGGGGCATCAACCTGAAACGAAAACAAGCCAGGAAAAAATTGATCGCTCGCTGATTGACGATTTAACCGGAAAAAAGAAAGAATAATTTTTTAGCCACAGATTTCGCAGATAACCACTGACAGGAAATTAAAAAGGCAAAGATAAAAAATCAAAATGACAGAGAAAAATGTAAAAATGATATGTAAGGCGGCAACTGACGTTAGGTACGTCTTGGATTGTTCATTGATTCATTGACTAACGTTGGCGGACACAATCCGCCCTACGCTTTTTTCATTTTAATATGTCATTTTGCATTTTGATATTTAATTTTTGATTTTATACCTCCGTGTGTATCAGTGACACGTAGAGCCTGCGAAATAAAAGTCTGTGGCAGAATAAAAACCGCGTGGGTCAGAGACCCACTTTACAGAGAACGTATGAAACGCATCTGGGCCGTAGCTCGAAGTATGTTGCTGGAAATCTGGCGGATGCGCCTTTTTATGGCGCTGCTGCTGGTGTGCGTGCTTTTCTGCACCTTCGGCATGGCGGCCTGGGCGGCGGGCGGCGGCAATCGGCCCGACCAGAAAATTCAGACGATGCTCAGCTACAGCCTGGGAACCCTGGCCACCCTGGCGGCGTTAACGACGATCTTCATCACGACGGCCTCCCTCACCCGTGACATCAAACAGCGGGAAATTTTTACTATCGCCACCAAACCGATTCGCCGCAGCGAAATTTTGCTGGGCAAACTGCTGGGCATGGGGGTGTACAACCTGTTGTTGCTGGGTCTTTCGGGAGTGATTATTTACGGCATCGTTCTCTGGATGGAGCATTCCCTGCCGCGCAATGACGATGAACGCCGGCAGATTCGTGAATTGGCCCTGGTGGCGCGGCAAAGCGTCAAACCGATCATGCCGGACGTTTCGGACAAAGTGGAGCAGCGTCTGCAAAAGCTGGTGGAAGAGGAATTACGCCGCGCCGAGATGACCGATCCGATCCAGATTCAGGCGATGCGGGCCAAAATGCGTAACGAACTGACCAACCAGGCGACGCTAGCGCTGCGGACGGCGCCGCCGGGCGGCGGCGTGCTTTTTCATTTTCAGGGCATCCGGGCCGTGGATCCCGATTCCCCGGTGGTGATTCGTTATAAGCAGAGCGTCTCGCAAAATCCCATTGGTGATTTGCTGGACAATCTGTGGATGGTCGGGCCGAAAGACCCATCCCAGCATGGAGGAACGCCATTGCAGACCCGCGGCGCCCAGCGCACGGTGCACGAAATTCCTCTGCCGCCATCCATGGTGTCGCCGGAAGGTGATTTGTATGTAGCCTACGGCAATCCGCCCTCCAACAGCCAGCAATATCTGGTCAGCGTTATTTTTCCTGTCAAGGACGGCATCGAGGTGCTTTACGCGGTGGGGCAATTTGAAACCAATTATTTACGCTGCCTGGGCGTGATGTACCTGCGCGTGATGCTGCTGGCCGTACTCAGCGCCGCGATAGGGGCATGGGTGAGTTACCCGGTGGCGGTGCTGGTGATGCTGGTCTTTTACTTTTTTGGATTGATGAGCAATTTTAACAGCAGCGCCGTGGATAGCGCGGGTAATCCGGCGTTATGGCTGTTCGCCCGCATGGCTTTATTTTTCCTGCCGTCGTACTCGGCTTATGACCCCGTCGATCTGCTGGAACGCGGGCGACTGGTAAGCTGGTCCGTCCTGGAAAACCTGGGAAAAATCTTCGCCGCCGCGGGTTCCGACCAAAAAGTTCCTTCGGACGTCTGGGAAAATATCATGATCCTCAAGGATATCTGTTTAACCCTCGTGGCGGGCTTTATCGGATATTTAATCTTCCGTTTTCGTGAATTAGCGCGAGTGATTGTATAAAATAATGGCCAAAGGAAAAGGAATATCATTATTGCTGTTTTTCGCGGGCCTGGCGCTGCTGGCCGGAGCCGGATGGCTCAATCCCCAAATTCTCCACCAGCGAGAAACACTAAAACTGGAAACCGTCAATCCACTCGGAACGGATACCGAACTGGGCATCGAATTCAAGCAATTGCGCATCCCCACGGCGGCGTTATCCATCTTTCGGCCGATTATCATCGATTATCTCTGGATTCGCGCCGACAATCTCAAAAATGAAGGCGAATATTTTGACGCCCTCACCCTGCGGCGTATGATATGCTCCCTTCAGCCGCATATTCCGGCCGTATGGGTCAACCAGGCGTGGGATATGTCGTATAATATTTCCGTCGGCCTGCCGACCGCGCCGGAACGATGGCGTTGGGTGATGGCCGGCGTGGAATTGCTGCGCAACGAGGGCCTGCGCTATAATCCTAAAGACCCGGTCATCACGCGGGAACTGGGCTGGATTTTCCAGCACAAAATCGGCGCCATCTCCGATGATTACCATCTTTACTACAAGGAGCGGCTGGCCTACGAAATGATGGCGATTATGGGGCCGGACCGTGTAGATAACGAAAAGCTGGCCCGTCTGGCGGCGGCGCCGCTGACGTGGGAGGAACTGAAAAAAGACGCCGGCGTGGTGGAACTGATGGGCATCCTCCGGGACGTGCGGCCGGAGTGGGACACGGACGCCGCGTTTGAAGAAGGGTTGTGGCGGTTCACACGCCTTACCCTCAACACCATGATGGGCTGGGACAAATTGATTGAAGAAGAATTTTCCGCGGAATTTCTCGCGGCGATTAAACAGCACTACAGCTCCGAAGCCATGAACAAACTGCAGACCTTCATCCGGGCGCGGCAATTGCGGCGCGTCTGGAAGATGGACCCGGAATTCATGCTGAAGCTGAACCAGAAATACGGGCCGGTGGTCTATGCCGACGACCAGGAAGGCCGGCTCAGCCTGGACTGGCGTCTGCCCTGGGCGCACTCGCTGTACTGGGGAGCGCGCGGCCTGACGTATGTGCCGGATGATTACAGCTTTAAAGCCATGAACCTGCACCGGCTGGTGTATCATTCGCTGCAGGAAATGTTCCACGAAGGTAATTTATTCGTGCAAAGCATGGGGCCGCCGCCGGAAGCCTCCCAGCGCCAGGCGGGCCAGGAAGTGCTGGAAAAAGACCTCTACACCGGCCGGCTCGCGGTCATCAATACGCAGGATTTACGCATGTTCCCCATCGCCTACCAGGCGACGCTGGATATCCTCGACGCGCATAAAAAAGCCGGCGAAGATGAACCGGCGGGCGTGCGCGACGGCTCCATCAACCTGGGCAAGGCGGGCGTGGTGAACCTGTTCATGGCCGGCCATACCAAAGCCGCCCAAAAATATTTCACGCACCTGCAGCAGCGCATCCCGGATGATCCTCAATACCAGACCAGCATGAAAAATTTCGTTCAGGACTACATGAAAAAAGAAGTTGCGGACATCAGCCCCAAAAATGCCCGCAATTATATTGTTTCTTTTCTGCGGCAGGCGTTCGCCGATTTCGCTTTGTATAATGATGAAAAATCCGCCGTGGCCGAAGCCAAAGCCAAATACGTTTATGAGCAATATCATCTGCAATTCCCCAATCCGGAAGACCGCATTGCCATAGATTATCCGCATTTACGCGAAACCGCGTTGAAGGACTTTTTGCTGGATCCGGCCATATATCCCCTCTATCAGCAGCTTTTGCTGGATCGCATTGCCATCGAAAATCCCAGTCTTTACGAAAACCTTCGCGCCTGGTATTTCCAACAGAAAGGACAGCCTGATGGCCCGACCGCACCCGTCCCGTGAAACCGTCAGGCGTACGCCGCCGCCTCCCGTTACGCCGATGCGCAAGGAAGTGCTGGTCACCGCGGCCCCCGTGAGGGTGCGCGCCGTCGATCCGGGTGAAATAAACGAAGCCATCCATTTGCTGCTGGAGGGGACCTGCCCGCCGGAGGAATTGCCTGCTTATATTAATCGTTTTTTAAAACTGGCCGAACAGGAAAATTATGACTTAACCCGGCAGATGGTGGTGGAAGCGGGCGGCCGTCTGGCTTATGCATGTCTCTATGTGCCGCGGCCGGGCCGAATGAGTTACATTTTTACCGCACGCCCGCCGCAAAATTCATCGGAGGCGGTAGCCGCCCTCAAACAACTCTGCCAACAGGCGTTTCAGAACGGCAGTCGGTTTTTGCAGATTTTACTTGAACCGGATCAGCCCCAACGCGCTGAACTGAGTCTGAAGGCGGGCTTTCTCCGGTTGACGGATTTGCATTATCTCGGCCGTTCCATTCGCAGCGCCGATCTGCCGGTGCAGACATGGCCTTCGGATATTGACTGGCTGGATTACGAAAATGACCGTATGGAACTTTTCCGCCGCACGATAACTCAAACGTATCAACAAAGCCTTGATTGTCCTGAACTGGGACAGTTGAGAACACTGGAAGATACCTTTAACGGTTTTTTACAGACCGCAAGTCCGGCTCAGCACGATTGGCGCATATTAAGGTATCAGGACGAACCGGTCGGAGTGCTTTTATTGACCCAATTGCGCCCGCCAACCCTGATGGAATTAACCTATATGGGTATCCGTCCGGCCTGGCGCCGGCGCGGATTGGGCCGACGGTTAATCGAACAGGCCTTGCGCACCACCCTGCATAACGGCGCTGATATGCTGACCCTGGCCGTGGATCAGCGCAATTTACCCGCCAGACGGCTTTACCAGAAACTGGGTTTTAACGAACTGCTGGTCCGCCAGGTGTTGTACGCGACTCCGACGTCCTGAGCGGCTTTTTTTTACAATAATTATCCACATTTTATCCACACCTCGACTTACGTTGTGCAAAAATGGTGAATAGAAATTTTTTTTGCACGTTAACCCTTTGTTGCGGCTGCACCTCTGCATTGTGCATAAGAATTCTCGTTTGTTCTATTGCATCTGCGCGTCACGGCGTTAATATTTAGCCATCGTTCTTGGCGGATATGCGTTAACGTTGTCTGGAAACGATCATTCTCGGCAGTATGATTGGTTTTTCAGTATTGAAAAAAAGGATGAACTGTTTTTAGAATGTATTCGTTCATCTGATGACAACTCGAAGCTCAAGAAAAAAAGTACATATCGGAAGCACCCGTTAAAAAGGCTAGGAGGCATCCGTGGAAATAGCTGTGCAGAATATGGTTGATGGCATCAATGAAACGTTATGTAAAAAAGTCGGCACGCAACGCTACAACATCTGGTTCAGAAATTCCACCCGACTGGTCATTGAAGATAATTATTTAAAAGTGGGCGTGCCAAATTTATTTGTCGGCGGCTGGCTCGAAACGCATTTTTCAGGTGCGCTCCACGACGCAGTAAAGGAAGTAACCGGCTCTTCGCTTAAGGTTATTTTCACCATCGACCCGGAACTGTTTGGCGGCCAGCGGCGACGGCAACTGGATTGTCAGGCCCAGTCCGTTGCTCGCGCCACCACGCCGACAGAGCGTCAGCGCATGCAGAAAGTGCATCCGCCGGCCAACTTACGGCTGCGGCTGGACTCGTTTGTTGTCGGCCCCAGTAATCAACTGGCTTATAACGCGGCGCGCACTGTCGTCGCCGAACCACGCTCTCATTATAATCCCCTGTTTATACACGGAGGTTGCGGGCTGGGAAAGACCCATTTGCTGCAAGGGATCTGCAATGCTGTGGGTCTAACCCGCCCCCATACGCAAATGGCGTATGTTTCGGGGGAGGAATTCACCAATCAGTTTGTGCTGGCCCTGAAAGTGGGAAAGCTGGATGCTTTCCGGCATCGCTACCGTCAAATGGACTTGTTGGTTATTGATGACATTCACTTTCTGGCCAGCAAAAAAGCCACCCAGGAGGAATTCCTGCACACCTTTAACGCCATTGATACGGCCGGACGGCAGGTGGTAATGGCCAGTGACGCCCATCCCAAAATGATTGGGCAGTTGTCGGATCAGTTGGTCAACCGCTTTATTTCGGGCATGGTGGTTAAAATCGAACCGCCGGATTTCGAGACCCGCTGCCGGATTTTGCGCCAGCGCGCCAAAGACATGGAAAAAGATTTCCCCGACGCCACCATTGAATACATCGCGGAAAACCTCTGCGCCAATGTCCGCGAACTGGAAGGGGCTTTACTGAAGGTCGCCGCTTATGCCTCGCTAAGCCGGACGGCCATCAGCCTGTCTATCGCACGGGAGGCGCTGGAAGAACATATCAATAAAACCGACCCCATCGTTCATCTTTCCGACATCGAAGCGGCCGTAACCACCTTTTTCGGCATCACGCCGGCGGATGTGCATTCGTCGCGCAAAACCCGCACCATCAGTCTGGCTCGGTCGATAGCCATGTATTTGGCCCGTAAGCACACGTCCATGAGTTTCCCCGAAATCGGCCGCTTTATGGGCAACAAAAATCACGCCACTGTGATCCTCGCCTGCCGCAAAATTGATGATTTATTGCGCAACGCCCCCAAAAATGTCCTCTGGGACACCCCCGCCGGCCGCCGGGACATGAATATCACCGCCCTTATGGGCAAACTCGAAAACGCCCTGAATCACTAAAAATTTTGTAAAAAGTAATCTTTTGAATATCAGTTCGTTTACTTGCCTTTCGGCATCGGCGGGGATATACTTTCCAAAAGTTGGGAAAGCCCGTGCTTTAATATAAGGTTACCGTTTTATAAACGGATGGCGGTTTGAGATTATAAGGTAGTGGTTTCATCATATACACATTATGAGCGTGCCTTTGAGGGATATTTGCAAACCCTTGGGTCGCCGTATGTTGCGGTGGACCAGGCGAAAAAGGCCCTGCTGTCTGGAGCGAGGGTGAAAAGTTTCGATTTCATCCTGTACCCCCGGCGGGATGTGAAACTGCTGGTGGATGTTAAAGGCCGCAAGCTCTCCTGGGACGCCTGGCAGCAGGGTCGGTGCGGGCAAACATGGATTACCCAGGCTGATTTGGATGGACTGGATTGCTGGGAGCACATTTTCGGGGAGGGATACCAGTCGATGTTCGCTTTTGTCTGGTGGCTCCACGATGTGGATATGTTCGCCGGTGAAGGCGATGACGTTTTTTCCTTCGAGGGGCGCTATTACACCTTTAATCTGGTGGACCTGCCCGCCTACCGCCGCCACGCCCGGCCGCGCAGTCAGCGGTGGAATACCCTTTTTGTTTCCGCCAAAATATTTCCTTCGCTGGCCACATCTCTTAAAGATATGCTATCCTGACAAACGTGCCGCAGGCATCCTGATGCGGTTTTGCGGCGGTATGGGCGTCGTCGCCCATGATTTTGTTAGCGCCATGCCGTTGCAAACAACAAAATATCTTGGCCGGAGACGGCCAAACCACTTGGGTAGATAATAATGAGTGAATCTCATGTTCATCCGGCAGTATCTTTGCCGGCGAAACGCCGGGGTCGATGGCGAAAAATGGTTCTGGTGCTGATTCTGATAATGGTGCTGCTGGGTGGGCTGCTGCTGTGGGCGTGCGGCGGCATTCAATTTGCACAGCGCTTTGCTGGTGAAATTCGAGATTTTGCTCCGGGGCAGGCAGACGCGGACATTAAAAATACCCTCACCGTGATGACGTGGAACATTGCCTGGGCCTATGGGGCGGGTTCGGAAGGAACCGGCTATGAGCCGCGCAGCCGGGAAGAAATGCGTGAACGGATAGAAGCGATGGGCGCGGTCATTCGCGACAGCGGCGCGGATGTGGTGCTATTGCAGGAAATAGATTTTGATTCCGCGCGGTCGGGACGGGTGGATCAATTGGCCGAACTGGCCCGTGTCAGTGGTTTGCGCTATGGGGCGTATGCCCGGAGCTGGAAGGCCAACTATGTGCCGTTTCCTTATTGGCCGCCGCGCCGACATTTTGGCCGGATGCGCTCCGGCGGCGCAGTGCTGAGCAGATATCCTGTTACGGATAATGTGGTTCATCTTCACGCCAAGCCCGGCGCCAACTCGTGGATATACAACCTGTTTTATTTGTTTCGCTACACCCAGCGAGTTCATATCACCGTCGGCGACAGAACGATTCAGGTCAAGAACAATCATCTCGAAGCCTTTGACCGTGAGAATCGACAGACACAGGCCCAACTCGTGCCGCTGTGCCTGGACAAGAAGCAACTTGCCATTTTGGGCGGCGATTTTAATGCCCTGCCGCCGGAAGCTCAGCAGGGTCATCACCCCAACAGTTACGACGACGACCGCACCATTGAGATTTTACGCGAGGTATCTTTTCTGCACGATGTCATCAGCCGTGACGAATACCAAAATCATTATGACAATTGGCGAACTTTCCCCGCGCACCAGCCTGAACTGAAACTCGATTATCTCTTTGTCTCCGATGGCGTTACAGTGGAATCCGCGCAGGTCCTTCCGGCCGGACAATGGTCCGATCACCTGCCGCTCATCACGGTGTTATCCTGGGAACATTGATTTTGGCATTCTTTTGGGGCCGAATGGTATATAATGTTATGTCTTGAAAGCAACTTTCTGGAAAACAGTCGTTTATCTTAGGAGAATCGCCATGAAACAAATTCTCGGAAAAATGGGGCACATGATGTTGGTCATTTTACTATCTGTGGTTTTGTGGGGATGTTTCCCGGAAGACACCCTGGAATGGTCTGACGATGGCTCCGCGGGTTTGGCGCGGACGGACGATAAACTTTTTTGGGTCGATGGCGCCACGGGAACCGTGACGGTTGTCGCCGAAGGCAAGGTTGCCCCCTGGCCGGGCATCTCCCCGGATGGACAATGGATTGCTTTTACACAGGAGCGCCAGGCGGAATCGCTGCAGACCGGCCTGGAGCAACTTCCTCCCGGCGAAGCGGCAAAAATTCGCTATGACGCCGAAGCGTTGAAAAATAAAATTCTTCAGGCCGCTGAACCTGTGAAAACATTTCCGGCGCTGGAGGATACCAAACTGGAAGATAACTACGTCGCATGGGTGGAGCGATATGTCTGCGAAAACGCCGATGAAGCGCTCCGCAAAAAGCTTGACGAAAATACGTATCAACAAGGACTCAAGGCGCATTTAACTTATTACGTCCTGCAGATGGCTCACCGGGAGCAATTCGATAACCCCAAAGTGCTTGCCGCCAGCTTGCGTAAATTGTACCGGCCGCGATTTTCACCGGATAACCAGACGGTGGCCTACCTGATGGGCACGCTCAATAACAAAGATTTTTCCCATGATCTCATGCTGGCCATGCCCGAAAAAAACATCTCCTCGGCCTTGGTCGGTGAAAATGTAGCCTGGGGATACGATTGGAGTGATGATGGGCGGACGCTGGTCTATATCGACGAAGCTCAGGACAACAGCGGCATTCCTCTGGGCCTTTTGACGGAACGTTCCATATATAATGATTCAGCTCAGTTGCAGGTAAAGGAGACACCGGCAAGCGAGGCCGGTGGGTTTCATAGCCATGCCTGCACAATGTCTCCCGAGCAACTTGCCGGAGTGATGTATAGCTCCATGGCAATGGTCGAATATGGCCTGGAAGGCCGTATTTTCTTTGCCAGTATGTCGTTTCATCTGCCAACCACACATGAGGATGATTTTCACTGGGATTTGTATTGCTATGATCCCGTAACCAAAACGGTGACGAATATTTTACCGACGGCGTTGCGTGATTACGCAACCGTGAAGCAGAATAAAAATAGTACGGACAAGGATAACATTAACCTGATATTTACCCTGTCTCCCGATAAGCGATCTGTGCTGTTGGGAGCGAATCGATTTGCTGTCTATCGATTGGGCGAGAACGCAGATGATGTTCTGTATCCCGTTGAAGAAAGTTACGCCGCCGCTCCCGGTGCAGAAACGTATGATTTACTGCCCGCCTGGAAAGGTAACGACCGGATTTCCTGCAAGGTTCCCCAAAACAGTCCCCTGCTGCCGGAAGGCGAACGCGACGAGGATCATGTTATCATCATCAACACGGCCGGCGAATTTCAAAGCATCATCAAGGAGCCGGAGGAACCGCAAACACCCGCGGATTCGCCTCCGCCACCAACACCTTGATGAGATGCGCATAAAAAAAGCGGCTCAAAAGGGCCGCTTTTTTATGGTAACGTAACACAATTTATAACGGCGATTTGCCGTTTTCAAACAATTGCTTGGCTTCGCCGACGAGGTAGAAGCTGCCCGTGATGCAGATAATGTCTTCCGTACCGACGGCCGGCTGAGCGATACGCAAGGCCTCACGCAAATTGAGTGCCGTCATACACATCTTGCCGCTGATTTCCGTGTACATCTGCGCCAGTTCTTCCGGGTGCATGGCGCGAGGGAAATTGGCGCGGGTGAAAATCACCTTATCAGCGCCGAATTGCAATTGTTCCAGCATGCCGCGGACGTCTTTGTCTTCGCAGCAGCCGAAAATCATGACCATCGAATCATAAGGAATATGCTGGCCCGTCGCCTGCACCAGAGCGCGGATACTGGCGGCGTTATGCGCGCCATCCACCAGCACGCGGGGGTCGCGATGAATAATCTCCATCCGGCCGGCAAGTTTGGTTTTCTGGAGACCCTCGACGGCCTTGGTGTCATCAATTGTGAAACCGGCCAGTTTGAGACAATCCAGCAGCGATAAAGCCAGGCCGCAGTTGACGGCCTGATGCTCACCCAGCAAAGGCACCGGCAGATGTTCATAACGGCTGGTGGGCGTCGTCAAACAGATACGGTTATGAGGACCCAACTCCCGCGACGATTCAAAACGGCAGGAATAGTCTATGTCCTTGCCGGTAAATCGCAGCGGGGTGCCTACCGAACCGGCCTCCTTGCGAAGAACACGCATGACTTCCGGATCCTGCATTACCGAAACGGCCTGGACGCCGGGCTTGAAAATACCGGCTTTTTCCTTGGCTATCTGGGCAATGGTTTGGCCCAACTGCCGTTGGTGATCGATGCTTATACTGGTAATGCCTATGGCGCTGGGTTTGAGCACATTGGTGCTGTCCAGACGTCCGCCCATCCCGGTTTCCACCACGGCAATATCAATTTTCTGGATTTGAAAATACATAAATGCCAGCGTCGTAAAGATTTCGAAGAACGTCGGCGGATCGCTCTGCATTTCTTCGACTACGGGGGCTATCTGGCGAACCAGCCGCGTCATGGCCGCTTCGCTAATCATTTTACCATTGATGGTTATTCTTTCCCGCAGGTCCAGCACATGGGGCGAAGTATATAACCCCGTTTTGAAGCCACAATTCTGGAGCATACCGGCCAGCATGGTACAAGTTGAGCCTTTACCCTTGGTCCCCGCAATATGCACAGACGGCAAATCCTTCTGAGGATTACCTACGGCCTTCAGCAGCCGGTTCATGCGGTTAAGGTTGAACGTATCCTCGTTATAGCGCAGCCTCTTGGCGGTTTCATAATTCGTATTGCTGAATAAAAAAGACAACGCCGCTTTATACGAGCGAATAACGTTGTTTTTTTTCTTCACGTCACCCTCAATCGGCCGAGGAACACTGGTAGTACGTTTTGTCACGGTTGCGTTTGTCATAGCCCATCAGTATAGCGATGAAAATTGGTAATTTCAATGATTTTAACGTTAAAATCGGGGTTCTTTGCTTGGTTACGATGCTAAGGTCTTGTAAAATACCCAGCTATGAATACATTAAATTGGGTAAAAAAGTTTTTTTTCATTCAAAATACGACTAAAATCCCACAGTTTCTTTGGTTTTTTTTATTTTTTTTGCCATTTTCGCCATTTTGGACCGCCCATAATTCGGCCTTGGGACAGGAAAACTTTCCCACTGGGGAGCAAAATCCTAGTCTCCAGTGGTCCATTGGAGCCATTCGGACAGCATTAAATGATGTTCAGGATTTTACCTCCAGTTTTGATCAATCCGGGCTTTATGCTCTTCTCAATGCACCAAAATCTTTCGGAGCGGTATTTTTACCTTTGGATGACCCCGGCGAAGTACTGGCCCACCCGGAGCAATATCGCGGTAAGTTCATGCAATTTAAGGCTTTAATAAACAATTCCATTGTTCGGCTGGAGCTTTCTCGTCCCCGGCTTTACGGCATCCAATCCATATACTACGCCGCCGGACGGATTCCGTTCGGTAAAAATCAGGCTATGCCGGCAATTTTTTTATTTACGCGGCCGCCTCTCGATATACCTGATAATATTGTTGGTTTAGAGGGTTATTTCTATATGGTTATGCGTACTGAAACACAGGAAATCAACCCTGCGGAAGGGCCAAAGGTGCTTGATTTTCTGGTTTTTGTCGTGCCCGCCCCGCCGGATGGAGCGGCTGCGCCTGCTTCGGCAACGGGACCAAAAAAATTGCCGCTTTCCTTCTGGTTTTCGGTAGGCGGTGCGGCCATTTTAGGTCTTTTGTGGGTGATTTTACGAAAAAAGGCATCGCCGCCGGTACAACCACGGAAGAAAACGATGGCTTCCAGTTTGACCGCGAAGGCGGAAGGCAGGACACCATATAGCAATTTCAAGGGTTGCATAGTACCGGTGGAATTGGGTGAACGCAGCTATCCCATTTATACAGGTCACAAGTGTCTTGAAAATTTGGGTGAAATTCTTAAGCATCATCTGAAAATCCGGCAAGCGGTAGTTATTAGCGATACGAATGTTGAAGGTATTTATGGTCAGGCCGTAATGGACAACTTACGCCAGGCAGACATTGAGGGTCATCTTGCGGTAGTCGCAGCGGGCGAGGCGTCCAAGTCCACGGCCGTACTGGGGCAGGTATATGACGCCATGTTCGACGCCCAGATGGAGCGGCGCGACCCGGTTGTTGCACTGGGCGGCGGGGTGGTGGGCGATTTGGCCGGATTCGCGGCGGCAACTTTCAAACGAGGCACGCCTTTTATCCAGGTCCCCACGACATTGCTGGCGATGGTGGATAGCAGCATCGGCGGCAAAACAGCGATAAATCATCCGCGGGGAAAGAATATGATTGGGGCGTTTTATCAGCCGCAGTTTGTCTTGGCGGATGTGGCAACACTGCAAACGCTGCCGCCAAGAGAGCTGGGCTGCGGCCTGGCGGAAACGGTCAAGCACGGCATCATCCGGGATGGGACGTTTTTCGCGTGGCTGGAGGAACATACGCAGGATATTTTGGCGCTGAGGCCGGAGATAATGGCGGAACTGGTGGAGCGAAATTGCCGCATCAAGGCCGCCGTGGTGGGCGCGGATGAGCGCGAGGCGGGATTGCGGGGAATATTGAACCTGGGGCATACCGTCGGCCATGCGCTTGAAACCGTGCTGAAAACCCGCGATATTCATCATGGCGAAGCGGTGTCCATCGGCATGGTCGCCGCATTGCGCCTGGCCGCAGGACGCGGGTTGATAACGGCGGCGGACGCCGAAAGAATTATGGCGTTATTGCGTACGTTCAAACTGCCTGTAAAACTGGAAGGTGATATTCCCGTCGAGGAGTTGTACGCCGCCATGCAGCAGGATAAAAAAGTCGCGGCGGGAAAAATTACCTTCGTGCTGCCGACGAAAATCGGCGACTGTGCCTTTTATGATGATGTCGGCGCAACGGAGTGCAAAAACATAATTGCTTCGCTGGGTGAATAAGCAAGGGCGCATTTGCGAAGCGACAGAAAATTTACGGCGAGGTGTTTTTATGGCGTGGCATGAATTTGGACTGGCGTTTGTGCCGCTGTTTATGGCGGTGGATGCGTTGGGGTTGTTGCCGATTTTCATAGGGCTGACGGAAGGGTTCGAGCCGGCGGCGCGGCGAAAAGTTATCGTGCAATCGGTGATCGCGGCGGGACTGGTGGCGGTGGGATTTATTTTTGTCGGCAAAACCATATTTCACCTGATGGGCGTGACGATACAGGATTTCATGGTGGCCGGAGGCAGCCTGCTGTTTATTCTCGCGACGCTGGATATCATCAGCGGCACGAAATACGCCCGGCGGATGGAAGTAGTGGGCGCGGTGCCGCTGGGTGTGCCGCTGCTGGTGGGGCCGGCAGTGCTGACGACGAGCCTGATGATGATGAATGCTTACGGGGCGGCGGCGACGCTGTCGGCGGTGGTGGCCAATCTGCTGCTGGCGGGACTGGTGCTGTCGTGTGCGAATTATTTGATTCGTCATCTGGGTACGACCGGGGCACAAGTTCTGTCAAAAGTGTCCAGTGTTATCCTGGCCACCATTGCGGTGATGATGATACGTAAGGGCATTACAGAACTGTTCCCGGCGCTGGTGAAATAATAATAATAGAATTCAGAACTCAGAATCCAGAAGTCAGAATAAAGAGAGATTCTTCGCTGCGCTCAGTATGACACAAAAAATGATGAACGGTTGGGCATGGCAAAAACATGGGCAAGGACGCTCAATCCAATCAATGAATGAAATCTTGGGCGGGGACGCCCAAGCCACTTGATGGCATGATAATAAAGGGAAGGGTTTGATATGACGATGGATGCGGGTCGGCGGAAAATAGTGGGGCAATGGTTGCGGCTGCATTTGGCCGATGGCGTGGGGTCGATTCGATTCGGCAAGTTGCGTGAATGTTTTGGCAGTGTGCAAGCAGCACTGGAGGCCACAGAGGGACAGATAGCGGGCATTCCCGGCATTGGGGCTAAAACCGCCCGGCGGATCATTGAAAGCCGCGACCGAATCGATGTGGAGGCGGAGCTGGCGCTGGCGGAAAAACTGGGGGTGGCGATTTTGACGCTGGATGATGAGGATTACCCCGCCCTGTTGAAGCAGATACACGATCCGCCGGCGGTATTATATGTGAAAGGTTCGCTAAAACGGGAAGACAAGCTGGCCATAGCCATAGTGGGCAGCCGCAATTGCAGCGCCTACGGGCAGGAGCAGGCGTCGCGGCTGGCGCATTTCCTGGCGGCGGCGGGATTCACGATTGTATCGGGGCTGGCGCGGGGCATCGATACGGCCGCGCATCGTGGGGCGCTGTCAGGCCACGGGCGGACGCTGGCGGTGCAGGGCTGCGGGCTGGGGCAGGTGTATCCGCCGGAAAATGCTGAGTTGGCGGAGCGTATCGCGGAGGAAGGCGCCTTGCTGAGCGAGTTGCCGCTAACGTTTGAGCCGCTGGCGACGACATTTCCCATGCGCAATCGCATTATCGCGGGGTTGTGTTTGGCGACCATCGTGGTGGAAGCCCGGCCGCGGTCGGGGGCATTGATTACGGCGCGGCTGGCGGTGGAATACAATCGCGATGTCATGGCCGTACCCGGACGGGTGGATGCCCCCGGCAGCGCGGGGCCGCATTTGCTCATCAAGGAAGGGGCCAAACTCATTGAGCGGGTGGAGGATGTGCTCGACGCCCTGGGGCCGGTGGGCGAAATCCTTGGCGAACACGCCCGCGCCGCAGCGCAAAAAGCCCAGGACCAGGTCGAGGCGAGCTTATTCGACATAAAAGATTTGAAATTGTCGGATTTGGAAGCGGCCATTTTCGCTCAACTGGACACCCAACCGGTGCACATCGATGATTTGATGGAGGCCGTTGCCGCCGCACCCGGAAAAATTAACGCCACGTTGACAGGGTTACAACTCAAAGGGCTGATTAAGCAGTTGCCCGGCGGATATTTTCAGAAACGAAGAAAATGAGTATCGAAAAAGATTAAGCTATCTTTTTGGGGCCGGATACGAAGATTAAAAGGATGGCGGGCACGGCCCGCCCTACGATGGAATTTTCGCAGGAATGACACGTCGGTTATTTTTCGGGTGGGTTGTTTGCTAATGTCTTTTTCTCCAAGGCTTGCAGGATGGTTTTTGTAACTTGTTCGGCGAGGTATT
>CAZOCV010000038.1:0-16656 GCA_964578395.1 uncultured Pirellulales bacterium
CGGGTGGCCGCCGCCCGTTCCCCGCCGGCTCACCAGCAGGTGCATAACCTCATCGGCGCGGGCGCTGGTCTCACTGGTGCGCAGCGACATTTGCAGTTTCCCCTGGGCGAACGCGCTGCAAAACGACCACGTGGTCAGGTCGTCCCGCAGCAGCAAATTCGCGATTTCCGCAATCATGTCCGGATTGTCGATGTCTCCCAGCGTTGTCGCCACACAGCGCCCCCACACCCGCGCGTTGCGCAGGCCGTCGGCAAGTATCTTAAAATAGCTGCGCTCCACCCGCCCGCGCTGAATTTCGCTGAGCATCCGCAGATTCGCCAGCGGGTAGAGCCGCTGTATCGCCTCGATATCCGTCGCCGCCGCCTGCGCGCCGATATCCTGGGTGTCGGAGCGTATGGCGTAAATCAGCGCCGTCGCCAGCGGAATGTCAGGGGTAATATCCAGAGCCTGCAAATATTCCAGCAATATCGTTGCCGTCGCTCCGTAACGGCTGCGCACGTCCGTGAACGTACACTGCCGCGTCAGCGCCCGCATCGGATGATGATCAATGACAATGTCCGGCAGAATGCCCTCCGGCAGGGAATTATTGCCCGTGCCCGGCTGCGTATCGACCAGGGCGATTAAATCGTAGGAGAAAATATCCACCTCGCTCAGCGGCCGCAGGTTTAGTTGCAGATACCGCACCAGCGCCCGATTTTCCGCCCGCCCCACGCGCCCTCCATGCGCCAGCGAGCACGAAACCTTGCTGACCACATTGGCGATGCGCCGCAGCGCTACCGCCGCCGCGACGGCATCAGCGTCGGGATTATCCTGCATTACAATCAGCAGGCTGGTTTCGCTGGCCAGCAGCGCTTTGAGCTTCTCCACCCGCACCCGCGTTTTATGTTGCGTATTCGCCATCAGACCAGCGGCCTTCCCTGATTCAGCGTCTCATAGGCCGTCACGTAACCGGCGATCATGTTTTCCAGGCTCCAGTTCGTCCGTGCTTCATACATGATGCGGCGTATCTGCGCCTGCCAAATCTGGGGATGCTTGCGGAAAAACCGATGGTTCATCACGGTCTGTTCCAGTCCCCACCACAGGCCGCCCGCATCATAATTGCGGAACAGCACGCCGTTGCCGCGATCCTGCGGCGACCCCCAGGCCTTCAGGCTCAGGGGCACGATTTTATCGCGGTAGCCCCCCGTATCGCGGTTGGTCGCGGTCGCGCCGTAGATATTGCCCACCACGTCAATCTGCCCGAATGGTTCGTACAGCGACGCTCCGAAAACATCCGAAGCGGCCGCATACCCCAGCAGGCACAGGTCCTCATTAAACCGGCGATAGCCTATCTTGCCGTTGGAAGCACAGGCGATGCGCCCCAGAATATCAGCATGAGCCTCCTCATGGCTTACGGGATCGCCCACGATGGCCATCTGCACGTCCGCGTTTTCGATGACAAATTTCAAAGCGATGTCTTCCAGCAGTTCCACCCCTTTTTGCGCGGTGTCCAGCCGGCTGGGCCAGAACAGCAAAATTGCTTCCGGATTGACCTGCAGGCCCATCTGCCGCTGGAATTTCACCAGGTTGGCTTTTTTGGCCTCCAGCAGGTTGTCGTCATCGGGCCGAAACGTCCGCGCCAAACCCGGCTCTTCCGGATTATCGCCGGCGGGCTGGTTTTCCGGGTACACGTCCGGGCTGATGCCGTTGGGGACCACGCGCGCCGCCTCCAGGGCGAACTTGGCTTTGACTTCGTTGCGCACGCTGACGGGAATAATGGGCCGATCCAGAAAATAATCCTCCACCACTTCCCGCAAAAACGTCTCTCCCACAAACGTAATCAATGTGGCGTTTTTCACCGCCGTGGCGTGGGCGTCGAGGCATACCCGCCCGCCGTCCTGTGAATAATACAAGTAATCGTGCAAGCGCTGCAAATTGACGCCGCTGTAGCCCTCCAGCGGAATGTGCGCCGTGTGTGTGTTGTGCAGCGTATGCACCACCGGAATCTTGCGCAGCCGGGCGTACGCGCTCACCACCCCGCCGGCCATCCAGTCGTGGCTGTGGATAATCGCCCGCCCCTCGTAACGGCTGCGAATCTCCTTGAGGTAGGTGTTGACAATCTGTCGCTGAAATTCCGCCGCCGTTTGCCGCGGGTCTCCCGCGTACGCGCCGGGCAAATCATCAAATAGCGACGAACTGACCAGGTGCACATTTTCCGGATTAAGATGATGCCGCTGCTGAATCCATTGTTCGTCGCTCAGGCTCGCTTCCTGACGAAACCGCCGCCGCAGGTTCAGCGTAATCACGTGAGTGGGAATGCACCGCTGCGCCAGACCTTTGCACAGCGCCGCGATGACGTCGCCCAGACCGCCGCTCTTGCCCGACACCAGCCGCGCCTGCGGCCCCATGCCTTCATCCGGCAGCCGTCCCGATTCCGGCGCGATAATGACCACCGGCGTCGCCTGGCTGCGCTTGTGAATATTGAAACCCGCAACGCGATTTTTCAGGTTGTCGATGTTTCTCGTCAGCACAAACGTTGCCATGCCGACCGACCCGTAGGGGCTGAAATAATCATGCACCGTGCGATCCGGGCCGCGCCCCTCGTGCAGATAATACAAATTATCGCTGGTCGTCAGGTAACGCCATTGCTGCAAAAGGCTCCCGCCCGCCTCCCGCGCCTCGCGCTCCAGCCCTTCGATTTCGTGAAACAGCACATACTGCGCCTTCGAACCGAGCCAGCCGTGTGTGTCCCGCTGCACATCCGCCCACGAACTGGTGCTCAGGGGGTGAATATCCACGATGGGGCAATTCGCCGTCTCGAACCGCCGCGCCACTTCGGTGGGCGTCGCCATAACGATGCTTTCGTGCCGCGCCAGCGCCTCGGGCAGCCCCCGCCAAAACTCAAAAATGCCCGTATCCGCCCAGAGATGCTCGCCGATATGCTCATAATCATAGCCCAGCAGCACCATTTCGCCGTCAATCCGCGCCAGATGTTCGGCGTACTGCCCCGGTGCCAGTCCTCCCTTGCCGAAACGAAACGCTACATCGTCGCTCAAGTGCCGGTTCCGCGCCAGCACCATTAAATCCCGCGACCGCCCCCGCCGCCCGCAGGCCCGAAACACCGCGTTGGGCGAAATCGCCTTCCCGTCGCGCGGCGTAAACATGTCGTCCCGCTGCTCGCACAATATCGCCTTGAAGCCCATGTCCGCCACCACGTTGGCCACATCGTTATTGTACATCAGCTCCGTGTTGCGAAACGCCGTCGGCCGCACCCCGAATAATTCCCGCATCTTCTGGCGATGCAGCGATACCTGATCCTTGAACTCCTGTTTCTGCTCTTCCGCAAACAGCCCCGTCAGAGAATGATAATACGTCTCCTGCAGGTACTCCACCTGCCGTCGGTCTTTGCCCGTTTCATACAATTCATGCAGCAGCCGAATCACCTCCGGCCGCCACGCCTCCGCCTGCTCCAGAAACACCCCCGACATACTCAGCGTTACTTTGAAGTTCGGATGCCGCTTCACCAGTTCCACGAACAGCCGTGTCGCCGGAATGTAACACTTGTCGGCGACCTTGGCGAATACCTCCCGGTTGTTTTCCTCCCATAAAAACCTCCCCGTCTCCGGGTGCAGCCGTCGCGGCTGATGCAATTGAAAATAAAATGTTACCAGCGGCATATATTGGTCCTGACCTCGTGACTACGTCCGCCCCGAACGTTTGAATTCATGTCTTATATCCTGAGTTTTAGCGTCCACGTCGGCATTGTCAAGTTTCCTGACGGCTTCTGCGATAAAATCTTACCCTGGTGTAAGTTAAAACCCATGACCTGAGCCTGCGATACCGTTTGACGGTCAAGAATGTACTACTGTTGTTGTGGTTTACGGCGAATTTTCGAAGTGTTGTTCCCGCCGCCAATTTGACGATGGATAAATTGTAAAATATCCGCTATAATGGTCCGCCCAGTAAGATGTTATGTTGTGGATGACAAAATTACTGAAAATTCGATTATGATGAGCGTGCCGGCGAAAAACCGCTTTTGAGTTATCGGTCCTATGGAAATTTATCGAGGAGCATGATGCAATTAAAAATCACTTTCCTGGGTGCGGCCCAGAACGTTACCGGTTCCCGTTACCTGCTTGAGGCCAATGGTTACAAGCTGCTTATCGATTGCGGCCTTTATCAGGAGCGTCAGTTCCAGGGGCGCAACTGGGACACATTTCCTATCCCTCCGGCCGAACTGGACGCCATTTTGCTCACCCACGCCCACGTGGATCACTGCGGCCTGCTGCCCAAACTTGTCCGCGATGGTTTCGCCGGCCGGGTTTATTGCACCGCACCCACCGCCGATATCGCCCGCATCGTCCTGCTCGACGCCGCCAAGCTGGCCGTCGAAGACGCCGCCTTCAAGCAAAAACGTCATACCCGCGAAGGCCGTAAGGGTGCTTTCCCCGAAGAACCGCTTTATACCGTCGAGGATGCCCAGCGCTGCCAGGACATCTTTTCCGTCGTACCCTACGATGAGACGTTTTCGCTGTTCGATAATCTCGATGTGTGTTTCCGCAATGTCGGCCATATCCTCGGCGCCGCCTCCATTCGTGTGGAAACCCGTTACAATGGCGATACCCGTTCACTGCTTTTCAGTGGTGATCTCGGTCGCTGGGATAAACCCATCCTCCTCGATCCCGCCAATTTCGCCCAGGCCGATTATATTATTTGCGAGAGCACCTATGGCGACCGCCGCCACGAAGATTCCGCGGATATCAAACAACACTTGTGCGATATCATAAATAATGCCCAAGCCGCCGGCGGCAATATCGTCATTCCCAGTTTCGCCATCGAACGCGCTCAGGAACTGCTTTATTATCTTAATGAGCTTCTGTTGGAAGACTGCATCCCCCATTTAATTACCTTTGTGGATAGCCCCATGGCGGTCAGCGTTACGGAAGTCTTCAAAAATCATCCCGACCTGTTCGACAAGGATATGCGTGAACATCTGCGCAATAATCAATCACCGTTCGACTTTCCCGGTTTGGTGATGTCCCGCACCACACGCCAATCAAAGGCGATTAACCACATCAAGGGTACGGCCATTATTATTGCCGGCGCGGGCATGTGCACCGGCGGCCGCATCAAACATCATCTCGTCAATAATATTACTCGTCCGGAATCCACCATCCTCTTCGTCGGTTATCAGGCCCACGGCACTCTCGGCCGCATCATCGTCGATGGGCAGCCCGAAGTCCGCATCCTGGGCCAAAAGTACCCCGTGCGCGCCCGCATCGAACGCCTTTTCGGCTTTAGCGCTCATGCCGACCAGGATGAACTACTCCGCTGGCTCGGTGAAATTGGCAATACCCCTCGCCGCGTTTTTGTAACCCACGGCGAATCCGAAACCGCTCAAAAATTCGCTCAACTGCTCACCAAAAAGAAAAATTGGCCCACTCACGTTCCAAAATATCAGGAATCTGTGACGTTATCGTGATATCATTTAGCTTCGGCGTGATGTTCAAAAGGTCGAATCTGATGGTCTCACGCTCATAAAAGCCGTCACGGCCACAAATGGGTGGTCGTCGGCGTTTATTCACAACTCGAACTTATAAAATACGTTACAAAGGCCACCAAAGGGCGGCCCAGCCGTTTCGCTCGTTGTTCAGCGGGCAAAGGTGACTTTTTTATTGCTTTTTGGTATAATAATTGACATGGTATCATAATAATCTGTTTGGGATGCTGCATAAATAATCCAATGCGAAAGGATCATCGCCATGATTATCCGGAACAAGAAAAAAGGATCAGTGACGTTTGTTTTTGACGGCGCTCCTAACGCCAAAAAAGTTTTTCTGGCCGGTTCATTCAATGCCTGGGACTCTGCCTCCGATCGTATGACCAAAAGTAAAGATGGAACCTTCAAATACCGCATGGACCTTAAGCCCGGCCGGTATGAATATAAGTTTATCGTTGACGGCCAGTGGCACAATGACACCAACGGCGAAGAAACCACTCCCAACGAATTCGGTGAATCCAACAACGTCGTTCAGGTTTAATGGGTTTCTGGCGGCTTTTAAACTTGCAACATGTGTTATAGGTAAATCCCCGGAGCGAATCCCAGGAGTGATTATATAATCGCTGCACGCGGCTTTTGTGGGCGAAAATTCTATGTGTCGCGGGTGACCACTCTGAACACCTTTGTTTTTGCCCGGGTTTGCGGTTTTACCGGCTTGGTGTTTGCGCGGGAATATCAATATCCCGCATCGGTCCGCGCCAATTGCGGTTCTCCGTTTTCATCGCGTTCGCCGGCGGTTTCAACAAGTTTATCCCAGTATGCCTGATTCAGTTTGCAGCCGGGATCAGCGTGGTCGAGGCGGCCGAAGTAAGCATCCGCCCGGGCGCGGCAGCCGCCGCAATAATGGCGATAATCGCACACGCCGCAATTGCCCTCGCGGCCGTCACGATGGCAGAACATATCCCACCATTCGCTTTGCTGAAAAATATCCGTAAATGGTTTTTCCCGCACGCTGCCCATGACCCGACCGGGCATATACACGCACGGCGTCACATCGCCGTTGGGCTGTATGCAGGCGTAGGTTCGCCCCGCTCCGCAGCCGCCCAGATATTTAGCCACGACGCGCGCCTTTAGGCCCGGACCGTTGCCGGCGTGGCTGCATGATACCAGGCCGTCCTGCCCGGCGTACATCAGGCACAGCCGGCCATATTGCGGCGCGGTGCTGATAATGCCGATTTGCCGCGTCTGCATCCAATCATGCAATAATTTCAAAAGGTCTTCGCGCTGCGCGGGCGTGATATCCAAATGCGCCATATCCACGCCCCGCCCGACGGGAATAAAATTAAAATGGGCGAAACACCCCGCGCCTTCGGCAATCGCAAAACGAATCATCGCCTCCACTTCATGATAATTATCCCGATGCACGCACATGGCGATGCCCGCCCGCAAACCTTCCGTGGCGACAACATTGCGAATGCCCGCCACGGCGCTGCGCCACATGCCCGGCTGCCCGCGAAATTCATCATGCCGCTGCGGGTCCACCGAATCCAGCGACACCTCGACGTAGCGCACGCCCAGTTCCGCAAAACGCTTGCACCGCTCCGCGGTCAGCAGCCCGCCATGTGTGGCCAGACTGGTGTGCATGCCATATTTTCGGCAATGGGCCAAAACCGGCTCCAGGTCCGGATGCAGCGTCGGCTCTCCTCCGGCGAAAGCAATCATCGCCATGTACGCCCGGCCCAACTGGTCCACAAGGTTGAGTTTTTCCGGCAGCGTCAGTTCTCCCGCCGCGGACCGTGCGTCGCTGCTTTGGTAGCAGTGCCGACAGCGCAAATTGCAGCGATTGGTGAAATTCCATACCGCAAAAAGCGGATTTTCCCAGCGCTGCGGCACGGTCAGGCCGTAGCGGGCGACACTGCGGGCCGTGGCGATAATGCCGCGCAATGTGGGTGAATGGCCGGCCAGTTTTTCACGCAGTTCCGTTCGGCTCAGTTTGCCGCGCAAACGGTCCAGTATCATATGAATCGGGGCATACGCCGCTCGTTCATGCAGCGGCGCTTGGGCGTCGGCATACGTTTGTATCGCCCGCAGCAAGTGCGGCCGGACGCTGCCGGGCCGGTCCGCCGTCAGCCATTTCATAATGCCGCGAACCCACGTTCGCCCCATCCAGTCTTCCAAAGGATGATGGCTGTCCAGAGAGGCCGCCGGCGCGCCGGCTTCATCCGGCTTGTTAGTTTTCTTTCGTGTCGGGAACGTCATGTTGTTGTTTCCGTAATTTTAGTCGGGCCATAAACCGCCGGCCGCGCGGGTGGGACGTGCGATACCACACAATAATTCGATACGACACAATATAACCGATACCCCCCACAATGAACGCGATAATCAAGCTGCCCACCCATAACTCCACTCCTAATTTTACCAGAAGCGACATGGTTTCCCGCCAAAATTCCGGCTCAAATAAATGGGAGACAATATAGCTGAAACTGCGGAGGTTGCCGAGCATCTCGTTGATTTGATTATACTCCAGCGCCGGCCGATCAACAAATCGACCGATGAGAAACCGCCCCAATAAATAACTGGGGTAATAAACCGGCGCCAGCGTTAGCGGATTGGATACCCATACCACCGGCACACCCACGCGCCGATTCGCCCCCAATAATGACGCCAGTAAAATCACCAGCATCATTTGCAAGCCTATCGTGGGCGTCCACGCCACGAATAATCCCAGCGCAATACCCAAGCTTAATCGATGCGGCGTATCATCGACATGCAGGACGCGATATATCAAAAAGCGTCGAATACTGACCAGTATTTTGAGTATGGACCTCATTTCAGCGTTTCTATGGCCGTTTTATCGGCACGTTTTACACAAAACAGCGCATTATAACGGACATTTCTTCATTATCGCGCGGATTACCTGTTCCGGAGTAATATTTTTCATGGCGTGGCCGGGATGATCGCTGTAGCGCCGCCGACGGGGAATATCCCCTCCGGCCTCCACCACACCGTCCATTTGCCCATAAGGCCCCACCAGCCGGGGATTCGTCGGCCCGTAAAGACCGACGACCGGCACTCCCAGCGCCGCGGCGATATGCAGCGGCCCCGAATCGTTGCCCATCACCCAGCAAGCGTCCTTTAGCAGCGCAACTAATTGTCCCAGCGTGGTTTGCCCCGCTAAATTAATAACGTCTGCTTCCTCGTGTAGGGTGGGTCTCTGACCCACCTCTTCTTGAACATGTAGGGTAGTTTTCTGACCCACCTCTTCTTGAACATGTAGGGTAGTTTTCTGACCCACCTCTTCTTGAACGTGTAGGGTGGGTCTCTGACCCACCTTTCCTTGGGTAATTGCCTCGGCGATGGCTTTTTCCTCCCCCCCGCCGGCAAGAATCATCGGACGAACATTGCACTTTTCTTGAAGTAAACTTACCAGCTTTCCCCAGTTTGCCGCCGACCATCGTTTGGCCGCATGTGTCCCGCCGGGCAAAATCACATAATACGTTTCTCCCTCGGCCAGCCCCGTTTGATGTAATAACGCACGAGCTTGATTTGCGGCATCCGCGTCAATATTCATATCAAAACACAGCGGTTCCTCGCCAACTCCCAACGCCCCGGCCACTTGCCGGCATTCTTCCACATGATGGATGTTGCCGTCCGTTTTTATGGCATGCGTATAAAACCGCGCCGCTCCTTCGCGGGCATGAGCAAACCCCACGCGTACCGGCGCCCCTGTGGCGCGCGTCATGAATCCGCTGCGGAAAAGACCCTGCACATCCACCACCAAATCAAATTGACGCCGCCGCAACTCGCGGAGAAGCCGCATAAAATTCCGCGTCGCGCCATAGCTTGTCCCCAAACGGCGAAACCGTTTGCGGTCGAAGAAAATCTTTTCATCCAACGCCGGTTTTCCCGGCAAAATATCCGCAAACTCCGGGCGAACCAGCCAGTTAATCATGGCTTGCGGCCATCGCCGCCGCAGCCCGTGCAGCACCGGCAGCGCCCGCACAATATCACCCAGGCTGCTGGGCTTGACGATAAGTATCCGCTCGAAACGCTGTTGCTGCAAATCCAACATTTAGTGCCCCGGTGCATCCTGTCCGGTTGTTCGTGCCTGTTGCAGAACCTGCCGTGATATTTGCCGCCATACGCGACGCGATTTCTCACAATCACCACGGCGGAAAATGTGTTTGGTTTGATAATTATCGGATAAATAACCGCAAAAAACGGCGACTCGGTCGCGGCGAGTCACATGAGCCAGTTCCAGAGAAGATGCCGCCAGCCGGATAATCGCCTGGTGGCGTTTAAAAAACCGCAAACCGTAACAGCGGCTCAGCCCGTCCAGATCAATTAAGTATGGCCGCCAAAACGTATTATCGTTTTCGCCCCGCATTTTCTGAATAAGGATATTGCTGACCTTGCAGTCCCGATGATTGAGGCCGAAATAATCCAATTGATGTAAAAGCTCGCCGATTTTCCGGCACAACTCGTAACGATCGCGCGGTGTTGGAGGTAAATTCTGATTTTCCAGCAGCGCGATTTTTAGGTTGTGGGCGTCAGCTATTTTTTCCGTGATGAAAATACTCTCAAACGCCAGCCCCCACCGGCGGCGCTCCACGGCCGCCAGCGGCCAGGCGGTGGGAACATCACGTATGATAAACGCGTGCGCCCAAAACCATTGCCGCAGCGCGCGACTGCGCCGCACCGCCTGCCACCAGCCGCGCAAACCCTCACGCACCCGAATATGTTTTATTATAACCGGCAGCACATGGGACCCCATCTGCAATTCCGTTTCCCCAACGGTGCTGTGACCGCCCTGTTTAATGACGGTCCCGCCGGCAAGCAACGCCTCCGGTTTGACCAAAGCATTTTTCCAATCATCGGCGGTAAAGGTCAACCGGCTGGAAAGATATTCTTCTTTGGGAAAGCGATGCTGCAAATACACCTGCGCGGACCAGCCGTCCGCGAGTTTGATGCGCCGGGCATAACGGCTGTTACGCAGACACCGCCGCTGGCGCGAACGCATCACTTTTTCGTCGTGCCGACGCGCCAAGGCTTGCAGTTTCCAATCGTAACGCCGCCGCTGTTCCTCATTCATGGTCTGATGAGGTTGCATCGCCCTGAGATAACCATCAACCAGATGCTGCCATGTACTTTCGGGCAGTTTATGCTTCAGGGCGGCGACAATGGCGGCAAGGTTGGCCTGACGATTTTTTTGCGCAGGGTCGGCGGAAGGATGACCAGAGCGGGATTCAACGCTGGCGGCCTGCAAATCCGTAAGATAAGCCTTTTTCGGTCTGTCGTTGCGGGCATTTTCGATAAGGATATTTCCCGCGTGAAGATCCTGGTGGATGATGCCGGCACAATGAAGCTGCGCAATCGCCCCGCCCGCGGCAGCGAGAATATCTGGCAGATATTCTGAGTTTGCCGGTTTATCGGACCACACCAGCCCTTCCAGGTTGTCAACCTCACCCAGCGAAGGTGTAATCAGGGCCGCAGCCGTTCTCCCTTCCATGATTCCCTCGCCCCAAGCCACCGGAACAGGTACAGGCGTATGGCGACGGGCGGCCGTTCGCAGGTGGGAAAACTCCCTTTTGGATGGCGGGCCTTGAAAAAGCCACCTTATCCAATTATAGAAACCGACAGGTCGGTATAATTTAATATAATAATCCTGGTTACGATGGCGGATGCGATAAATTCGCCGGGCGGAATTCGCTTTTACCAACTCAAACCTTTTATCCTGGCCCGGATTCGCCCAATTCGGAGCATCGGGAGAAAAAAGTTCCGCCTGCGCACCGCCGACGCAATGCCAGCGAAAGCGGCCATGCGTTACGATAACCGGATTATCGGTGGCATAAATGGTTGCGCCGGCCGTGGTCAAAATGTAAATCCCTTTACAAAAAGGCGTTAAAACGTACAATTTCTCGTTATTGTAGTTGCCCAATGGGGGAAATGCAACCCGAACCGCGATATGGATAGCGTTATGACACGACGATATGCGTTACAACTGGTGGTTATATCGATTTTTGTGGCCGGATGCGGCCGGCTCAAACCCGTGAATCTGGTCGGACCGGAAACCGCCGTCGCCCAGCGGAATGTCATCGTGTTTTTTGTCGATGGCGTGAACCGGGAGGTTTTTCATCAGTTGCATGCGGCCGGAGAGTTGCCCAACATTGATCGCTATCTTCTTCAGCGCGGCGTCGAGGTGGAAAATGCGGTAACCGTCGCGCCTACCATTACCTATGCAATAACGACAACCATGATTACCGGCCAGACGCCGGGTCGGCACGGCATTTTGGGTAATAAATATTTCGACCGGGACCGACTCTTTCTGACCGATTACAATACCATCCCCACTTATCGCGACACCGATAATCATTATCGCTGCCCCACGATGTATGAACTTCTCAATGATACTTTCAGCGTCAGTATTCAGGTGGCCATGCGGCGGGGCGTATATCGCAACATTGACAATTGGGCGACGTCGGGCATACGGTGGTATTTCAACCAGATTACGGAAATCGACGCCCTGACGGCGGAACGGTTTTACCTGATACGCGATATGGCGGCGGAGGCCGGTCGCTGGCCGGAACTGATTTTCGCGTATTTCCCCGCTACCGATGAAATGGGCCACCGCTACGGACCCGATTCACCCCGGTATCACAACGCCCTGCGCAATGCGGATGAGCAAATCGGCCGGATTTGTGCCGCGCTGGAAACCAGCGGTCTGCTGGAAAAAACGACGCTGATTTTCGTCAGCGACCACGGTATGGCTCCATGCCCGAAGGAAAATTATCTGGAATTGGATACGCTGTTGAAAAAAGAGCTTGGCCTGCGTTTGGCGACAAAAGGGCCGGATTTGCGTAAAAATTACGGCGAGCGAGCGGCGTATTTCGCTGATTTTGATGCCGTAATGACCGAAGGCGGCGACCGGCGGGCGATGGTTTATCTAAAAAAGAATGAGGATTGGGCCAGACTGGCTGATGCCGAACAAATTGAATCTGTGGCCCAACTAATGGTGAACCAGCAGGCGGTGGATATGGTAGCCTATCGGGGTGAGGCGGGTGTCGTGGTGCATAGCCGATTCGGCCGAGGGCTTATCCATCGCGACCCGTCCCGCATGCAAATACCGCTGAATAACAGGGAATATCGCTACCGGATTATTGACGGCAAAGACCCCTTGGGCTATGCTGACCATCCGCGCGCCGGGCGATTGATGGACGGAACCTTTCACCCCGGCAAGGACTGGCTGGAAGCGACCGTGGAGACTGACCGCCCCGATGTCGCCGTGGCGCTGCTGGAAATGTTCGATAGCCGGCGGACGGGAGATATCGTGGTGTTCGCGGCGGCGAACTGGGATTTCAGCCGCAACAGCGTCGCCGGCCACGGAGGCATCACCGCGGCGGAAATGTTCGTGCCTTTGATTATAGCCGGCCCTGCGGTTGCGACAGGAGCGACGATACCCATGGCGCGAACCACGGACATCGCCCCGACGATCGTGGAATGGCTGAACAAAGACGCCTGCGACGGCAGTATGTTCGACGGCGAAAGCATTATAAGCAAACTGCGAAATAAATAATATTAAGACGAATGCGGTGAATAACAGCCAGGAATCAAGTTACTCTAAAATTTGACCGAGAGGTGTCAAATGTTTGCTGAATTAAAAATACAGAAATTCAAAGGGATTAAACATCTGGAAATATCCCAGCTTGGACAAATTAATCTTGTAGTGGGGGGTAATAATTCAGGTAAAACTACGCTTTTAGAGAGCTTGTTACTTCTTGCCGGAGCTACAAACCCCCGATTGCCTCTAAATATCATGAATCTCAGAGGTATTAATTTTTTTAAAAGTGATTTATGGCCCGCCTTTTTTTATGACATGACCAGCCATCACCCCATTGAAATAACGAGTAAAACTCAAGAGGATCTTAAGGAACATAAATTACGGATATACTTGAAAGTTAAGGAATTTTTAAAATCGTCCTCAACTTCAACCCGTTCGCATAAAACGGACACAGCTTCGAATGGTATTGGAACAAAGCTGCAGGATACCCCTGTCGGCCTGGAACTTGAATACACAAACCCCGCCGGGGACAAACACAAGAGTGCACTTTTCGAGAAGGATGAAAACATATCATTCGAAAACGCGGATGCTACGCCTTTTAAGGGGTTGTTCCTTTCGCCTTTATCCCTGTACGACTGGAGAGCCGCTTTTGATGAAGTTCAAAGAAAAAAGAGATTGCCGGAATTGATTTCGCTGCTGAAAACCATTGAGCCTAAAATCAGCGACTTAAGAATGAACGTCATGGGAATGGTGGAAGCTGACGTTGGTTTATCAAGGTTGCTGCCTTTGAATTTCCTGGGCGGCGGCGTTGCCAAAGTCACCTCCGTGATAACACAAATATTAAACTATGAAAATGGGCTGGTATTGATTGATGAGATTGAAAACGGCTTGCATAGGACGGTGCAAAAAACATTATGGGAAGCTATCTTTAACTGGGCCTTGAGTTATAACGTTCAGATATTCGCCACAACGCATTCATATGAATGCCTGCAAATGTTCAACGAGGTGGCCGGTTCCTTTCTCCAGCCGGAAGTTGCCCTGTTCCGTTTGGAGCGGGAGGATGGCCAAACAAAAGCGATCCGATATAACCGGGAGGAGCTTAGCGCAGCCCTGGAAAGTAACTGGGAGGTTCGGTAATGGCGGACCTGCCCAAGATTATAGAAAGCGATAGAGTTGTTGTTGTAGAAGGTCAGGATGAAGAGAATTTTTTCAATGCTCTTTTCGCACACTTACACATAACGGGCATTCAATTGGCACAAGTGGGTGGAGTAAAGAAATTTCTTTCAAAAATGCCCTCTTTACGAAAAACACCGGGCTTTGATGGAACGGTAAAAAAATTTGCCATTGTTCGAGACCGGAACGGAGATAACGCTTTTGAAAGCATTGTGAATATAGTAAAAAAAATAGATTTAGTCCCGCCATCCCAAGAAGGTTCTTTTTCTTCAGGCAACCCTTCCGTAGGTGTTTTTATCATGCCGGGGCAAAATGTTGAAGGAACCATGTTGGAGGATTTGTGCCTGAAAACGGTGGAAAATCATCCGGCGATGAAATGTGTGGATGAATTCCAGTACTGCGTTTCTCGTTTGACGCCGCCACCCAAAAATATATCAAAATGTAAGGCCCAGGCTTATTTAGCGGCACAGGAAGAAATCGCCAACACCGTGGGATTGGGGGCGCAAAAAAAGTATTGGGACTTCGATGCATCGTGTTTAGAGGAACTAAAGAATTTTCTGGAAAACCTGCGGTAAAATCAAGGGAAAGTAAAACTTATATCATAGTAAAGGTTATTTATGTTAAAACGAACGCACAATTGCGGCCAGTTACGGCTGGCGGACAACGGGCAGGACGTGGTTTTGGCGGGCTGGGTGCAGTCGTACCGGGACCACGGCGGGCTGGTATTTATTGATTTGCGGGACCGGGAAGGGTTGACGCAGCTGGTCTTCAATCCGGAGGCGAACAGCGCCGCGCACGCGCTGGCGCGGGATTTGCGTACGGAATGGGTCATTGCGGCCAAAGGCAAAGTCCGGCCGCGCGGCGAAGGCCTGGAAAATCCCAAGCTGGCCACCGGCCAAATCGAAGTGGATTGCCGCGAACTGGAAATTCTTAATAAGGCGTTGACGCCGCCGTTTGCGGTGGATGATGACGTCGCGGTGAATGAAGAAATGCGGCTGCGCTACCGATACATCGACCTGCGCCGGCCGGTGATGCAAAACATTCTCCGCACCCGCAGCCGGGTGACGGCCATCATGCGGCAGTATCATCAGGCCAAAGGCTTTCTGGAAATCGAAACGCCCATCCTCGCCAAGAGCACGCCCGAAGGCGCTCGCGATTTTCTGGTGCCCAGCCGGCTGGCGGCGGGTTCGTTTTACGCCCTGCCGCAATCGCCGCAGCTTTTCAAGCAGATATTGATGGTCAGCGGCTACGATAAATACATGCAGATTGTCAAGTGCTTCCGCGACGAGGACCCGCGTGCGGACCGCCAGGTGGAATTCACCCAGCTTGATCTGGAGATGAGCTTCGCGGACATGAACGATGTGATTACACTGACCGAAGGGTGCATGGCGCAAATCTGGAAGGAAATTCTCGGCATCGAACTGTCGCTGCCGCTGCCGCGGATGAGCTATCAGCAGGCGATTGAGAATTACGGCATCGACCGGCCCGATATCCGTTTCGAGATGCTGCTCAAGGATATCAGCGACATTGCCGGCGCGTGCGAATTCAAAGTATTTACCGGTACGGTCAAAAGCGGCGGCATCGTCAAAGGCGTCTGTGCGACGGGCGGTGGGGCGTTCAGCCGCAGCGACATCGAACGCGGCCTGACGGACTTCGTCGCCGGTTACGGCGCGCAGGGACTGGCGTGGTTTAAGGTGACGGAAAAAGATGGCGGCGGCGCGGATTTAACCAGCAGCATCGCCAAATTCTTCAGCGACCAGCAGCGCCAGGAAATCATCCGTCGTTTCAGCGCCAAAGTGGGCGACGCGATATTGCTCATTGCCGCCGAGGCCGCCACCGTTAACAAAGCCCTGGCGGCGCTGCGCTGCAAGCTGGGGCGCGACTTGGGCCTTATCAAGGATAACGATTACCGTTTCGTCTGGGTGATTGATTTTCCGCTGATGGAGTTCAACAAGGACGAGAACCGCTGGGATTCGCTGCATCATCCCTTTACCGCCCCGCTGCCCGAAGATATCGGCCTGCTGGATACCGCCCCGCAAAACACCCGCAGCCAGGCGTATGACATCGTCCTCAACGGCAATGAAATCGCCGGCGGCAGTATTCGTATTCATCAGCCGGAACTACAGGCAAAAATCTTCAAGCTGCTGGGCATTACCGACGAAATGGCCGAGGAGCGGTTCGGCTTCTTCCTCAAAGCGCTGGCCTATGGCGCTCCGCCTCACGGCGGCATTGCCTGGGGCCTGGATCGCCTGATTATGCTGCTGACGGGCACAGACAACATCCGCGACGTCATTGCGTTTCCCAAGACGCAGCGCGGCCAGTGTCTGCTGACCGACGCTCCGGCCGGAGTTGATGCCAAACAACTCGATGAACTCCATCTGGACATCCGCCGCCGCGGCCCGGAACCGCAAAGCAAATGACGCCGACCGTCCGAAAATAAGGTAAA
>CAZOCV010000038.1:16756-20700 GCA_964578395.1 uncultured Pirellulales bacterium
AAAAAAACGGCCGGCTTCTGCCAGACCGGCCTGATCGCGTCCCGGTAAACGGGGTGCTTACCTATTCATATCTTATGTCCGTCGGCGATGTGCCGCCGCACGGCGAGGGGCTTTTTTGACCGCGTATCTCGCCCGACCACCTGATTATCATCGACCAGATAATCATCGGGAATTGAGTAAATATCCCAAAATAATATGCCCTGCAGCATACTGATAACCGGCTTGCAGAAATGCCGCAAAAGACGAAAGGCCAACCCGTCGATAGAAGTAACATGGCGTTTTAGTCAACGTTCAGGTTATCGGAACCATGTATGTCGCAGGATAAGCTTAAGTCATCCGGCCCGACCCACTGGGGGCCGCTGCTCACCACCTTATTGACGGTGACGGTGCTGACGCTGGGAGTGTTGTCACTACGCCAGCATTATCGCCTGCGGGCGTTGGAGGCCGGCGAAATGGCCCCTGCACCACAAAAGCAGGTTTTTCAAACCATTACGCCTGCTTTCGATTCGACCCGGCGAAACTGGGAGGAGCAACTGGCCGCACGCATGGCCGGCGGCGTGTGCCTGATTCAGGGCGAATATATGTTCGTCGAGCCGCAGTCCGAACGGCCCCTGCGCTTTGCCAAGCAGGCGGAAAGCAACGAAACAACCCTCTACCAGCAGCCGCTGAGCCTCGATGGCGAGGGCGAGCCGATGATTGTGCATTACACCGGCAGCGGCTTCCTGATTGACGCCGAGGGCTATATCGCCACCAATAAACATGTGGCGTCACCGTGGACGGCAGGAGACCAGTGGGGATATCTCTTGGCGGCGGGCTACCAGCCGCGGCGCTGTTTGCTGCGGGCGTTTTTCCCCGGTCAGACCCAAGCCGTCGGCCTGCAGGTGGCCGCCGAAGCCCAAAACGATGACATCACACTGCTGCAGGCCCAACAATTGCCGCCGGGCGTACCGGTGCTGGTTTGTGCGGCGGACCATCAGGCCGTGCGGGTGGGTCAAACCATCATGCTGCTGGGCTACCCTACGGGTTTTGACGGCCTGCTGGCGCGGCTGGATGATGACGAGCTTATGGACATTATCGGCAACGATGGACTATCCTTCGACCAGATAGCCTTGCGTATGTCCCAACGCGGCCTTATCGAACCGGTGGCGACACGCGGCATGTGCGGCCGGGTCGGCAAGGGAATGCTGGTGTATGACGCCCAGACCGCCATCGGCGGCAGCGGCGGACCGGTCATTACCGAAAACGGCTGCGTGGTGGCGATTAATACCGCACTGATGAAATCCTTCGCCGGCTCCAATTTCGGCGTCAGCATCGAGCAGGCGCTGACATTGCTGGCGGATGTTAAAGCGAAAAAAAATTAACCCGTATTTCACATCTCATCGAAAATTCGCAGGGTGGGTCTCTGACCCACCTTACAGGACCGTCAACGGCTACGTTTCGTTCACGATAGCGATCGCTTCGGCGAGGGTGAATTTGTTATCATAGAGCGCCCGGCCGATGATGATGCCGGCCAGAGGCAGTTGGGCGAGTTGGCGGATGTGGTCTTGTTCCCCCACGCCGCCGGACGCAATCACCGGCACGGAGCAGCTTTCCGCCAGCCGCCGGGTCGCCTCGACATTTGGGCCGGTGAGCATGCCATCGCGGCTGATGTCGGTATAGACAATCGCCGCCAGCGGCCAATCGTTAACCCGTTGGGCCATATCCTCCACGGTTATCTCGCTGGTCTGGGTCCAGCCGTGCGTGGCGATTTTGCCATCCCGCGCGTCCAGCCCCAGAACAATTCGTTCAGGATAGCGGCCCACCACGCTTCGGAACCAATCCGGCGACTGTAAAGCTCTTGTGCCGATGACCACCCGGTCGATGCCGATTTGCATCAGGTTCTGCACGGCCCGCTCGTTGCGGATGCCGCCGCCCACCTGCATATGCAAATCCGTCGCCTGCCGAATCGCCAAAAGCGTATCGAGGTTAAAATGCTGTCCATCCCGTGCTCCATCGAGATCCACCACGTGCAGCCAGCGGGCGCCATCGGTCTTGAACAACCGAGCCTGAGCGACGGGATCCTGGCTATAATCAATCTGCCGCTGGTAATCGCCCTGGATTAACCGTACACATTTGCCATCGCGTAAATCAATCGCCGGAAATATATCCATAGTCGGCCCCTTTAACGATGCCGGTGATTCGCGCGAAACAAGCCCACCGGTTCGGCCCAGTTGGTGATGCCCGATTCACGAATAATCTGGACGGCTTCAGCGGGATCATCCGTCATGGTGAATAGCTGCAGGTCATCCGCCGAAATGTTGTGTTCTTTCTGCATCATAAACGTTTTCAGCCAATCCATCAGACCCGCCCAAAACGACTGGCCCATGAGAATCACGGGAAAGTTACTCATCTTCGTGGTCTGAATCAGGGTCAGGGCCTCGAAAAGTTCATCCAGCGTGCCGAAGCCGCCGGGTAAAATAATAAAGCCCTGAGCGTATTTCGTGAACATCATCTTGCGGGCGAAAAAGTAGCGAAAGCTCAACGAGATGTTCTGATACGGATTGGGAATTTGTTCCGCGGGGATTTCGATGTTGAGGCCGACACTTTGGCCACCCGCTTCGGTCGCACCTTTGTTGGCCGCTTCCATAATGCCGGGGCCGCCGCCGGTTATCACAGCGTAACCGGCGCGGACCGCCTCCTCCGCGGTACGCTGGGCCAGTTGGTAATAAGGGCTGCTGGGCAGGGTGCGCGCCGAGCCAAAAATCGTGATCGCCTGTCCCACTTTACTGAGTTCTTCAAACCCCTCCACAAATTCGGCCATTATGCGAAATACTCGCCAGGTTTCCTGATCAAATTGCGTCGTCGGCGTCATCCAGGCCTCACTTTTCCGTAACTGCTGATATTATAAATGCTAATCAAACGGTTTGGAGTTTAACGCTTTGAAGGGACGGATGCAAGAGTCGGCGGTTGTCCCTTGCTTTTAGGGCGTCAGGCGGTAAGCTGACCTTACCAAGACGATAACCTATGGAGTACAATAGGGTAATGAGCATTAGCCGCGTCGGACAAGGTTATGATATTCACGCCCTGACGCCCGGCAGAAAGTTGATTCTCGCCGGCGTGGAGGTTCCGTATGAACAGGGTCTGGCCGGACACAGCGACGCCGATGTGGTGCTGCATGCCGTTATCGACGCTCTGCTGGGTGCGGCGGGCATGGGCGATATCGGCGAAATGTTTCCCGACACCGATCCGGCCTATAAGGACGCCGACAGCGGAAAGCTCCTGGAAATGGCATATAATATAGTCAAAAACGGCGGCTGGCGCGTGGCCAATCTCGACGTGACCGTCATCGCCCAGAAGCCGCGACTGGGCGATTATAAGAATCAGATGCGTCAAAACCTCGCCCGGCTGCTGGGTATCGATACCGCCGACGTCAACATCAAGGCCAAAACCAATGAAGGCTTCGACGCCGTCGGCCAGGGCCAGGCGATGATTTGCCATGCCGTGGTGGGTTTGGCAAGGCCGTGACGCGGGCATCCTGCCCGCGGACCCAGGATGTACTATAAAAACAGAACGACTCTAAAACGCCGTGGTCCCGATGCCCGCGACACGTAAAGGAATGCTCATGGCTTTCAGACTGTACAACACGCTGACCAAACAAAAGGAAAATTTCCAGCCCGTCACGCCCGGCAAGGTGGGCATCTATCTGTGCGGGCCGACGGTGTATAAGGAAAGCCATATCGGCCACGTTATCGGTCCGGTGATTTTCGACGCCCTCAAGAAGTACCTCACCTACAAAGGCTATCAAGTGAAGTTCGTCGTCAATATCACCGATGTGGACGATAAAATCATCAACGAAGCCCAACGCCTGGGCGTACCCATGAAGGACCTGGCCGATAAAATCACCGCCGCCTATCACGACGCCCTCGAACAACTCGGCGTCAACAGCATCGACGAATTTCCGCGAG
>CAZOCV010000039.1:0-10801 GCA_964578395.1 uncultured Pirellulales bacterium
GTGGCGACGCTCTATACCAATCTCAAGCCCGGCGAGACCATCTGTCCCGAACCGGTGGCCTATGACCTCAACGGCGATTGCATCGTGAATTTGATCGATTTCTCCTTTATCGCCGGAGCCTGGCTGGATTGTAATGAAGTGCCGACGTGCACGACGTCAAATCCTTGATGATCATGTCACGCTAAGCTTGACATTGATTTGTCGGATATGAAACGATGGCGTTTCGTGGGGAACAGCTTTTGCTGTTCCCCACTTCTCTAATTATGGGTAAAATAAGCTAAATTATAACCAGCTTATGAAGGAACTGCGGCAATGAATGGTTATGAACGCGTGCTTTGCGCTTTAGAGCATAAAACGGCGGATCGGATACCTGTCTTTGATTCCTTTTGGGTGGATACCCTTTCCCAATGGCATGACGAAGGGCTGCCCAACGACGTCGCACCGGAAGACTATTTCGATTTTGATATCCGGATGATGAGCATCGACGCCTCGCCGCGTTTCCAGCCGGAATTGCTCGAGGAAGAAGGCGAGATGATTACCTTGCGTGACCGGTTCGGCTACGTGGTGAGGAAGCAAAAAAACAAATCGCGCACCATGCAGTTTCTCTCCCATCCGGTAACCGACCGGCGGCAGTGGGATCTGGTCAAAGCGCGTTTATCTATCGATGCCGCGGCTCCGGCCCGGATCGATGTGCAGCCTTTTGCGTTTCGTCTGGATATGGGTTCCGGTTGGGACCAGGTGCGCAGAGATTATGAACAGTGGCGGCAAAAAGGATATTATCTGCTGGCCAATGCCTATGGGCCATATGAGGCTATTTTGCGTCTGCATGGTTTTGAAACCACGTTTTACAGCCTTTATGATGTTCCCGATTTAATCGAGGACATGGCCCGGTCCTACAGCGAATTTCTCCTTTCCGTAATAGAGGATTGTTTGCAGCATGGGATATGTTTTGACGGTTTTTTCATGGTGGAAGACTTGGCGTGTGTGAACGGGATGTTGTTTTCTCCCGATTTGTGGCGGCGATTATTTCGTCCTTCCGTGGAAAAAATCGGGCGTTTTCTCAAAGCGCATAACCTTCATTTCTGGATGCATTCCTGCGGCAACGCCGAACCGGTCTTTAATGATTTAATTGAATGTGGTTTGGAGGTGCTTAATCCTTTGGAAGCCAAGGCCGGACTGGATGTCCGCCGTCTCAAGCCTGTTTATGGGGATAAACTGACCTTTCTGGGCAACATCAACGTCATGAAAATGGCCGGAGAGGAAGCGGAAATGCAGGCCGAAATCCGCGATAAAATCCTTGCGGCCAAACCGGGAGGCGGCTACATTTACCATTCGGATCATTCCGTGCCGCCGGAAGTGACCTGGTCCCGATACCAGCAGGTGATTAAACTGGTAAAACAATATGGTGCGTATTAAATCACCATTTGACACGCGCCCGAATGAATATGTTGTTTGTTGCCGTCAAAAGGAAAGGGTATTTTTATCATGTTGGAATACTGTCGTAACCGTGCGGTTCATTTAGGTCTGGTGATTAGCCTTTTATGGTTTTCTTCGTGCGTTGGGGAATCAGGAAACGACGGAGGAAAACCCGGCGGGCAAGCCTCTTCCCCGGCTCCGGCATTGGCCGCTCTGCGCCAGGCTCGTCAGCAGGCCCAGCAGCGCCAGCGCCGCATTATTATGAACAACGACGGCAACGATTTTCAGGTGCTTAGCCCGGAAGACCTGGTCCAGCCGGTAAAATTCCTTGAAAGACGCACCACCCCGCTGTTGGATTCGCAGGTCGATACCATTTTCTATTGTACGGGCGTCTTCAATATGTATTCTCATCCCATGGCCGAATGCGAGCCGCGCAACAGCAAATGGTTCAAGCCGGAGATGATGACCATCCTGAAGGAACGCAATATCGATTCTTTGCGGATGATGATTGACTTTGGCCGACATCATAATAAGGAAATCTTCTGGTCGATGCGGATGAACGACACGCACGATTCCTCCAATCCGCAGGATATGCCGCAATGGAAAAAAGATCACCCGGAGTTTCTGGTTGGTAAGCAAGAAGACCGCGGCCAGATGAAATACGGCGGCCGGCGCTGGACGTCGCTGGACTATAATCACCCCCAGGTGCGGGAGAAGGTCTTTCGCATTCTGGCGGAAATCTGCCGCCGCTACGATGTCGATGGCATCGAACTGGACTTCTTCCGCCACCCGGTGATTTTCAAGGAACAGATGTACGGCCAGGACATTACTGCGGCACAACGGGATACATTTACGGAATTGATACGCCGTATCCGCCATATGACCGAAAAGGAGGGCCTGCGGCGGGGCGGTAAACCCATTTTGATTGCCATCCGCATCCCGGACTCGATGGGCTACTGTCAGGCCCTGGGTCTGGATGTGCCGCGCTGGCTGGAAGAAGGTCTGGTGGATATCGTTACCGGTAGCGATTATTTCAAATTGGAGCCTTGGGAAAACCTCACGGCCCTGGGCCAAAAATACCATGTGCCGGTCTATGCCTGCCTGGAAGAGCGGCGAATCGCGCCGGGCCGGGGCGGGGCCGAAGACTCTTCGACCGTCCTTAACTGGCGGGGCGAAGCCTATAACGCCTGGAAGGGCGGAGTCAACGGCATCTACACCTTCAACCGGTTTAATCCCAGAGATCAGATATTCCGCGAAATCGGGGACCCCAAAGTGCTCGAAACCCTCGAGCGTACAGACCAGATAATGTATGACAACCCCAAATCCTGGTCCCATCCGGGAACCTGGCTCAAAGACGGCAACTCCTATATAAAGGAAAAGTAAATGGCGACTCCTTCTCTGGCACCGCTGGACTGGATCGTCATCGCCGCGTACGGTCTGGGCATGCTGGCGATCGGGTGGTATTTCGCCGGCAAGACCAAAAATTCAGAGGACTACCTCCTTGGCGGACGCAAGATGAATCCGACGGCGGTGGGCTTATCCCTTTTTGCCACGCTGATGAGCACCCTGAGCTATATGGCCTACCCCGGAGAGATGATCAAGCACGGACCGATGGTTTTTGCCGGCCTGGTGTCGTTTCCGCTGGTGTATTATATCGCCGGGTATTGGCTGATCCCGCGGTTTATGCCGCTTAACGTTACCAGCGCCTATGAAATCCTCGAAACCCGTTTCGGCCTGAGCGTGCGGCTGATGGGGACGGGCTTTTTCCTGTGCCTGCGGTTTTTGTGGATGGCCATGATAATCTTTACCATGGCCAAGGCCGTACTCGTGGACATTCTGGGCCTGAGCACCTCCTGGATACCGCTCTTGTGCCTGGCGATGGGACTGGTGACACTGGCCTACACGTCGCTGGGCGGCCTGCGGGCGGTGGTGATTACCGATGTCATCCAAACGGTAATTTTGTTTCTGGGGGCGGGCTTAACGCTGCTGGTGATTGTGCGGTATTTTCAGGGCTTCGGCGGCTGCTTTCCCGCCGTTTGGCCGGAACACTGGGACGCGCTGAATCTGGGCCTGAACGTGCAGGGACGCATGACCGGCGGTAACGCCATCCTCATGGTGTGGACCTGGTATATCTGTACGGCCGGGTCTGACCAGATGGCCATCCAGCGGTATCTGGCCACCCGCGATGTCCGGGCGGCGCGAAAGACCATGGCGGTGTCGCTGGGGGCGAATTTTATGGTGCATATCCTCCTGGCTCTGGTAGGCTTGGCCCTGCTGGCGTATTTTACCGATAAGCCCCAACTCCTTCCGGACGGCCAGAGTGTGGTCAGTCATGCCGACATGCTGTTTACCCGTTTTATTGTATTGGGCCTGCCGTCGGGGGTATCGGGGCTGGTAATTGCCGGCCTGCTGGCGGCGGCGATGTCGAGTTTGTCATCGGGGGTTAATTCCGCGGCGTCGGTGATATCGAAGGATATATGGGAGCGGTTTTCCGGCAAACCCCTGACGCCGGAGACGCAGCTCAGCCGCCTGCGGTGGTTATCCGTATTTATTGGCCTGGCGGCGACGGCCCTGAGTTTGGCGCTGGGCGGGGTGGAAGGCAACCTGTTCGATAAGGTCGTTAAGGTGTGCAACTTGTTTGTTGGGCCGCTGTTTGTGTTGTTTTTCCTGGCGTTATTCGTGCCTTTTGCCAACAGCGCCGGGACGCTGGCCGGTGGTGCGGTCAGTGTCGTGATTGCTGTGGCCATAGGCTATTATGAAGTTTTCGATATCGGCATCTCCTGGATGGTATTCCTGGCTCTGGCCGGCGGTGTCGCCGTCGGCATCATCGTGAGTCTTTTGGCCGCGATAGCCTTCCCGAAAAAGCGATAAGTTATTATATTGCAATCAATTAGAGAAGCTTTAGCGGTGACGTTGCAGTCGTAATTCTGTTTCTTCTACGACTGTGTTCGAGATGTGGAGATTTTCTGCGGACTAAAATTCTTTTAATGGTACTAATTATTGCGTGATTTTTACGTAAAAGTGTTGTAATCAAAATGATACTATTGAAAGTAGTATAAATGCGGAACGGATGCGAAACAGAAAACTTCAAATAACCTATGGAATTTTATTATGACTCAGTATCTGTGGTCAATCAGGAACAGAAGCATAATTTGGTCTTTTCTCTTTGTGGTTTTATTGTTTTCACAGAGTCGGGCGCAGATACCACCAAATCAAAGTGCTGAAGTAAGGCAGTTTGATGCCGCGCCGTTTGGTTTTGTTATTCAGGATGAAGATGGCTTGGGCTACGGTATTCGTTGGCCGAACTATCGCAAGATTCGGCGGGTGGTGGTGGATTTTGGGGAGAATCAGCCTCTGCCGGACCCCGCTGAAATAAAAGTGCAGTATTGGCATCGTATTTGGAATGGCTTGCCGGGGAACATATCGAATAAACGCAGAGGCTGGGAGGAAATGGACGACTGGACCAATGGTCAATGGGTCGATGCTGAAACGCATTTGCAGGTAAACGGAAATTCCTGGACCTACACGTTTTCTCCCATCACGCAAAAAGAAATCAAGGGGGTGAGGGGAAAGGGAGTGGAATATCGCAAAACGTTATGGCTGCGGCTTCGCGGCCTGAAAACCCTTTTTTCGCCGCCGCGACTGAAAATTTTTACCGATGCGGAGTACCGGCCTTTGCGGGTAAGGATCCAGTTTGGGACTCCGGCCGCACCTTCGGTAAAAATTGAAAAGGACGAAACCGGGCAACTGGAAATCGAGAACGGTCAAATAGTAGCCCTGCGTGCCCTGGAAGGTGAAAATGTCGAAGTTCAGAACAACTGGAAATGGGCACTGTCTGACGGGGCGAGCGGGGGGATAGAAGCGGATCTTTTGATGGCGGTGGATGCGCTGGATAGTTTTGCGGATCGCACCATCGTAACCGTTCGTACCGCCGGCCGCCCGTTTTCCTTCGCCGCGGATGAAATCGCCGGCGGGCAGCGTATTCTGGTGGATGATTTTGGCGTACTGGTGACGAACGGCGATGACACCGTCGCTCTTGCGGCTTACCGTAAAACCCTGGAAAAAGAATTTACCGGCCGCCGTATTTATGACCAGGTGCAAAAAGCCGACGAGCAAACCTTGTCTCGCGCCTGGGATGATATGCCATTGAAGCATCCTTTGTATTTTGTGCATGGTTTGCCGGGAAATCGCAATTCCATGAAACATCACCCCAATGGCCAGATTGAATTTACCACGGTTAAACCCTGGTTTTCGACGCCAAAAAGTTCACGCGATAGTGAGCGCAGGTTTTGGAACGGCAAAAAGCTCGAAATTGACCTGGGTTTTCCGGATGAGTCTCTGTGTGGAGGCCGGGAATTAAAAGAAGGATATTTACCGTCTCTGCGAACCTGGTGGCAGGAAGGTCCGGTTTATTATGAACAGACGACATTTCTCGAACCTTTGGATCAGAATCTGGATGATATTGCGCTTGATGATCCCAGCGTATTATTTGTCAAGGTTCGTTTGGTCAATGTCAGCGAAGAACAAAGCGGCCGGGCGAAACTGCAGTTTAGCGTCAGGGACCGCCGTGAACGAAAACTGAAAGTGGAACAAGGTCGAGCCTTTACGGCGGAAGATGGGCATACTCGTTTCTTTATGGCGACCGGAGGTGCGGGAGAGCTTACCGAACTGAATAACCAGACGCAGTGGGCGATGGAGCTTAAACCCGGCCAGTCGCATAACCTGTACTTTTATATTCCTTCCGTTGCAATTAACGAAGACGAAATTCGTCCGATTCTTGAAACTAATTTTGAAACGGAGGAAAAACGGATAGGCGATTTCTGGCGGAAGATGGGCGAGCGGGGAACCATGATTCATACGCCGGAACCCTGGATTAACGACTTTTACAAGGCCCATCTGCGTCACATGATGATTAATTGTTATAAGGAACTCGATTCGGATTTGCTCCATGCCCATGTCGGAACTTTCAATTACGGCGTATATCCCAATGAATCCGTTATGATGATCAGCGATCTGGACCGGCGCGGCTATCACGATGAAGCGGCCCGGAACCTCAACGCCTTTTTGCATTATCAGGGCACGGTTTCCATGCCCGGCAATTTCCAGAGTAGCCAGGGCCAATTCTATGGCGCTGCCGGCCATGAGTGCGGTGGCTATAACAAAAGCCACGGGTATGTCATGTGGAATATGGCCGAGCATTGGTGGGTGACGCGGGACCGCGAATGGATGGGGCAGGCCGCGGATAAACTGGTTGAATCGTGCGACTGGGTTACCCGCGAACGGGAGGCTACGAAAATTATCACCGATGGGAAAAAATCTCTTGAATACGGCTATCTGCCCAGCGGGTCCCTGGAGGATGTGACCGATTACTGGTATTGGCTGTCCACCAATAGCGCCACCGTATGGGGTTTTCTAAATTTGTCGGAAGCGATGGTTGATTTTGGCCACCCGGAGGGGAAACGATTGCAGCAGGATGCGCAGGCTTATTATACCGATTTCATGAACGCCGTTACGGAATCGCGCATTCGATGTCCGGTAGTGCGCCTGCACAACGGCGTCTATGTGCCGAAATTTCCCTCCCGCCTTTATGAACGGGGTCGTTCCTACGGTTGGCTCCGCGAAACACTGGAAGGATCTATTTTTTTACCGGCTTATCAACTGCTGGCCCCGATGTCCATCGAAACCCAATGGATTATTGATGACTATGAGGATAATCTTTACATGTCGGAGGATTACGGCTATGTGATTGGGGCCTTTGAAAAATTCTGGTTTTCCCGCGGAGGTTTTTCCAAACAATCCGATCTGCTGGATGGTCCGTTGCCCTATTTATGGCGGGACGATATCAAACATTACCTTCGTGCCTACTTTAATGGATTTGCCTCCGTGTTTTATCCAGAGGTGCGCATGTGTACGGAACACGCGCTCCCGGAATTGGGCTATCCTACAGGAGATCATTTTAAAACGTCCGATGAAGCCCAGTCCACCTACTGGTTAAGGCTGATGTTTGTGTCCGAACAAAATCAGGACCTCTATCTGGGACGGGCCATTCCCCGTTATTGGCTCGAAGAGGGCAACAGTGTTTCCATTGAACGTGCGCCATCGTACTTTGGAGAAGTGTCCCTAATGATGGAATCCCATGCGGATAAAGGTGAGATAAAAGTCATCGTTGATCCTCCGCAGCGAAACGCTCCCAAAACGATTTATCTGCGTATTCGCCACCCGCAGGCCAAACCGATTCGCAGTGTCATTCTTAATGGCAAGAATTACCTCCGGTTTGATGTCGATAAAGAGTGGATTATTCTGCCGGGAAATATTTCTGGAAAACAGGAATTTATGGTAAAATATTAAAAGTTACAAACGAGCCAGAAAAGATGTCGAAAAAATGAAAATTTCGTTAATATATAGAGCTATTATGCTTGCGGGTTTCTTTGTCGCGGGAACGGAAGCAGCACCGTTTACCATTGTAGCGCTTCCCGATACACAATTTTACACACAATCTTATCCAGAGATATTTACCAGCCAAACCCAATGGATTGTAGATAATCGCGATACGGAAAACATCGTATTTGTGGCCCATCTTGGTGATATTGTGCAGACAGGGACGGTCACCTCGATGTGGGTTACGGCGGATGCCGCCATGTCCGTGCTTGATGCTAACGATATTTCCTACGGGGTGGTTATTGGCAATCATGACCTGGACGACTCCGGCGGCGATCGGGGAACCATGTTCCGCACCTATTTCGGTCCGGCTCGATTTGAGGATCATACCGGTTATGGCGGCCATTCCGCGGATGGATTAAATAGCTGGCATACGTTTACGGCCGGCGAGTGGGAATTTCTATCTATTCATCTTGATTTGGATGCTCCCGACGCCGCTCTGACGTGGGCTCAAACGGTTCTGGTTGATCATCCAAACTTGCCCACTATAGTATCCACGCATAGTTACCTGGATGAGTTCAGCGGGCGCACAGCAGAACCTTATTTGCGAACGTACGGAAACAGCGGGGAGGAAATATGGCAAAAACTTATTGCATCAAATGACCAGATATTCATGACCTTGAATGGGCATCGGCATGTGGAGCGGCACGAGACTGTTTACAACAATTTTGGTCATGAGGTACATCAGATTATCGCTGATTATCAGGATCGTCCCAATGGCGGCGACGGCTGGCTGCAAATGTATATATTTTCATCCGAGGATAACGAAATACAGGTAAAAACCTATTCCACCTGGCTGGACCAGTATGAAACAGATGCTGATAGTGAGTACGCCATTAGTGTAAATTTTACTGAACGATTTACCTTTACCGACGACAAGCAGCCGGTGGCTTACTGGAAGTTTGATGACGGCATAATTGATTCGGGAGCCGTCATAGCGGTAGATTCCGAAGGCAGCAATGATGGAATGCTGGAAGATTACTCCCCGCCAACCTGGGTCATCGGCAGGAAAAACGGTGCTTTGGCGTTTGACGGCGTGAGTAACAATGTTGACGCCGGCGCCGGTTCGGAACTGGATATCACCGGCGCACTTACTCTGGCGGCATGGTTTAATAAACAATCGCCCGGTAGTTCATCATATAGTCACTTGATAGGGAAAAACCATGCAGATGGCGTACCGGGCGACAGTTACTACCTCAAAAGCATGAATGATGACACGCTGATTTTTGGCATTACCCCGGATGACAATTTTGAGATTCATGGCCTGGCGGCGGTGCCTCGTGGGCAATGGCATCACGTCGCGGCGGTTTACGTGCCTGGTACATCCATGACCATATACCTTGATGGTGAGCTTTATCATGAAGAAACGACCGCAATTCCGGCCTCAACAAAAAGTGTGACGACGCCTTTTACCCTGGGGCAGATCGATACGTTAACTTCAGGTTTTGCCTTCAATGGCTATTTGGACGATGTGCGGGTGTATGCCTGTGCCTTAAATCAGGAAGAAATCCAGAAACTGGTGGTTCAGAATGCCGGTCTGGTTGCGCACTGGCCTTTGGACGATGGATTGATTTCTCCGGCCGGTATAACGGCGGAGGATGCAGCAAGTCATAATATCGGCGTTTTGACAGGCTTTGCCACACCGCCGGCCTGGAGCGTCAGCGATCTTGGCGGCGCGCTGGCATTCGACGGGACAAATGATTCGGTGTATATGGGCGCGGGGCCCGATTTGGATATTACCGGCGCGTTAACCCTGGCATTATGGATAAAAAAACAGGGTAACAATTCCAACAGCAAATATGGCCATTTGGCCGGCAAAAACCAGTCCGGAGGTCCTGCCGATGACAGCTATTTTCTTAAAAGCCAGCATACAGATGAATTGACCTTCGGCGTAACCTGCAACGGAGTTAATTTCGAACTGACGGGGGCCGCACCGGTGTCTCGTTATCAATGGCATCATATCGCCGCGGTATTTGTGCCAAACGTTTTCATGGGAATTTATCTGGATGGCCAGCTATACGCCTCCAGGACTACCGATGTGCCTGCTTATACGGCCATTACCATGGCGCCCTTTATGCTGGGTCAAATTTCCAATTACGATGTGGGATATGCTTTCAACGGCTATCTGGACGATGTACGACTCTACGATAGGGCGCTAAACCAGGAAGAAATAGAAAATCTTTATGGGCTTAAGGACCAGCCGTATTGCATGAGTTTTAAATCCGGGGATTTGAACCGGGATTGTTATGTGAATTTTCGTGATCTTGTTGTTTATGAAATTGACTTTGAAGATTTGATTCAAATAGCCCAAACCTGGCTGGAATGCACAGACTTAAAATATCCCAATTGTCAGTAAATTATAGTAAATGTTGCCTTATATTCACCGGTATAATATACCAATATATAGGAAATTGCTTTATCGGGCCACTTGCAGATCAAGAGCGAAAAAATTGGGGAGTCCGGTTTATCTTACCCAAAATAACAAAAGTTCAGGGCAAGATGTTACGTGATCCCAAAACGAATGTAACTAATTGTAATATAACAGGTTAATGTCTAAATAACCGTGTCATAACCAGTTGCTAATAATCATATTCATCAGCTATTTTTGCTAAAAATCAATTATTTTAAAAATTTGGGGGAATTTTTCATATCTGAAGAAATTATCATATACAGAGTGATCCGATAGGGATGAATAAGAGATCTTTCGGATATAAAGCGATGCACTTGATATTTCTATTTTCTATATATTATGTAGTATAATGGATATTAGTAATCTTCCACAAGCCGGTGACGATAAAAACGAGACCATCAATGACTTTCTGCAGTTATTGACGGCCAATCACCATCGTATCTATGGGTATATTCTCAGTCTGGCGCCGGTGCGGATGCATGCGGATGATTTGATGCAGGAAGCCACCCTGATTATGTGGAAAAAGTTTTCGGAGTT
>CAZOCV010000039.1:10901-20460 GCA_964578395.1 uncultured Pirellulales bacterium
CTGTCGCGCATTCAATGCATTCTGGCCCGATGTATTCGCCGCACGCTGATAACGGAAGAGTTGTCATGACGGATGATGTCCGATTACAGGTTGAGATCAGTGAACTGGTCGTATTGCTGAATGACCGGGTGATTACACCGGAGCAGCTGCATCGTTTGAACAGGCTGCTGGACGGCAATGCCGCCGCCATCGATTTTTATCTGGAGTGCGTATCGGTTCAATTGGGGCTGCACAATTTTGTCAGCAGCAATTTTGATGTATCCAACACCTCGGATGACGCCGCCGTATTGCAGGAAGCGATAAAGCTGGATATGCATGATTCGGCTATTCGGGAGTTGATTATTGAAACCGAAGCGGCGGAACGGGCCACGCAGGAAAATTTAATGCGGCGGAAGGGGCAGGGGGGTGTGCTCCGGCCGGCGCCGCAGCCGATTTGGAAGCAGATCCTCAAGGCGGCGGCGCTTATTGCCATTGCCGCAGGCATTATTCTGCTGGATCGCCGCCTAAGGCAAAATGAGCCTGAGGCTGTCCCCATGCCTGTCGCTACGCTGAGCAGCAGCGTGGATGCGCAATGGGGAAATTCTTCCAGATCCTTCGGCGAAGGCGATATGATATACCCGGGATTATTAATCCTGGACAAGGGATATGTACATCTTTCCTACTACAATGGCGCACATGTTATCATTCAGGCGCCGGCCGCGCTGGACATCCGGACAGAGGATGAACTGTATTTACAGCAAGGCCGCATCGCCGTGGATATTCAGGATGGTAAAAAAATATTTGTGGTGCAGACGCCCTCGGCTACGGTAACGGATTTGGGCACGGAGTTCGGCGTTCACGTGGACGATAAAGGCGAGACGCAAAGCTGTGTATTTGAAGGCAAAGTGGAGCTGAAAAGCCGATCTGAATCCGTCCAAGCCGCCGCACCACCGGTGCGCATGCTCTATGCGGGTCATTCCGCCAAAGTGGAGGCTTCCGGAAATATTATCGATCAGGATTATCAATCCCATCAGTATGTACGGGTCAAAGAATATCGTATCAAACGCAAGGCCGTCGAGGATTCGGGCTATTATCGCTGGCTGGCGCATAGCTATGAATTGCAGCGTCAGCCGGGGCTGGTGGCCTACTACAATTTTGAGCGGGATTTAGATAATGAAAATGTGTTGCGTAATTCCGCCGCGGCGACCGGCGGTCGTCTGGATGGAACGCTGGGCGACGGAGTCAACGAAGAGCGAAAACCACAATGGGCGCAGGGCCGCTGGCCGGAAAAAGGCGGTTTATTGTTTTCCGGAGAAAAACACCAATTCGTAAAGTTGCCCAAAGACGCGTTACTGGCTATTGGGGGCGATTTATCCGTTTGCTGGTGGATGATGATGAACCAAGGCGATTCAGGGTTGGCGGGGCGCCGTATCGTATTGAGCAACGGCGGCGCAGAAATTAAAGAGGAGCAAAGCGGTTTCAGCCTGAATTTTTATTATTCCCACGGCATTGAAAACGGCTGCTTCCGTGCTTTTCATGAATATGGCGAGGATAAAGACGCCAAGGTTCTGACGCAAACGCCGGTTCCCGCCAATCGGTGGCTGCATGTCGCCATGGTGCGCGATGCCGCTTCTTTGCAGTATTTAATTTATCTCAACGGTGAATTGCTGGAAAGCCATCCCTATCCGCATAATTATGAATACCTGGGACGTGACGAAGAAACGAGCTTTCCGGCCATCGGCTGCGACGGCGGCCGGCAGCGGGAGTATTACGATGGCATTCTGGATGAAATTGCCATTTTTAATCGGATTTTAACCCCGGATGAAATTCACACGCTCTATCAATCCGGGCGAATTGAATAAATGATGGCGTTCAAGCGTAAAAGAAATAGGAACAAGAAACAATTGCAGACGGCTAAAATGATGAAACGACGTAAAGCCTTTACATTAATTGAATTACTGGTGGTGGTGTCCATCATTGCGTTGCTGGTGTCGATTCTGCTGCCGGCGCTGAACCGGGCGCGGGAGCAGGCCAAACGGGTGGTATGCGCTGCGAATCTGCACAGCATCGGCGTGGGAATTTCGACCTATGCTTCCGACAACAGCGGCCTTATCCCCGAACCGATACTGATGGCCAATATCAGGGAAGGAATCTCCGGCTATAATTCCAATAGTGCTATTTATCCCTATCTGACCTTTTGGATGTACAGGCTGGACGATCGTAATCCCCCTCATGTCGTAACGAAGGCTTATAATCTTGCGCCGTTGTATGACAGCGGCATTATTTCGGCTCCGGAAGTCTTTTATTGCCCGGGATTAAACGCCAATTCGTCTGTCGTGGTCAATGGCAGCGGTGACACAGCGCAGATGTTTACCTGGGAAGCCTATAAACATCCGGGTGAAACCTGGCCGGCGCCGGAAATGCCCCAGCGCCGCACGTATGGCGCTACAAGAATTTCGTATAATTATTTTCCCCAAAGCAAAAACGCTCGATATAGTCCCGCGGGGATAACCTATTCGAATTATTCGTGCCCCAAATATACCAATAGATTTTCAGATTTATCGGCGCAATACGCCCTGGCCACGGATTTTCTCTATACCTACGAGGCCCTGCCGCACCAGCTCAACGGCGAGGCCACGGGCATCAATGTCTTGTTTGGCGACACCCATGTCGCCTGGTCGCAGGAGCAGGAAGCCTTCGACTGGTTAACCACGCAGGGAAGCTGGTCTGACGCCCCCGGTCCGTTTTATCAGTGTGTATCCCTTTTACGGCCGTAGGCCTGTCAATCCGGGTAAATAAAATAATATGCTTTCAAAGGCATGAAAATCAATTAAAGCAAAAAGATTATGAGGGAAGCAGGAAAATGGTGAAACGGCGTAAAGCATTTACATTAATTGAATTACTGGTGGTGGTTTCGATTATTGCTTTACTGGTGTCTATATTGCTGCCGGCGCTGAACCGGGCGCGGGAGCAGGCAAAATTTGTTATTTGCCAAAGCAATTTACACTCCTACGGCCAGTTGGCGTTTTTGTATATTGCCGATAATAATGATAGCTTTCCTGATCCCTGGGAAAGTTTCTATTCTGCGAGAAACTTTCCCGAGGAAATCAGCGGAACGTTCCATCGCTATTGCCGCTGGCATAACCCTTATTATGACCTGACGCTTCACCCGGAGTTCGCCGGGCCGTTCTGGAAATATCTGGCCGCCAAGGATGTGCACATATGTCCGGTGTTTGCCAGTAAAATCGCCCCGCGTTTTGGGCCGTATCATCCTTATCATATGGCGTCCATTCCTTTGGACAAACCCAATTACTCGTATTCGATGAACGGCTATCTGGGCGAAAGAAAATATTCCCGCATGAGACGCGGCAGTGAAATTTTCTTTTTCGGCGAAGAAAATTTATGGATTACATCGCCCTATAATAGTTTTGCCTTTAATGACACGGCTTTTTATACGTATGGCGACAAGTGGGGATATGGCAAGGGCGATAGTTTCGGCACGTTTCATAAAGCGAAAGACGCCGATTTTGAAGACGGAGTGGCCAATGCCGTTTTTCTGGATGGCCATGTCAGCACGGTGGAAAGAGAAGACACCTGGCGCTGGTCGGCGGAGGATGGCGAAAAGTACTCGCCGCTATAAGTGTAAATTTGCTCATATGGCGTCAATAACCATTAGGCGCAGTATATGATTGTCAAGAAATGTGTTTGTGAGGTTTAACGGTTATTAGAAGGACAGGAGAAGTAGCTATGAGAAGCAAGACATGGAAAATTTCACTGTTTGTGGTGTCAATGGCGATATCGGCAGGAGTGCTGCAGGCGGGTGTTCCCGCTCCTGTGGGCGTATGGGACTTTAACGGCCCGGATCCCAATGTCGCCACGGTGGGCGCTAATCTGGAATTGGTGGGCACGTGTGCGATTACCGCGGGGATTGATGGCGGGGATGGGGCCATCATCATAGGAGAGGGCAGCTATTTCCGCTGCACGCACGGGATAAGCGCCAACGGCGGCGGCAGCAACGTCAATGAATGGACGCTTTTAATTGATTTTTCCTATCCGACGGCAAGCCTGGATGACCTTCCTGAAGGTTATAGTGATATGCTGCAATGCGATCCCACTTTTACTCAAAATGCCGCATGGACGATTAAGGGAAATGCTTCCGGCGCTGCCGGTTCGGTGGGTATCGGCGCTGTTGGGTATTCGGACGCCTATGGTTACGTTACCCAGCCGGAAACCTGGTATCGAATGGTGGTGCCGATTGATAATGGTGTCCTTTTTGATTTATACATGGACGGCATAATGATTTTTGCCGGTAATCCTCAAGCGGTTGATTCACCTCGTTTTTCTCTGCAGGTGACCAGTCCGGAGGATGTGGTTTTGTTATTTGCCTCCGATGATGGCGATGATGCGCCCATTCGCGTATCCAAAGTTGCTCTTTGGGATCAGCCGCTGGCGCATCAGTTTTGCTGCGCCCTGAAGGGGCCGGGCGACACCCTGGACCCGGCCAATCTGCCTCCTCTTGTGGACGCTGGATCTGATCAGGATACGCAGTGGACCGGCAGTGATGTGACCGTAACCCTGGACGGGACGGTTACCGATGAAGGCGGTTATATGGTGTTCTGGGAAAAAGTCAGCGGTCCCGGCAATGTCGTGTTTACCAACCCCGGCGCTGAAGATACTACGGCTGCGATTGACGCTCCGGGCAAATATGTTTTGCGATTTACGGCGATGGACGCGGAGTTTTCCCAGTCGGATACCACGAGTGTCATGGTCGTGAATGCGGATGGCCTGCTGGTTTATTGGGATTTCGAAGATGCCTGGAACGGAACCACGGTGACGGATCAGTCCGGCCTAAACAATGACGGCACGGTTGTTGACAGATCCTTCGGAACGTCAACGTATATCCCCGGCGTTAACGGCCAAAGTCTGGAACTGGATAATTATACCACTGGCGGAACAAAAACCGCGGGGGATTTTATTTCCCTTCCCCTGGTAATGCCCGACAGCGGTACCGTATTGGTATGGTTCAAGCCGTATCATTACTATAATTATAATGCGATATTCGATAATTCCTGTAATCTGGACGACTGGGAATGCTGGATATACAGCGATTCACGATTACGCACGCGTATTGAAGCGGATTCCTATGTGACGGTTACCATGAGCGATCTGGCCGATCCCGCGGATCCTAATCAGGGCGCCGGGTCGTGGTGGCATGTGGCTTCCGTCTGGGAAAGAAATGGCAGCAGCGTGGAAATCAAATTGTATATCAATGGCGATTTCATTGGCGCCGACACCGGCGTATGGGTTGATCCCGGCGATACTTTCTATCTCGGCGGCGGCAATGAGGGTAATTTCTGCGGTGAAGGTGCTTACGATGATTTGATGATTTACAACCGCGCGTTGAGCCAGGCGGAAATTCTGAACATACTGTATCCGGGCAATACGCCGCCGATGGTCAATGCCGGTGAAAATCGCGAAGAATGGCTGGATGCCGGAGGTCAGGTTACCTTCCTGCTCGACGGCTCCGCGACGGATGACGGCAATCCTTCCGGACAGTTTGATGTTTTATGGACCAAGCTCAGCGGTCCGGATAATATCAGCTTTAATACTCCCGATGCCGAAGACACGCTGGTGACGATTACCGCTCCCGGCACGTATGAATTACAACTGCAAGGCGATGACACCCAGTTTGTCCGGACGGATACCGTGCGGGTTAAGGTTTATCCGTATGGCTATACGGGTCTGGTTGTTCATTGGCCGTGCGAGGTAACGGATCCCAATACAGGATTGACCGATATTTCCGGAAATAATCATCACGGTGTTTATGTCGATGGCGTCATCGGCGATGCGGCCATGGTTCCGGGCAAACCCGGCCGGGCGCTGGACTTGATCAACGGCGACTTCCTCACGGATGGCGATTATGTTTCGCTGGATATGACGCTTCCAGACGCGGGCACAATCGCCTTATGGTATAACGTCGCGCCGCTTTATAATGCTCAGACGCTGTTTGATAATTCCGGTGATTATTATAATGACTGGCGGTGCCTAATTAATGCCGACGGCATGTTGGATTTCCGGGTGGAGTACCGCGGGCAATTGTACGCCGATTTGGTTGCCCTGGCGGATGACGGCGATCCCGTGGGTGATTGGTTCCATGTGGCCATGACCTGGGACAAAAAGACCGACATTACGGTTGACGTGAATCTATACGTTAATGGCCAGTTGATAGGCGAGACCAATGATGGTCCGTGGATTGCTCCCACCGCCAGCTTTTATCTGGGCGGCGGCAGCGGCGGCAATGATTTCGGTGACGGTATCTGGGATGATGTGCGCATTTATGAACGCGCCCTGTCTCCTGAGGAAATTGAGATTCTCGCGTCCATGAGCGACCATGATGATGACATGGATGTGGATATTGCCGATTTACAGGTGCTGGCGTCCTATTGGCTCAGCGGCGCGCCCGGTTGCGATGCGACTCCGCCGTTTGATTACAATATGGATTGTACGGTGACGTTGGAGGATTTCGCAGAGTTTTCTCAGTATTACCTTTTAAGTGTACAGCACTGATGCCAAAAATATGGAATTATGCAGATGTGATGCTGTTATCTTCAGAAAGGCATGTAATGAACGTTTAATCCATGGTTTAAATTTTGAAAAATGGCGCCCCGTTCGTTTTCCTCCATACGGGGCGCCATGGCTCAGGAAAGGAGTTGTTTGGGAGAAAAAGGTTCGTTGTGGTTGTTGTTTTTAAATAATGTTTATTTTAGAAGAGGTGGAAAGATGTTGAAAAAAAGTTTTTGTTTCGTCCTGTTATTTTGTCTGGTCACCAGCGCCGGCGCCGGCCTCCAGGTTCATATCGATTTTACGGCCAAGAATACCGTTGAAACCTGGGAATATGAAGACCTTTCCGGCAATGGCCGCCACGGCAACGAAGAAGGCAGTTTTTACAATTATAACGGCGACCTGAGCCAGTATGGCGATATGTGGGAAGCCGCTATCGACGGCCGAGAGGGCGTTTATACTTATCGCTATGCGCTGGAAATGGATTATGACGCCAGTATGCTGGCGGATCCGCAAATTGACGGCCTTTACTATCACACCGCTGATACCACAGGCGCCGGCCGCTGGGATAATAATCGGGTGAAACTGATTAGTACTCCCACGCTGGCGGCCAATGGCGGTTTGACCATAGCGTTATGGGTCAATCCTGAAACCGTGCATGTTCGGGAACGCACCCTTACAAATAACAATCCCAATCCTGATTTCGGTCATATGGTGGTTTTAGGCGCTTATAGCGATGCTCCCATTATGAGCATTGAACTTGACGCCGACAAGCATGTGCACGGTTGGGTCGAAGGCGACGGCGCTGACACCCAGTACGAAATCACTGGTACGGGCGTTGTAGCCGCCAATACGTGGACGCATGTCGCGATTACTTTTGACCGGGCCAACGATGTCGTGACGACATATATCAACGGCCAGGTGGACAGCACGACGGCGATTCCGCTGGTCGGCGATGGCGCGTTGACCTTTACCAACGGCCTTATCGGCGGCGGCATCATGAAAACGAAGTACGAAACCTTCATGGGTTCATTGGATGATGTCAGGATTTATGATGAAGTTCTGACCCAGTCGCAGATTGCTGCTATCGTCCCGGAACCGGCAACGCTAATGTTGCTGAGTCTGGGCGGGTTTGCCTGTTTGCGTCGCTGGAAGTAAACGCTAGCGAGGTTGGGGCTATCCACTCGGGGATAGCCCTTTTTTATGCCATATCCATGCAGAAAGTAGATTGAAAAATGTGATGATGTTTTGAATGTATAAACGATGTTTTCATCAAAACGTGGTTATAACAAAAGGTTGAGGAGTTATGTATGAAAACTAAATATTTACCTATGGTGGTGGTTATGTGTTTGTGTGTTCCGGCGCTGGGTGCGATATCCACGACCGGTCTGGTGGACTATTTTGACGCGGATACGGGCATCACGACGGATGGCACAGGTGCGGTTACTGGTTGGGATAATCAGGTGGCCGCCAGCTACGATGTTAGCGTCGGCGATCCCCAAAGTACCATCGTATCCGGCCCCAACGGCCAGACGATGATACATTTCGTGAATGCCAGTAATGGCGCCGGCCTGCAGTACCAAAATTCGCTGGTCGCCGGCGACGCCACTTTGGGCGGCTATACGATTTTCGCCGCCGTAAGCCTTACGGGTGCTATATCTTCAACGTATCCACGTTTTGTGCGAACCGTGGATGATCAGGATGCCATATTTATTCGTAAGGCAACAAATGGTACGCAGTTGGCTGGGTATGTTTTTGGAAAGGTAAGCGGTACTCCATGGGTAGAGGGCAGCTACAATCGACCCGGAGCGCTTTATCCGACGGATCTGGCCGTTCATATTCTGACACTGCATACACGCACCATTGGAGGAAGCACCGTTCAAGAGTTATATATTGACGGCACTCTGGCTTCTTCGTCAACGTATGCCGTGGATTATTCGACCATCACCCCCGCGGATATGTGGGAAATTGGAAATTCCATTAATGGAACGAATGGCGGTGATATTGGTTCTGTGCTGATTTATGATTATACGGCTCCCCTGGTGGATTTGAACGCCACCGGCGCACAACTGGCGGCTGATTATGGCCTGACGTGGGGCAATGAAGTCCCCGAACCGGCTACGCTGATGCTGCTGGGTTTGGGTGGCCTGACGTGTTTGCGTCGAAGAAAATAAACGGTTTCAAGGTTGGGGCTATCCGCTCGGGGATAGCCCCTTTTTTTTGCGAAAAGACTATTCCGGAAGTATATTATGCTATTACGGCAAGAGGATAATAATGAATTTTAGACATACATCTGTGATATTAATTATAGTGACAGTCATATTTACATCCATCTGTCATGCCGGGTTGCAGGTCTATTTACCGCTGGATGGTAATTTGCTTGACTACGCCGGCGGTGACCATAATGGCGCTCTGGTGAATGGTACGCTTGGCTCCAACCAGTTTGTCAGCGGTAAAATAAATCAGGGGCTGGAATTATCCGGTACGCAAAGTACTACCGGCAATGATTATGTGGCCATTAATTATACCCTGACCAACGAAGGCTCCATGGCCCTTTGGTTCAAACCGGAATCATTTTATAATTATAATACCGTGCTGGATAACAGCGTGGAAAAGGATGATTGGGAATTATGGGTTTACAGCAGCGGTGAATTCGCCGCACGCATTCAGTCCCCCGAGTATTTGCGGGGATATTATATGGCGGCGGATGCCTGGTATCATATCGTCATGACCTGGAAACGAAATACGCTCAATCCTACATATGTGGATAATACCATTTATATCAACGGCGAATGGGTTGCTTCCAATACGGATGCCGCGTGGGTGGCCCCGGGCGGCGCCATTTACCTGGGCGGCGGCAACAGCGGCAATACCGCCGGCAACGGGGTCTGGGACGATGTTCGCATCTATGATCACGTTTTAACAGCGGGAGAAATTCGTGTCCTGCTGCCGCGAAAACTTCTTGTGGAGCCTTCCATTCTCAATGTGGCGGAGGGAAATAATGAAATATATCAGGTTA
>CAZOCV010000040.1:0-15143 GCA_964578395.1 uncultured Pirellulales bacterium
TATGGCGCAAACGAACCATAGTGCCCGGCCGGTCAGGCATGAGGTGGTATTTTATACCTATCCAAAATTTCTTTTCTGTTGGCCGATTATTGTGATGGGATATGTGTTATGGCTGCTGGAGCGGCTGCAGTGGGTCGAGCCGGAATTGTCCGCCTGGATATGGTTGATAACACTGCTGCTGGTGTTGATGACGGTTGGTTTTGACCTGAATCGTAATTTTGCCATTTTTTGGTTGGCCATTCTGGCGCTGGTGTGGATGTCGGTGGCCTGGTTTGGCGCTAAAAAAGATGTTGATATTTTCTCCCATATCTATCATTTTTTCGCAAATCTGGATCCGGGGTATTCCGTGCGTCTGGGCCTGATGGTCAGTATACCGCTGTCGGTGTTATATGTTGTCATGTGGCTGTGGACCCGTGTGAATTACAAGTGGCGCATTACCCACAACGAATTCGAGCATTATCAGTTCGGACGGATGGATGATTCGCTGGCTCGCGGCGCCAAACGGGTGCGTACGAGCTATCCGGACTTTTTTGAGTTTATCGTGTGTCTGGCGGGCGATCTGGTGATTTATGATTCCACCGGCCGGCGGGCGCTGCGGCGGATTCAGCATGTTCCCTGGCTGCCGTTCGTTCGGCGACGGATAAATCTTATTCTAGAGTCAACAGCGATCACCACCAGCGAACTGGATGATGAAACTGGGGAGCAGGCCGAACTTGATATTGAGGAATCCGATGCAGATGGAGGAGAAGACCGCGGATTGTAAATCAAATAGCGCTGTCTAATCCTTACCGAGCGTGAAGGTATAACGCTTCTCAAAATCACTGTCGAGACAGACGGTGACTTTTTTCTCATTCATTTCGTACACCAGTGACCACACAGTGCAGCCGATGCGGACGCGCTCCAGCAGGTCCATGGCTTCGTCGGCAGTGAGTTTGCCTTCCGCCTGACCCAGCACTTTTTTACAGCGCTCCATGCGAAAGCATTTTTTGTCAGGGTTTGTGGCCAGATAATGGTTGGTGGCGACGTGCCACGGCTGGGTATTACGGAAAATGGCCAGAGTGCCGTCGGCCAGCACTTCGACGACGGCGGCGTTACCGTCGCAGTCGGCCAGCAGGTAATGCACATTTGGCCCGGCCGGAAAGGTGATGTTATACGACTGCATCAGAGTAAGGGCTTCTTCAACGTTGCGGGCCTTGTCGAGCACCACGCGAATGATGCCCAGGCAAAGCATATCTTCTTTGGCGGGGTCGCGCTTAGGGTCCAGATTGGATACGGAGGCGGTGGCGACGGTGAGGCCATGTTCGTTGATGCCTTCAAACGGAATTCCCGGCGCCAGCCAGAGCCGCAGTTTCAGATACCAGGGCGGGTCCTTGGCGTTATCTTCATCGAATCCGAGGTAGGCGATATCCACCACAGTGACCGATGCATAACCATCGTCCGTATCGGTGAACAAAAGTAAAATGGGGCTGTACGACCAGTCGAAGTTACGGCCGAAGACGGCATTGTCCCGGTCGCCCAAAGCGGCGAACAGCGTGCAGGCGGAAGGCGTGTTGGGATCGGATTGGGGGTTCTGGACGGGCGGTGTATTTTTGACCGGTTTTGATTTTTTTGCAGGCGGGGCGGGATTCGATTGTTGAAAACAGTTATAAAGTTTGCCCAGCGGCCCCAGATAGCCATAGCCGCCGCGCCAGTGCATGGTATAGAGGGGATAATCCGATACTTTCTCCAGCGTCATCAGGCTGCGCACCGGGTTATAAAGGAAAATAATCAGCAACGCCAGCACGGTCAGCCGAATGATATTGCGAATGCGCCGACGGCGCTTGCGCTTGGCGAGTTGTTCGGGGGTTAATGTTTTTTTGGGTTTACGGCGCAGGAATTTCATAAGTTACCTCGTTTCAGGATATACAAAGATTACGCCGCAGGTATCTATATAAAGTATAACCTGGTGTCAAGGTTTATGCAAGATTTCAATAATTTTTTGATTAGCGCGGGGGAAAGGGTAATTGGTTAGCTGGGCAGGGGTTACCCATTTTACGGCGGCGCAGGCGAGAGGGCGTGCGTGGCCGGCGAGCCAGCGGCAGTTAAACACATGCAACGTGATGCGAAAATGGCTGTAGGCGTGTTTGACGGTCATCAGCGGTTCGATGACTTCGGCGTCGATGCCGGTTTCCTCCTTGATTTCTCGAATTACGCAAGTCTTGAGTGATTCGCGCGGTTGGCGTTTGCCGCCGGGGAATTCCCACAACCCGCCCAGCAGGCCTTCGGGCTTGCGGCGGCCGATGAGGATTTTGCCATCTTTCCAGACCACACCCGCGGCGATGTCGTAGTGGGGCAGAGCTTTGGCCGCGGTTTTTACCGGTAGTTTTTCCTGTTCATTTTTGATTCGCGCCTGGCAGTATTTATGCCACGGACACCGTTGACAAGCCGGTTGGCGCGGCAGGCAAATGGTAGCGCCCAGGTCCATCATCGCCTGATTGAAAAGGCCCGCTTTTCCGGTCGGTATCATTTTGCGGGCCAGACGCCAGAGTTTTTGTTGTGTGGCCGTTTCTTTGGGCGGGGCGGTAATGCGAAACACACGGCATAAAACGCGGATGACATTCCCATCCAGCACCGGCTCATCGGCGTCGAAGGCGATGCTGGCAATAGCTCCGGCGGTATAAGGGCCGATGCCGGGCAGTTGGCGCAGCTTTTCTGTTTGGCTTGGTAGCTGACCATTATATTCACTTACGATTAATTTCGCCGCCTTATGAAGGTTTCTCGCCCGCGTATAATAGCCCAACCCTTCCCACCGTTTGAGCACCGTTTGCAAACGAGCGCGGGCCAGTGCGGTAATATTCGGAAAGCGTTTCATCCAGCGCTGATAATAGGGAATGACCGTAGCGACCTGCGTCTGCTGAAGCATCATTTCGCTGACAAGGGTGGCGTAAGGATCGCGCATCCGCCGCCAGGGCAGGTCGCGCTGATGGATGGCGTACCAATTCAACAGCGATGATTGCAATGTGGGAATAATGTTAATCTTGGGCATGAGCGGCGAGACGCTGAATTTTGTTTACGTAGGCGTCGGCATCAAATTTACGGCGCAGGCCGGAGTCGTTCATGTAGCGGATTTTACCAAAAATCGGCCGCTGTATCCACGGGCGGTCATGTTTGCCGAAACACCAGGCGACGCCGGCATAGCCGTTGGCGTCACGGCCGTCGAGTTCATACGCATCATTGAGATATAGGGCCGTCTGCCACGCCCGCGCGGGCGATCGGCTCCATTCGAGAATTTTTTTGCCCCAGTACATCCGCATATAGCCGTGCATTTTGCCGGTCAGGACCATTTCCATCTGGGCGGCGTTCCAATAGGGATCGTGCGTTTGGGCCTTTTCCAGTTGCTCGGGAGTATATACATAAGGGCGTTTATCCTTTTGATGAAATTTCAACGTGGTTTGCGCCCACGCGGGCAACGCCTGAAAGTTATCATAATGGGGATTATAAAAGACGAAATTCAAGGCCAGTTCCCTGCGGACGATGAGTTCTTCAAGAAACGCCGCAGCGCCTTTGCCGCCGCGCTGAGACGCCTTGAGAGCTATGTAAAGCGGCGATATCTGGCCGAAATGAATATAGGGGCTGAGATTCGACGTGGCGTCCAGGTTGGGATCGTTGCGGGCGTCGTCGTAATTATTGAGCCGGTCATCCAGGAACGTTTGCAGCCTTTGTTTGGCCTGCCGTGTGCCGCCGCTGAATCCGGCCGCCGGACCGATGCAGTTATCAATGTCCCATGATGGCGGAATTTCTCTCAAGTCGCTGATATTTAGACCATCCAGCCGGAGATGCAGTGACTCTTTTTTTACGGCCGGCATGCGCCACGCAAGCAGATACTGTTTAAGCAGGCGATGAATTTTCGGCCGCAATGTGGCGGCGGCGTATTCTTCTTTTGGCGAGGCCGTTTCTATGGGGACCACCGCGTCGGTCTCCACCTGGATCAACGGGCAGGGCAGTTGCCCGGCGACCGTGTTTCGCCATTGCCGCTGGTGACGCAAATAGCCGCGATCCGTCACCACGACAGCAGCCCGGCGCGCCGGTTCCATTACGCCTTTGTCCGGCGCTTCGCAGCGAAACATAAAGTAAATGCCCCGCTGGTGCAGTTCCGTTTGCACGTCCTGCAAGCCCTCCAGCATGAACGTAAAGTGACGCAGGTTGGCGTAGGGATAATCTTTCGTAAGTCCGAAGTAAACCACCACCGGCAGTTTTTTTTTGTTGGCATGCTGTATCGCCAGCGCCAGGGCATGATTATAGTCCACCCGTTGCGACGCCTGCATCCAGTACAGCACATAATCGCCCGACTTTTCCGGCTCATCGTTGAGAACCTGGATGCGGGTTGATTGTATCATCTCAGGCATGAAGACCTCAGGCGTTCAGGTTGACAATAGCGCCATTAAGCACCAATGCGAAACTGGTCCAGCACACGTAAGGAATCAACAACCCCGCCGCCCCGCGCGACACCGGCCAGGCGGTTCCTATCGTCGTAAAAATCATGACCCACAATATCGTGATGATAACCAGGCCGCCAAACGGTGAATGCCATCCGAAAAAAACCGGCGACCAGACGGCATTAAACGCTAATTGTCCGAAAAAAAGGCCTATCGCCCGGCGTTTGCCGGGGTGGGCGGGTTGCCGCCACAATAGATATAGGCTTACGGCCATCAGCGTATAAAGCAATCCCCACACCGGCCCGAACAGCCAGCCCGGCGGGCTGAATGGCGGTTTATGCAAAGCCCCGTACCAGTTACTCGCCGCCTGGGCGCTAAACAGGCCGCCAAAGGCCATCACGCCATAACACAAACCCAGGCAGGCGACAAACTGGACGACACGTCGCATTTTCATAGGTTAAGCTTCCGGCAGGGCCGCCGGATTCAAATCTCCTGCACCGACCAGTTGCCGCACGCGGTCGATGTGAAAAAAAACCAGAAATTTACTGGAATCATCTTGCTTATCGTACATTTCCGGGTCGCGCCGGCGAAATTGTTTAATAAGTTCTGTATTGGTTTCCTCGCGTTCGAGCGTCAGGTACAGCCGCACGCCTTTATAACCGGGGGCATCTTCCCGAAACAGGTAAGCGGCATGGTGATTGGTTTTGAGGTTGGCATGGCTGAGCCGTTCGCGCATGACAAAAACGGCCGTGGCGTCATCCACGATATGCGGCCGGGCATACAACGCCACATCGACGAGGCCATTCTTGTCCGCTGTCGCCAGCACACCCGTGCCTTTCACCTTTTCAAAGTATTCCGAGAGATTCATGAAACAATATCCTTTAAAGCGTCCTTGAGGTCAGGAAACCGGAACGTAAAACCTTCCTGTAACAATTTTTGCGGTTCAACGCGCTGCCCTGTAAGCAGCATTTCATCCGCCATCTCGCCCATCGCCAGACGCAGCATGGCTGCGGGCGTTCTCAGCAAGGCCGGTCGATGCAGCGCCTCGCCCAGCCTGCGGGCGAACACTTGAACCTGCACCGGCTGCGGCGCTGTCAGATTATAGACCCCTTGGGCCGTCGGGGTGTGCAAAAAATATTCAACCGCTGAAATCACATCCGCCAGATGTACCCAACTGAGCCATTGCCGCCCGCTGCCCCACGGTCCGCCGAGGCCGCGACGGAAAAGGGTTGATAACCGTTTCATCATGCCCCCATCCCGGCCCAGCACGACCCCCAGCCGTATAATAACCAAGCGTACACCCAGAGATTCGACGGACAGAGCGGTTTGTTCCCATTGGCGGCAAACTTCGGCCAGAAAACCTGCCCCGCCAGGAGAATTTTCGGTAAACGGCTCATCGCCTCCGGGGCCGTAGAAACCAATAGCCGACGTCTGAATCAACGCCTTCGGCCGCTGAGGTGTTTGTTCAAGTGCCTTTATGAGGGTCTGGGTCGATTTTACGCGGCTGTCAAGTAAGGCCTGTTTCCGTTCCGCCGTCCAGCGCCCTTCGGCCAGACTTTCTCCGGCCAGATTTACCACTGCCGCCGCCCCATCCAAATGCCGTGCCCACGGCCCGACGGTTTGGCCATCCCATTCATCAAAGGTGATGGATGCCTCCTCGCCCCCACTCCGGCGGCTAAGCACCACCACGTTATAACCCGCCTGCGCCAGCGATCCAGCCAGCGCTGAGCCGATAAAACCCCGCCCGCCGGTTATGATGACTTTGTCAGGCATAGATTAACATCCAGTACAACAATGGTGTTAATTATAGGCGGCCAACAGCCAAAAAGTCCACCCCGGCTTCCACGGTTAAGTGTGCCCCGCGCACCCATTCATCAAATTTTGTTTGACGTTAACTATAGCACCACGATATAGTTAGGATATGATTGCTATCTCAAAAACCAATCAGATTCGGGTTTATGCGGATACCTCCGTCTTCGGCGGCGTGTTTGATGAAGAGTTCAAAACGGCAAGCAAAGCTTTTTTTGCCGCAGTTAAAAAGGGCATGTTCAGGCTGATTGCTTCTGAACTGGTGCGACAGGAACTGCAAATGGCCCCCAAAAAAGTACTCCATTTCTTTGAAGAATGTCTGGCGATTACGGATGTTGCCGAAGTCACCGATACCGTTCTCCAATTACAGCAATCATATATTCAGGCGGGCATTGTTTCGGAAAAATATTCCACTGATGCCATGCATGTCGCTTTAGCGACTGTTTCCCAAGCGGATCTGATTGTAAGTTGGAATTTTAAACATATCGTAAATTTTCAAAAGATACCCTTGTATAACGCTGTTAACACCTTGCACGGCTTGGGAAATATCGCCATTCATTCGCCTCTGGAGGTGATTGCCAATGAAGACTAAAGCCTTTGATTGTGTCGCCATGAAACGTCGGGGCGCAGCATTTGTGCAGAAACAGCTTGAGAATAAGTCTTTTGCCCAAAAACTGGCGTTTTGGCGAAAGGGAACGGATGAGTTGAAGAAGCTCCAAAAGCTCAAACAAAGCAAGATTAACCGCTGACACATCCTGGCGGTCAAAATATAAACCGGGCGAGCCAATCGACTCGCCCGGATAAATGTGTCATCTTCCGATTCCAATCCGGTTACTTTTTCTGCCGCAGCAATCCTATCCCACCCAAAGCCAGCAAACCCATCGTCGCCGGTTCGGGCGTTGCGACTAAATTTTGCACAAGAAGTCCTGTTGGATTGTCAGCACCTGGGGTGGTATAAGCGTTATTTACATGAAATTCGAGAGTATTGATAGTTGGCAGAAATCCATTGCTTATATTGAATTCGTTTAGTGCGAACCAGTCAAGACTTTCGTATGACGTTTGAAAGCCATTTAGATAAATCGTGGACATATTGTCGGATGCCCATTGCCCTGATATGGATATGACCGTTGGGTCGAAGCCCGTCAAATCAAATGTAAGTGTGTAAATATAAAATCTCCTTGAGGTGCATTCATTGTTCCTCCTGATGGTCCAATCCACATGGCATCGGACGCCGGTTGCGACCAAGCGCCTTGAGCTCCGATATTATCTGGCGCGCCTTCATGAAAAACATATGCAACGGTAGCCATGCCCGCTAAGGAATAATGTTGTTCTAAAGAGCCATCAGGCAATCTTGCGCCTTGCTCATCTACACCCGTATTGAACAGTCCTGGAATATTAATTGATTCCGCCGCGAATAAACATGTTGCGCTGATGAGCAAAATGTTTACGGAAGAAAACAAAAACCATTTTTGAAATGCCATATCCCAACTCCTTTCCGCCTGTGGGCGAAAATACACAAGCATACCCGGCGTAGAAAAACTACGCTGTCTCTCTCGCCGGATAAAAGTTTCGTTTGCAGACGTACGTCTAAGAATCACCGACCATCTTAATTTACCCCCCCTTCCCGCGCTGTCAAAAAATTTCCTACTATTTTATGGTTATAAGCACAGGTCTATACGGCATAATAAGTTACGAATCTTATTTTCCTGCGAATTTACCTGTTCCAGGCAAAATGGAGATGAAGATATGCGACGATATGCCGGCTTTGAAATGCGGCGGGAAATAAAAGGATTTCGTTATTGAAAACAACCGCTCAGGGTTTGACCGTGTTTATCGAAATGTTTACGTCAGCCGTTTTGCGTCAATCCCGCCACGAGGCCGTCGATGGTTTGCCGGATGGTGTTGTCGCTTTCATACAACCGGTCGATGCTGCGGTAGGCGTGCAGTACGGTGGTGTGGTCGCGGCCGCCGAAGTGGCCGCCGATTTCCTCCAGGCTGTGCTGGGTCAGGTCGCGGGCCAGATACATGCATACCTGCCGCGGAAACGCGATGCTGCGACTGCGGCGCTTGCCCTGCAAATCGCTCAGCCGCACGTTAAAGTGATTGGTCACGGACTCGATAATCTGCGAAATGCTGATTTGGCGATGCGGCGGCGTGGGTTCATCGCCCAGCGCCTGCCGCGCTAATTCAATGGTAATCATGCCCCCTTCGAGCATGGCCATACCGTGCACTTTGGTCAGCGCCCCTTCCAGTTCGCGGATATTGCTGTCAATCTTGCGCGCGATAAATTCGATAACTTCTTCCGGCGGGTCGATGCCGCGCATCAGCGCTTTTTTGCGGACGATGGCCATACGCGTTTCCGTGTCCGGCTTGTCCATGCGCGTCACCAGGCCCTGATTGAAACGGCTCACCAGCCGCTCCTCCAGCTTGGGAATTTCCGCGGGGGAACAATCGGCGGAAAGGATAATCTGTTTGCGGCTTTGATACAGGCTGTTGAACGTGTGGAAAAATTCCTCCTGCGAGCGCTCCCGGTCACTGAGAAACTGCACATCGTCAATAACCAGCATGTCAATATAGCGGTATTTATGGCGAAATTCATACAGCCCGCCCTGTTCGACGGCGTGGATAAAATGGTTCACGAAGGTTTCGCAGGATAAATACACGATTTTCGCCTGCGGATTATTTTTCAAAACCGCCTGCGATGTGGCCTGCAGCAGATGCGTTTTGCCCAGCCCGACCGAGCCATGCAAAAACAAGGGATTATAGGTTTGGCCCGGCGCTTCGCTGACGGCGACGCAGGTGGCATGACTGAGCCGATTGCAGGGACCGACCACAAAATTATCAAACGTATAATCCGGGCTGAAATACATGAGATCGTCTTCCGACGCGACGGCCTTGCTCGCGGCGGCGGGAATATCCAGTCCCGGTTCCTGTTCATCCGATATATATTCCACGCTGATGAGATGCCCCGTTACCTGCTGCGCCGCGGCGACCATGCGATCGTTACACACTTGCTGCAAATACTGCCGCCAGGAACGTTCGGGCACCGCCAGCCGCAATACGCCGCGCTCCAGATTCAGAGGTTCGATTTGCTCAAACCAGTTGCGCCAACAATCGCTGTGATAGCGCTGGATATGACGTAGAATATTGTCCCACACTTCCATCAGGACATCAGCCACGTTGCCTGTTCCTTTCGCTGTAAGTAAAAGCAAAAACACCCTGCTCGCTTATCCCAAAGGAAAAGGCAGCCGCGTGTTTATTTTCCTGAAATCATTACCGGCGGACAGGCGCGTAAACCATCCTTGCATATAAACAAGATGGGTCCTTCCGCACTACGCGCCTCTCAGTCCGTTAAGAGACGTAACAAAAACAAAAACCGGACGGAACGCCCGGGCAAAAAAGGCTTTTTCAATGCCGGTCAACAAACAATCCCGACCGATGAGGCGACAACAGCGCCTGCCCAAGCCACAATGTCAGCAGTTTAACTCAACCTTAAAAATCTGTCAACCGCAAACGTCATTTCGCTTCTTTTTCCGCGTAATCAGAACGAAAAAGGGCGGGTTAAATTTTGCGTTCCAGTATTTTCATCCCAACGTTCCCATGGCACAATTGTCTAATGTTTATAATGATTTATGTTGCCGGCCGGTGTCGGTTCTTTGCGGCTTTTTTAGATTAAGAAACAAGCTATTGACATCTGCCGCCGACTAAACACAATATAAGGTTATTCGGCTACTATTGGAAACTTTCGGAAAGGAATTGGTATGAATAATACTAAAGTTTTGCAGAATCGTTGGTTGCATCCGATTTTTGGGCTGTCAAGCTTGCTGCTGGTTGCCGGCGTCTTTTTGTCGATGGGTTGTGAGCAGACCGTCCCCGGCGAAACCTACCGGAAAAAAACCATCGCTTGGCCGATTTTCGATGTGGACAAATCTGAAGGCCTGAATCCCGATGGCACGAAATGGCAAAAAGAAAAAGGCGATGCTATTTGCTGGTTGTCAACCTGGGAAAAAGAGAAAACCTACGATAATGAAGGTTTTTTGATTTATCGCAAACAAAAGAATGCTTTTATTCCGCTTTATTGGAATGAAGAAGAAGAAAACAGGGAATTTACCCATAAAAAGGGCGCTGTTTTGTTGATTTGGCCCTATGAATCGAAACGCGCTAAAGTGGAAGCTGCGGGGACAACAGTTAAGTAGATGTTATAAACCATTATATTGCAACTAGTTATGATTTTATTCGTCGCCGCTTAGGCCATTGCCTTGGCGGCGATGTCTTTTCGGTAACAGGCTTTTTCAAAGGTTATATTCGCCACCGCCTCATAAGCTTTTTTCTGGGCAGCGGAGATGGTTTGGCCCAGTGCCGTAACTCCCAATACTCGCCCGCCATTGGTGACTACCTGGTTGGTTTGGTTAAATTTCGTTCCGGCGTGAAACACTTTTACATCGGCCAGAGCTTCCGCCTGTTCAATGCCGTTAATTATTTTACCTTTTTCGTACGCATCGGGATAACCACCGGAAGCCATGACCACACACACCGCCGGCCGGGGGTCCCACCGAAGAGTAACATCCTCCAGCCGACCTTCGCAAACCGCCAGCATAACTTCCGCAAGGTCGCTTTGCAGGCGCATTAATATCGGCTGGGTTTCGGGGTCGCCGAAGCGGACATTGAACTCTAATACTTTTGGGCCGCCCGCCGTCAGCATCAGGCCGGCATAAAGCACTCCGCGGTAAGGTGTGCCGTTGCGGTTCATGCCATCTACCACCGGAACAAGCACTTCGCGCTCAATTTGGCTCATCAGTTTTTCGGTAACGATTGGTGCCGGGCTGTAAGCACCCATGCCGCCGGTATTTGCGCCCGTATCGCCGTCGCCGATGGGTTTGTGGTCCTGGCTGGATTCCATCACATATATCGTTCGGCCATCGACAAAAGCGAGAATGGAGGCTTCCTGGCCAATAAGTTTTTCTTCAACAAGTATTTGCGCTCCGGCATCACCAAAAATCCGGTCGTTCATGATTTTTTCAGCCGCCAGCAAGGCGTCGGCCGGGTCGTCGCAGACAAAAACGCCTTTTCCTTTGGCCAACCCTGTAGCCTTTACCACCAATCCGGTTTCGCGGGTGGCGATGTAGCGTTTGGCGTCTTCATAGCGGTCGAAGGTGCGGCTGTCGGCGGTGGGGATGGCGTTGGCGTTCATGATTTTTTTGGCAAAGGCCTTGTCCGCCTCAAGCTGTGCCGCCGGGCCGGATGGGCCAAAGGCTTTAATGCCCGCTTTTTCGAGCTGGTCCACCAGTCCCATCGCCAGCGGGTCTTCCGGGCCAACGACGACCAGGTCCACCTGCTCCCGCCGGGCGAATTCCACCAGTTTGGCCGTATCGGTGTCGGCAATATCGACGTTTTCGCCTTCCTGGGCCGTACCCGCGTTACCGGGCGCGATCCATAACTTCTTGACCTGCCTGGATTGCCGCAAACGCCAAGCCAAAGCGTGTTCACGCCCGCCGCTGCCGATAAGGAGTATTTTCATTTCTTATCCTTTTCTGTTACGTATAAAAACACCAATTATCGAAAAGATTACCGCAAGGATTAATGAGTTCCAAGTGAATCTTGTGGATGTCGTCGCTGCCAAATTCGTTTACATTCCCATAAATCGTTTTGCATTGTTTGGCGGACTTCGCTAAATTCGTCAGGCAGTTGTTCGAGCAGGCCAATAGCTTGATTGAAATTTTCCACTCGCACATAACAGTTTACCAATAGAAAAATACTGGGGGCGTGATGCGGCGTCGCTTGTAAAAATTTATCCAAGACGTTGATGGCTTCATTCCATTGTTTTTTTCGATAGTGGGTCAGGCCTAATCGAAAAAGACGGGGTTGTTTTAGTTCGCGCAAGCGACGATACAAATACCAGACCAGGGGCGCCAAAGAAAAAAGTAATAAAACTGGTTTTTTCAAATGTCCGCCAATATAAAGAAAGAGAAAAAATAAAACCGAACATTGTGCTAACGCCACGCGAAACATGGAGAAAGCCGGTACGGTAAAGGTCCATCGCGCCGGTCGGATATTATACTCATCTATCAACTCCAGAGATTTATTAATATTATCCAGAAAACCTTCGACTTCTTTCCTTTTGTGACGCGGCTCCCAAAACACCACCAACGTATTCCAGATCGTTTTTTCATCGGATGTTGTACTATTGGTGCAATATAACAATTCGATCGTGGAACATCGGCGCAAGAAGACAATAAGAAAATAGAAAAATCCTAAGCTGACAAAACCAAGATAGCGGTTGAGTAAAACCCCGCCCAGTAAACCAAATACCAGACAAAGTAACGCGGCAATCAGAAAACGCCCATCAAAAGCGCGAGATCTTTCCAGGGCTAATAATTCCACGGGTACGAGATGTTCGGTCTGTCCCGTCCAAAGACGATTTTCATAAACCAAAACCGTGCCTTCTATTCGCAGAAGGTGGCGTCCTGAACCGCCGATAGCATCGATTTTTATTTCGTTAGGATTCATGGGATTTGTTGGGTAAGCGTTGGCATTTTGGGCAGTAGTGGCTGCTGCGGCCGGCGAGGGTCATGCGGGCGATGGGGGTGCGGCACTGGCGGCAGGGTTGGTTGGTGCGTTGATAGACCTTGAGCATTTTCAAAAATCTTCCCATTTCGCCGTAGGCGTTGCGATAATCGAGCAGGGTAGTGCCGCCGTGGCGGATGGCGCGGCGGAGGATGGATTTTATCATACGGCGGAGTTTGTCGGCCTGGGCAGGGGTGATGTTTTTCGCAGGTGTGACGGGATGAATGCCGGCGGCGAAGAGGCTTTCATCGGCGTAGATGTTACCCAGGCCGGCGATGCGGCTTTGGTCCAGCAGGAGGGTTTTTATCGCGCGGTCGCTATGCAATATCCGTTGAAATTGCTTGGGGGTTATACCGAAAGGTTCAGAGCCTAAACGGCCCATGCCGGCGGCTTCCATTTGGGCGTCGGGGTGATAAAAATCGAGTTGCGAAAAAAACCACACTCGGCCAAAACGCCGCGCGTCAATAAAACGTATTTCTCGACCATCGCAAAGATGGATGCGCATATGCGTATGTAAAGGAATAGGGCTGTTTGCTTGGGCGACGATTACTTTGCCGGTCATGCCCAATTGAATTAAAATCGCGCCGCCGTTGACCAGGGCGATGATAAGACGTTTGCCCCGGCGGGTAACTTTAACGATATCGTCACCGATAATATCATGCAGAGTTTTTCGCCACGGGGAGGGATACCGAACGATAACAGGTTTTAATACCTTCACATCGGTGATGGTGACATTAATAATTTCATGCCGCAATCCCTGGGCGATATTTTCAACTTCGGGCAGTTCCGGCATGAGGCGCCTCCAGGTGATTTTAGAGGCCGCTATAGGCTTTTTCGATGATGGGCCGGTAGGTGGGGCCGCCGTTGTAGGTGCAGAAGGGGAAAATACCGGCCGGGGTGGCGTAGGGAATCACGCAGCGTTTGACCCGCTCGACGTCATAATTGTAGCGGTCCATGAAGTGCATTCCGGCGGCCATGAGCGTGCGGTAGTTGCCCGCGCCGGTCTGGCCGCGGCCTTTGTTTTTATCGACCATGCCCTTCATCGCCTGCACCAGCCGTTTGACGTCCAGGCCGTCGGGGGCCTGGTTGGTGCGAAAAACACTTTTGAACAAATGATAGATGCGGAACTTGTCGATGATATTGAGCCGCCCGGCGCGTTTATGAAATTTATGCGAGAGGCGATTCATGCCGCTGAAAAACGCTTCGATATCGAGGACCTGGGGAAAAGGATAAACTTTTTTATCAGCACTGACCAGGAAATAAGTGCCGAAGGCGCAATCCGTATGACAACTGGCCTTGATTTTCGGCTTGCCCGTCCAGGTTTCCAGCAGTTGCGACAGCGGCATGACGATAGAAAGTGGATAAAAATCCCGTTCCACCACCGCGCCCGAGGCCGCGGCGATATCATGCGCCAGGTCTCCCAGCGTATATCGCTGCCGCAGGCGTTCTTCCGTATCGATTCTGCCGGTGAAACATACCGGTTGATAGCTGATGCCGCTGACCACGTCGATATGATCGATGGCGAAGTGAAAAATCGGACCCACCTGGTCGTCATTGAGGGTGCGGATAATGGTTGGCACCAGACAAATCTTCATGCCGGTGCGCCGGCAATTTTCTATAGCGGCGAGTTTTTTATCCCAGATGTCGCGCCCGCGTGTCTGTAAGTACACGTCCGGCCCGACACCGTCGAATTGCAGATACAGGGTATGCAGTCCCGCGTCGGCCGCTCGCCGGGCGAAATCGTAATCGGCCATTTTCAGGCCGTTGGTGGCGATTTGAATGTTGGAAAAGCCCATCTTTCCCGCCTGCGCCACGATATCGAAAAAACGCGGGTGCAGCGTCGGCTCGCCGCCGCTGAACTGAACCGCCGTTGCCGGCGTCGGCCGCAAGTCGCGCAATTGCCCCAGCATGGCCACAACCTGTTCATAATCCGGCTCATAAATATAACCGGCGGCGTTGGCGTTGGCGAAGCATATCGGGCAATTCAGGTTGCAGCGGTTGGTCAGGTCCAGGTTTGCCAGGCAGGGTCCCGATTGATGTCGGCCGCACAGACCGCAATCCGCCGGGCAGAGGGTTTTGGCCGGAGTCGCCGGATTTTGCAGGCCCGCCTGTTCATCGAAGCTCCAATAGGCACTTTTGTAATACAAATTGACGTCACGATTAATAATGTCGCGGACATAACCGTGATCGGGGCAATATTTTTCCATGCAAACGCCGCCATTATCGACAAAATACCGCCCTACGATAACGCTGCCGCAGGTGGGGCACAGCGTCTGCACCGTGCGCGGCAGGGTGCGCAGGTTGCGTTTGATGGTCGTGCCGGAATGCGTGTGCGTCGCCGAATAGGCGCGGTCG
>CAZOCV010000040.1:15243-20386 GCA_964578395.1 uncultured Pirellulales bacterium
AACTGAGGCGCTGCCGCCGCATTATGGCGGCTGGATAGTATGGGGGCATTCGATGATGAAATCGTCATGTTGCTTTTCGTGATTTAATGTTAATGGGTTATCATGGCCGGGGCGGGACGACGCTGATTAAATGTGGTTGCCTGATGCATGAAGGCTTCCAGGCGCGTTTGCAGCGTCGGGTCCTGCTGGCCGTCGTAGCTGATGTTCAAAATCGGCATGCCGCCGCAGTCGTGCGCCACCTGCCGGCCGATGGCGCTGACAATGGTCGAAGGCATACACGTAAACGGCATGACATTCACCGCGCCCGCGGCGCCGTAATGATGATGCATTTCCGCCATTTTACCCAGGCTGAGAATGGCTTCGCCCTCGAAGCTTTCATGGATATACGTCGCCGCTTCCTGCAATACCTGGCGGATGTCGCCTTCGGCCAGCGGGCCGAATATTTTTTCCAGCGGCCGGGCCAGACGATGTTCGATTTTGTGCTGGAACCAGGTGCGAACGGTATTTTGCAGCCATTGCCGCCAGATATTGCGCCGCTGCGCCATTAATATGCGCGTGTGATTGGTGTAATACAGCCATTCGGCGAAACCCGCCAGAGCGACTTCGCCGCCCAGAGCTTCAATTTTACGCACCACCTCATCGTTGGCGAAGGTATGGCTGCGAACGTAAATTTCACCCACCACGGTAATCAGCGGCCGGCGCCGGCTGCGGTCCGTCGGCACGCGGTTCATCACATCGGCGCAACGCGCGAGCGTTTTGACCAGGTCCGTTTCCTTGGCGCCTTGTTCAAGGGCTTGCACCACCAGTTCAATGCACTGACGATAAGCGGAGTCCGCGGCGCCGGCGGCGGTTTCGTAAGGACGCACTTTATGCAGCACCTTTAACAATAAGTCGATGGCCGCGATGCCGTTGTACGCCAGGCGCGTGGGGTCCTTGCGGAAGCGCTTGAACTGGTCGTAAAAATTTCGGTCCTGATTTGGCGCCACCACCGGGATGGTATTGGGCTGGCCCGACTGCTTGAGCACCAGCCGCATCAAACAATTATATTGTCCGAATCGGCAGGGGCCGCTGCTGCCCGGCATGAAAAATGCATGTTCTTCGGGATTAAAGCCCTGGGCGTTGATCACCTTGAGCATGTCGCCCGTGGTGATAATGCAAGGTAGGCATTCCTTGCCGCTGGTATAGGCGCGCCCCCAGCGCAGGGTTTCCTCATCGCCCATCGGCAGCACTTCGGCGTCCTGGCCGCAATGGCGGAACGCCGCCGCCAGGGCATGAGCGTGATCGCCCATCCACGGAATCCACAGTTTGCGCCCGGAGCAGTCGCCCCATTCGCTGCGCCAGGGACTTTGCGGCGATTGTACAGCGTTTACCAGTTCGCGGGCGGCGCGCTGCTGACGATCGGCCACGGCTTTGAGGCTTTCGTGGAAGGCTTCCAGCCGCGTGATGACCCCCGCGTCGGCGCTGTGTTCGTCGATTTCCAGCACCAGTGCCGGCTTGCGGAACGTTTCACCGTTGGGCAATGTCAGGGCCATCAATTCCTTGAAGAAGGAAATGATGAAACTGTCCGGTCCGCAACTGAAATTGCTGATATAGACGGCGTTGAGTCGGGGATTTTCCCGCACCAGGTGTGCAGCGCGGAAAATACGCTGGCCATACTTCCAGTACATGTTCGCCTGGAGTTCCGGTTCGGTAATGTTGGCCTTGTCTAGATCCAGGAAATCCATGGGAATCGCCAGTACGTTCATTTTGCGCAATTTGCGCGGCAGGTCCAGGCTCACGCCCGGATCGCAGCCGTTATAAGGCCGCGAGACGACGACACAGGCTTTCTGGCCTTCAGGCAGTGAAGTAAGAATTTCCCCGCCGCGCTGACGACACCATTGTTCGAACTGACTCTGCGCCGCTTGCGCCTTGTCCAGTGCGGCGTTAATCTGATTTTTACTGACGCCGAATGTTTCCGTCAGGGGCCAGAGGGTTTTGCGCAACCCCTGGAGGCCTTCCTGAAAACGCACATGCAGATCAACGAGATGATTTTTTGCGCCTTTGAGGTCGATGTTTTTCGCCGTCAGCGCCACGCGCACCTGATAGGGTATCGTTTGCACGTAAGGGCACAACTGATTATGAATGTTTTCCGCATATTCTTCCGTCATGGAGACAATGCTGGGCAGCCAGATGAAATCCACGTTCTTTTTCACCAGTTCCAGCACGTGGCCGTGAGCGACTTTGACCGGAAAACAGGTCTGGCTCAGGACGGCCTCGACGCCTTCGTGAATGACCTGCTTGTTCGACCGGCCCGAAATCACCACGTCAAAACCCAGTTCCTTCAGGAACGTTCCCCACAACGGGAGATACTGATAATTGCTCAGGCACATGGGGATGCCGACGACTTTTCTGCCGGAGGCGGATTTCCCGGCGGCCGCTTTGGGGTCCAATCCGGCAAAAGTTTCCAGCATCTTTTGCCGTTCGCCAAACAAATCGGCGATAGGGCTGGTCTCGGCCTGTTCTTTTTTGACGTTGTAGATATCGCAGCGCGAACCGTAAAACAGCGGATCGGAACCGGGGAGTTTTACTTCCTTGATTTCGCAGTGATTGGAGCACTTGGGGCACTCGAACGTGCGGATTTCATATTTGACCTGGGACAGGGAAAAACCTTTAAAGGTGCTGGCCGGTTGTTTGCCGTCGGGAGCGTTTTGCGCCAGTTGCTGCATGTGCCGCCGCGCCAATTCCGCCGCGCCCAGAGCGCCGGTGACTTCATGGTGGTCCGGAACAATAATTTTTTTGCCGGTTACGGCTTCGAAGGCGGCGACCGTGGCGCGGTTGAACGCCGTACCGCCCTGGAAGAAAATACGGTGGCCGACTTTGCGATGGCTGACCACGCGGTTGAGATAATTCGTGACGATGGAGTAACTCAGGCCCGCTACCAAATCCTGCCGCGCCGCTCCCTGCTGCTGATAGCTGATCAGGTCCGACTCCATGAACACCGTGCAGCGCTCGCCCAGTCGGATGGGCGCCTGAGACTTAAATGCCTCGCTGGCGAATTCTTCTTTGATATTGATGCCCAGCCGTTCGGCCTGCTCTTCCAGAAAACTGCCCGTCCCGGCGGCGCAGGCGTGGTTCATTTCAAAATCTACCACTACGCCGTCTTCGAGTGATATGTATTTGCTGTCCTGGCCGCCGATCTCGAAAATCGTATCCACTTGCGGGTCCACAATAGCCGCACCGGTGGCCTGGGCGGTAATTTCATTGATGACCAGGTCCGCCCCTGTGAAATCGCCGGTGAGATATCGACCCGAACCCGTCGTGGCGACACCTTTAATCTCCACGACGTCGGCGACATCTGCAACCATATCCAGACCTTTGCTCACCGCTTCCAGCGGGCGGCTGGCGGTCATGAGGTAGGCCTTGCTCAGCACTCGCTGCTGTTCGTCCATCACCACGACGTTGGTGCTGATGGAGCCGACGTCAATGCCCAGGTACGCCGGAATTTTTACACCTTTCGCCCGCGCTGCCTCGGCGAGTTCCGTATAGACTTTGCTTTCCGGAATCGGGTGCGAAGGTTGCTGCAAAGGCTTTAGCCGATGGCCGATGATATGTTGCGACTTGATGTAAGTATCCAGCTTTGACAATAGCACGCGCGGTTCCTGCAAACTGCCTTCACCGGCGCCCTGGCGCAACTGGATGAGGACCGCCCCCATAGCGCCGGTCAGTTTATGCTCGGCGGGCACAATTAATTCCCCCTTGCCGGAGGTGAATACCTCCGCAATGGCCCGGACCACACCGGCATTGCTGGCGACGCCGCCGCAAAAGGCGACGGGCGGTTCGACGTTTTTACCCTGGCACAAACTGCTTTTAAGGTTACGCGCCAGGCCCAGGCACAATCCCGCCACAATATCATGCACGGGTGTGGCCTGCTGCTGCAGGTGAATCATGTCGCTTTTGGCGAAAACGCTGCATCGGCCCGCGACGCGGGGGGGCGTCTGGCTTTTCAGGGCCAAATCTCCGAATTCACCTTCAATGGCTACACCCAGCCGCGATGCCTGCTGGTCCAGAAAGCTGCCTGTGCCGGCAGCGCAGTTGGTGTTGGTGGCGAAATCAAGCATGTCCCCTTTATCTGCTGAAGCAGGATCATTGGGGTCATTGAGAATAATAACCTTGCTGTCCTGGCCGCCCATTTCAATCAATGTGCGAACGTCCGGGCGCAAGTGCCGGATGGCTGCGGCCTGACAAATAAGTTCGTTGACAAAATCTATCCCCAGTATTTCGCACAACTTACGACCAGCGCTGCCCGTACCGACCATGGTGGCGATGCGGTCGGCGGGTATTTGCTTGAACAACTTTTCCAACATGCTCAGGGCAACCTGCATGGGCCGACCGTGGGTGCGCTCGTACCGGCCATAAAGCATTTGCCGTCCGTCATCCAGTAATACAACCTTGCAACTGATCGAACCAACGTCGATTCCCAGGTGCAAAGCGCCTTTTTCAGGCATTCGCAACGGTTCCGTCGTGATATCACGATGGAGTACAGAAGCTTTGCCGTTTAACTGCGTCATAATCGAATCCTTATAATGTCCTAATAAATCATGGGCATACGGGATTCCCGTTGCCGTATTGTAGCGATCTCGAGTCAATTTTGAAAGTCTCCAGTTAGTTTAACCGGAGATAATTCAGCAGAATTCCTTTCGGCCTCGGATGCCTTCACGAATCCGGTCCAGTAAATCGATTAAATTTTTTTGTTGTTCTTCGGTGAGGACGCCCAAACGCCGCTGAATTTCATGGCGATATACAGGCTCCACTTTATCGAGTACTGACTTTCCTTTTTCAGTCAGCATGATGATATTGTGACGCCGATCCGCCGGATTTGCCGTTCGCGCGACTAACTGGGCTTTTTCCATCCTATCAATAAGGGTGGTCATGTTAGCGCCGTTGACCAACATCATTTCGCTCAGCCGGGCCTGGCTCAGGCCGCCGTGCGGATCGTTTTGGTGGCGAAGCAGCATCAAAACATTGAACTGAACGTTGGTCAGGTCGAAGCGACTGAAGAAAAAATCCGCTTCTTTTTTTATACAACTACTTGTCAAAATTACACTTAAAGCTGCTTCTCGTGAGAGCAGGTCAATAGGTTGGCGTAAATGTAATTCTTCGTGTA
>CAZOCV010000041.1:0-12727 GCA_964578395.1 uncultured Pirellulales bacterium
ATTATCGGCGGAGTGACAATCTTCACAGGCATTAGCTCCCAGCGATTGCTGCGCGGGGCGAACATTATGCGCCCAGGGCCAGAGGATCGGTCGGCATAACGCCTTTTGCTCAATATGATGAAGGTCTTCGTCAAGGGTGTAACATTTTCCGCCGGCGATATAAACAACGGTTTGATTAAAGTGCGGTTTGAGCGCCGTAAGAACCTGTATGATGACATCGCGGCTGAAATTGGGCCAGCGGCCTTCTTCGGCAGGCTGCGCCTGACGAAGAATATCACCGGCATATTGGCGAATAATTTCGGGTTCAACAACTACGGCTTCATCGGAACTTTCCAACTGCGCCCAGTAGGCCGGCCAGAAGAGCATATGAGGAGCGAGTTTGCCGTCGTGACCGGGGGCAAAAACGGGTCCGGTGATATGGGGCAGTATCTCCGCATCATTGCGAACACTGTGCAGGCCCAGAGCGTGGGCGCGGGAGGTTTTGATAGCACGAGTTTGGGCCGCGGGCCAGGGGCCGGAATGGCAGGCGGTGCAGCTTAGTTTATCGAAGTGCGTCGGCGGAATACCATCATGTTCCGGTCGAGGCGCACCCAAACGACCGTTGCGAAGCGCAGCGTTCAAAGCCGTCTGTTCCCCGAGGTGGCAACCTTCGCAGGTAAGTGAATGGATATTTATTGCCGAAGGCGGGCAGACCGTGTCGCGGGCATCCTGCCCGCGGTCCTTGTCGGTATCACAACCATGTTGGCGACTCGAAGAGAACGAGGGCAAGATGCCCTCGCCACGGTAACCGCGGACCATGCGATGATCCAGGCCGTTGCGGTGACAATCGGTGCAGGTCAGACCGGCGGTAAGGTGCACATCTTCATCGCCTTGCCAGGTAGGCAAGGCCGCATCATCCACCAAACTATACGAATGGCAGAAATAACACCGCTGCTTGGGTACGGCGCGGATAATATCAAGAGTAATCTTGTCTTTGGAATCGAAGCGGGCGGGATCATACCAGACTTCCGGCGGCAGCGTTTTACTGCCGGCCCGGCCCTTGACGCGGGTAAAGGCACAGGTGGCCGCGGCAGCCCAGCGAAAATTGCCGCGTTCGATATGTTCGGCGGCTTCGGCCTGGTCATGGCCGAATTCCACATCGTGACAGGCCATACAGTTAATCTCTAATCCGCCCTGGGTTTTCCAGAATTCGGCCGCCGCCGCCGTCATATCCCCGGCGGGCTGAATACCTCCGGGCAAATGACGGCCAAAACGTTCGATAAACTCACGGGCGCTTACAGCAAATTCAGGATAAAAATCGGTGGAATCGTTACGCAAAACAGCGGGAATCTGTGTGCCGGTTTCGGCATCAACGTAAATCCAGGGTTCACCCATGCGGCCGAACGAGGTGTCTGATTTGTCCATATTGAAATGAAGGCCCTGACGGATTTCGTCCACGCTGTGGCAGGCATCACAGGATGTCTCCATGTTGAAAGGAGCCTTGGCGTCGGGCGATAGAATTCGTTTGTTTTCGTCCAGCAGCGGCATCCGATGAACATAAACCGAGCGGTCGCCATCGGGGCTATCGGCCATTTTTTGAGCAACGGCTATACCGACCAAAAGCGTCAGTATGCCGGCTACGGGGCTTAATTTCGTAAAGTTGCTTTTCATGTGGCTTTTATTCGATATCGATGGTCAACCGAGCGATAACTCTTTATATCTCAACTTTTGAGCATATATAACTTTAATTTATTTGTCCATACATTCTTTTCGGCAGGGAAATGGGATAAAACCAAATTTCCACCGATTTTCCCATCAAGCCATCAGGCCCGAAAACAGAATACCTGGGAATGAATTGACACTCCTAACCAGGAGGACTAGGATGACCGCCCTGAGTGAATGTTTTCCAGGAATGGCCTATAAAAACAAGGAGACTGTAACATGCGGCGGATTTTATTGGTCCTGGCGGGGCTGATGGGAATCACAATGATGATAAATCAAAATCTCGGAGCAGGTGAGCATGAATATAATGGCTGGTATTCCGGCGAATATCTCAATCGGGGCGGACTGCCGCTGGGCGGCATTGGCGCGGGGATGATCTGCATGGATTCGACCGGCTCCATATCACAGGTATCGGTGCGGAATCATATGGAGTTTTTTAATGAACCGCTGATGTTCGCCGCGGTGAGCATTAAGGGCGACCCCGGAGCCGCAAAGGTCATCGAAGCGCCGACGCCCATGTGGAAGGCCTTCGGGGCAGGCGGAACAGGCAATGGCCGAGGCGGCACCAGCTGGGGATTCCCGCGATTCGACGACGCCCGGTTTAAGGCGCGGATTCCCTTTGGCATCCTCGAACTTGAAGATAATGATAACCCCCTTGAGGTGACGGTCACCGGATGGAGTCCGTTTATCCCCGGCGATGCGGATAATTCCAGTTTGCCCGTGTGTTCTTTCGAATATACGTTCACCAATCCCACCGGCAAGGACGTGGAAGCGGTGTTCTCCTATCACAGCGACAACTTTATGGGTTATCGAAATGAAGGCGAAGTGCGGCCTATGGCCAACGGTTTCATTTTATGGCAGCAACCCGGCAAAGATAACCCTGAGCGGGAAGGCGGCTTTGCGATTTTCCTCGACGGAGCGGAAAAAGTCACCGTGGATCACTGCTGGTTCAAAGGCGGCTGGTTCGACCCGCTGAGCATCGTTTGGCGAACCATTCAGGAAGCCGGGATGATTGATAATCCGGCCACACCGGGCCAGGCGTCGGCCGCTTCGTTGTATGCGCCTTTTACGGTTCCGGCCGGAAAAAGCAAAACTCTGCGATTGCTGATGTGCTGGTATGTGCCGCAAACCTCGCTGACGATTGGCGTTCGTGAAGTCGGCGGCCCGGCCTTTGGCGATGCTCCTTCACAAGGCACGGCGCCGGGTCAGCAAACCGTCAGCGGTTTCCTCGGCAGCGGCCTGGTGAATACGTATGCTCCCGACGGCGACGGCCAAATCGGAACCCTGACGTCGGCGGGTTTCACGATTACGGCGAACCGCATTCATTTTCTTATCGGAGGAGGCAACCATCCTTATAAAGCCTGTATAAATCTGCTTATCGACGGCGAGATCAAACGCACTGCCACCGGCAAAGACAGTGAACAGCTTATCTGGGAATCGTGGGATGTCGCGGAATTCAAGGGGAAAACCGCTCATCTCCAAATTGTCGATAATGTCACGGGCAATTGGGGACATATTAATGTCGATCATATTATCATGACGGGGGCAGCGGACCCAACCAACATCGGCGCCGCACCCGCCGAAATTCTGGCGGATTTTGAAGGCAAGGATTATGGCGTCTGGACCAAAACCGGACCGAAAAAGTGTTGTCCCAACGGCTGTGAGAAATATTATAAACCCTGGTACGCCGGAAAATTCAAGAGTATCCACGAAACGGCGGATTACTGGCGGAGCAACTACGAAAGCCTGCGGCAGCAGAGCGATTTATTCCAGAAAACATTTTACGACACCACTCTGCCGCCGGAAGTAGTCGAAGCCGCGGCGGCGAATATTACTATCCTGAAGTCTCCCACCGTTCTGCGGCAAACCGACGGACGGATATGGGCCTTTGAAGGCTGCGGCGATAATGTCGGCTGCTGCCACGGCTCATGCACGCATGTCTGGGGTTACGCCCAGGCGATGCCGCACCTGTTCCCAAATCTGGAACGGACGCTGCGGGAAACGGAATTTTTTGTCTGCCAGGACGAACGCGGACACCAGACCTTCCGCTGCCCGCTGCCTATTAGCGAGCCGGATCATGGATTCCACGCGGCCGCGGACGGCCAGTTGGGCGGGATTATGAAGGTTTATCGGGAGTGGCGGGTCAGCGGCGATAACCAGTGGCTTGAGAAGATGTGGCCCAAAGTCAAACAAAGCCTGGAATACTGTATCGACGCATGGGACCCGCGCGGCAAGGGTGTGCTGGAAGAGCCGCATCATAACACATACGATATCGAATACTGGGGGCCGGAAGGACACTGCACCAGTGTCTATCTGGGAGCACTGGAAGCCGCAGCGCGAATGGGCGAATTCCTCGGTAAAGATGTCAGTCGCTATCGTGAATTAATCACCAAAGGCCGGGAATTTCTGGAAACCAGGCTATACGACGGCGAATATTTCTTCCAGATGGTGCAGACGGAAGGCCTTAACCATACATATAGAGGCCTTGATTATTCGGCCAATGGTCCGGGGTATAAGGACATCGTGAAAACACTTAACACCGAAGGACCTAAATATCAGTATGGAACCGGGTGCTTATCGGATGGGGTATTCGGTTTCTGGCTGGCGCGGGCGTGCGGACTGAATGAAAACGCCGACGCCGACAAGATTCGCAGCCATCTGGCCAGCATTCATCGCTATAACCTCAAGGATAACCTGATGGACCATTACAATCCGCAAAGACCCAGTTTCGCCATGGGCGAAGATGGCGGACTGCTGCTGTGCACCTGGCCCAAAGGTGGCGAATTACTGCTGCCGTTTGTCTATAGCAACGAGGTCTGGACGGGTATTGAATATCAGGTGGCGGCTCATTGCATGATGCACGGTCTGGTTGATGAAGGCCTGGAAATCGTCCGCGAATGCCGCGACCGGTATGATGGACGAGTTCGCAATCCGTTTAACGAATATGAATGCGGCCACTGGTATGCACGGGCCATGTCCAGCTATAGTTTGATTCAGGGACTGACCGGGGTACGCTACGATGCGGTGGAAAAAACGTTGTATATCGATTCGCAGATTGGTGATGACTTCCGCAGCTTCCTGACAACGGCAACCGGTTATGGGACAGTGGGTTTGAAAAACGGAAAACCTTTCTTCGAGATGGCCAGCGGCACTCTGAATGTCGGTCGCATTATGGTCAGCGGCAAGGAATACAAGCCCTGACCTGCGCAGACACCAACTGCTCACCCATGTAAATTTGAATGCGGGCATCATACTATACAGGTATGATGCCCTTTTTTTCCGGGGAGGGGTCCGATAACTAAATTTGGGGGTGATAACCTCGGTCAAAGGCTATTTCCCTGATGAGGCCGCAAGCAACGTATCAGTAAAAACTCCTCCCTCCAAAAAAGCCATTTTTACTGGACGCACCTTCTCGATACGCAATTTCAGGTCAGATATTCCCGACAACAGAAAGAATGATTGCTACATTCGGTACTACCGGATGATCGTCAGACCCGGTGCAACATTCCCAATCGTTATAACTGGAGTTAACTTAGTTAGGGAGAGCCGGTTAAAGCGGGCAGTTATTTAAGTTGACAGACAGACCCGACGATAGTCAAAATAGAAAGTATGGGTAAACTTGGAAAGCAAGGATATAACTTATACGAAAAGGTCTATAAAAGGAAGGGCGTCAAGCCATGACTGAAGAAAGCTTCAATTTGAGTGATTTATCGGTGAAACAGGTATTTTCCACGGGCGAAGCAGCGGCCATATGCAAAGTAAGCCAGCAAACCGTAATTCGATGCTTCGATTCGGGGCGACTACGCGGGTTTCGGGTGCCGGGAAGCCGGTTTCGGCGGATACCGCGGGAAAGCCTTATCCAGTTTATGAAGGAAAACGGCATCCCCCTGGACCAGATTGAATCAGGACGAAGGAAGGTCCTGGTGGTGGATGACGACCCGGAGATCGTGGAGCTGATGGTGGACGTCCTGGAGCGCGACGGCCGGTTCGAGGTCAAAACGGCCTCCAGCGGTTATGACGCCGGCGTTATCACCCAGGAGTTCAAGCCGGACCTGATGATTCTGGACTATATGCTGCCGGACGTTAACGGCAACGTCGTGTGCAAAACGATACGGCAAAACCCTGAATTCGAGCACATGAAGATCATCCTCGTCAGCGGCGTCATCAATCAGGAGGAAATCGACCAATTGCTCAAAGTCGGCGCGGATTTCTTCATTAAGAAGCCGTTTTCGATAGATGAACTGGTAGGAAAAATGGCCGAATTGCTGGCCATGTAAGGTGAGAAAAAGATGAATCAGATCAGTCAGGACGTGCGTTCCAAAGGCAAAAAAGTTGAACTCATCATTCAGCAGCTCAACACATTGCCGACACTGCCGGCGGTGGCGGCGAGGCTGCTGCAACTGACGATTAAAAACAATACGCAGGCGCAGGAAGTGGTGCAGTTAATCGAGTCTGACCCGGCGCTGGCCAGCCGGATTATGGCGCTGGCGACGCGCGCCAGCACAGGCATCAGCAAAAAAGCCGCCACCGTGAGCAAGATTGTGGTGCTGCTGGGCTTCGATGCCATTCGTAACGCCGTGCTGAGTATCAAGGTTTTTGAGACACTGGGCGGCATGGAAGGCGGCGAAGATGACATATTCGACCGTCCCGGATTCTGGAAGCATTCGCTGGCGGTGGGTTGCGCAGCGCAGTTGATATGCCGGCACATGGATCGCAAACTCGATCCTGAAGAGGCGTTTCTGTGCGGACTTCTGCATGATATGGGCAAGATTGCGTTATCGGCGTGCTTACCGAAAAGTTTCGGGCGGGTGGTGCAGTTGACGGAGTCGTCCGTGGGCAACATCGCCGAACTGGAACAGCGAATCATGGGGGTGGATCATACCATCATCGGCAAGCGTCTGGCGCAAAAATGGAATCTGCCGGACGTCATCGTGGAAAGCGTCTGGCTGCATCAGCAATGGCCGGGGTCTCTGCCGGAGGCGGTGAAGCATCGCTCGATGGTGCAGACGATTTATCTGGCCGACCTGCTGGCGCGGGAACAGCGTATTGGTTATTCGGGCAACCACACGATTACCGAAAGTTCGGCCGTTGTCGCCATGCAGTTAGGCTGCCAGGCCAACGACATCGAAGACATCGCCCGAAAATTACGCGCGGAAATCGCCGAGCGTGCGGTGCTGCTGGGACTGGATGACATCCAGCCTCAGGAAATGTACCACGAGGCTCTGGGGCACGCCAATGATGAACTGGGTCGGCTGAACCTGAGACTGAGCCAGCAGAATCAGCGGCTGGAAATGCGCAGCCGCTTTTTCGACCTGCTGACGGAACTGGGCGAGGGACTGGAGCCGGGCCAAACCGTATCGGATGTAACGCGAATTGCGGCACGCACCTGGTGCAAACGCATGGATTGCGTCCGCTGCGCGGTATATTGCCGCAATGAGAGGGCCGGCATCACTGAAGGAGCAATGGTCACCGCCGAAAACGGCGAACCCACCCTTTTTATCGTGGACGCCGCCGGCCAGGAACCGGATTCTCTCCTGGCAAACCCGGCGGAGGATTTCCCCCAGGGATTCAATGTCGCCGGCGTGGAAAACACGCACGGCTGGTTTTTTGAACAGGTCTGTGCGGAATTCATGCCGGACGAAACTTATGTAATTCCGTTGCAAAGCGCCGATGAAGTCATCGGCGGCATCATTTGGCAACCCGGCGCTAACGGCCTGGGCCTGGGACCGTCGCAGGAAATCAAGGCGACGGCGACCGGGGCCGCCTTAGCCGTGAAACAAGCCCTGTGGCAGGAACGCATGACCCATTTATGCGAACAGTTGGCGCAGGCGAACCAGTTATTGCAGGAAACCCAGCAGGAATTGCTCACCAAGCGCAGCCTGGCGGCCGTAGGCGAGATGGCCTGCGGAGCGGCACATGAAATCAATAATCCGCTGGCGGTGATTGTCGGCCGCTCCCAGTTGCTGGCGGAATCGGAAAAAGACGCGCAGCGCAAAGGCGTTTTGGAACTGATTGCGCGGCAGGGACAGGAGGTCACCAAGATTATCAGCGATTTGCTCGATTTCGCTCGCCCGTCGCTGCCCAAACAGGAAGCTCGCGCTGCTGCGGAAATAATCACCCAGGCCATGGCGAAAACCCGGGAGCACGCCGAACGAGCACATGTAACGGTGCAGATGCACCTGGAGGAACCGCTGCCGGAATTATATGTGGACGGCGACCAGGTGGCGTCGGCGCTGTGCGAGCTGGTCGCCAACGCCATTGACAGTTATCAGAATCAAAGCGGCGCCGTGCGCATTCGCGCCTACGCCGATGAACTGGAAAGCGAAGTTATTATCGACGTCATCGATGAAGGCTGCGGCATGACCAGCGAGGTCCTGCAAAAAGCATTTGCGCCGTTTTTCTCGGCGCGCCAGGCGGGACGGCGGCGCGGACTGGGATTAAGCCGCTCGCGCACCCAGATAGAGAACAACGGCGGGCATGTGCGCCTGATGAGTGAACCGGGCAAGGGAAGTACGGCGCGCGTGTCGCTGCCGGTATATAACGCCTCTTGCCGGCACGACGGACAAGCAGTCGAGTCATCGCTGATCAATAAAATGTGAGGATTTAATCCGTCGAGAGGACATGGATAAGGAGATGGGAGACATACCAGTTTTGCCCAATAACGCATTTTCCATATCGCCGCAGCGATATTTAACCCTGCGCCGTTTATGCCGCCAGTTGAATCGCAATCGCCGCCGTTTACGCGACCAGGTGGATATTTTATGCAATGACCTCATCGGCGGCAATGCGGCGCTGACGCATACCGTCCATCAATTGCAGGAAACGTACGAGTTTCAAAATATTTTGCTGGGCGAATATGATGTGCGCTATCTGCTGTACAAGGCCCTGCGGTTTATCCGGGAACGCATCCCGGAATCGGGCGCGGCCGTCTATCTGTTTTCGCGCGAGGAATTCACGGCGCACCTGACGGGCGCTTGGTATGATGACCCGGCCGACATCAATCAGATCGAAGCGGCGCTGCGCCGCAGCACGGTGGCGGTGGTAAGCCGCAAACGGCGCGGCGTGCTGACGCCGGACGGCCGCAACTGGCGGGAGGTTCCCGCGCCAGTACGGCGGGAACTGCAAGGGCTGTCCCTTATGGCCACCGGCATCTTTTCACCGGAAGGCCAGTTACAGGGCGTTCTGACGATTTATCGCAACGCCGCAGAGCCGCTGGGCCAAACCGAACAGCGCATGATTGAACCTTTCATGACCCCGCTGGGCAAGGCCCTGGCCGCCGTCATGCGGGTGCATGAATTGCTGCCGGCATAAATACTCGGGCGCATCATCCCCAACTCAATATCTTTATCCGTTTTTCCTGCGGCACGGACCGCGAAGGGGGAAGGAATCTATCGGTTTAAAGCGGATTTCATGGCCGTTAGCAGCTTTTCGCGGGCAGGGGCAAGAGCCTCATTCAGTGTAACACCGGCGGCGCGGGCGTGGCCGCCGCCGCCAAATGTCTGCGCGACGGCGTTAACATCCAGGTGGCAGCGGCTGCGAAGGCTGGCGCGGGTGGTGGCGTCTTCCTGCTCGACCAGCAGCAACACCGCTTCGACGGAACCGATTTGCATTGGCTCATTGACCAGATTTTCGATATGGCCGCGGCGGGCGCCGGTTTCGCGCAGCATGTCGTTGGTGATGTGCATCACGGCGAGCCGGTTATTTTCGTGCAATTCCAGCGTTTCCATCATGCGCACCTGAAGCCGTAATCGTTCGGGAGGAAATTCCTGAAACAGGCACCGGTACAGCACATCGGGCCGGGCGCCGGCGGCGACAAGCTGACCGGCAATTTTTAGCGTGTCCGCGTGAACATTCTCAAAACGAAACCAGCCGGTATCAGTGGCGATGGCGGTGAAAAGCGCATCCGCCGTAAACGGCTCCACCGGCCAGCCGCCGGCCTGGAACAAAGCGAATACAATTTCACCCGCGGCCGCCGCGGTGGTATCGACCGCCCGAACGGTACCGATATGGTCACTGGAAAGATGATGGTCAAACACCACCACGCCGGTTTTACGCGCGGTGAGATAGTCACCGATGCCGGGAAGCTGACGTTTGGCGGCGGTGTCGGCAATAACAATAACATCGAAAGCATCCAGCCGGCCGGTTTTAACCTGTTCTTCCGTAAGATGCTGCCCCATCAGCCACGGCTCATGCCTGAGCAAAAAACGGTAATGGTCCGGGCACGGCGTCAGCAGCAACACTTGCGTCTGCGCCTGCGGATTGGCAACGCCGATGCCCGCCTCCAGCGCGGCGAGGCAGCCGAGGGCATCGCCGTCGGGCCGGGCATGCGTAGTCAGCAAAATATGACGGGCGGATTGAATCGCTTTGAGGGCAGGTTGAAAATCAATCATAACAGAGCCTTATCCCGGCGAAGAACATCGCGCACCACGCGGCAATCATCCGCAATGGCGGCGGTGAGTTCCGCGGCGGTGTTAAATCGCTTCATAGAACGAATGCGGCGGGTAAAAGACAGCAGCATGTGGCGGCCGTAAAACTCATCGTTCTCGTCCGATGAACGGGGATAATCCAGTAAATGGGCTTCAATTTGCCAGGCGGCGTCCGGCAGCGTCTCACAGCGGCCGATGCTGACGGCCGCATGATATACGGCCGGAGCCTGCACCGCGGCTTCGAGACTATCACCGATATGCGCCCAACCGGCATAGACGCCGTCTTCGGGCGTAAGCTGGGTGCGGTCATCCGGCTCCAGGTTGGCGGTGGGAAAACCCAGTTCGCGTCCGGCCTGGCGGCCGCGGACAATCCGGCCGGAGAGGGTATAAGGACGCCCCAGACAACGCGCGGCTTTTTCAAATTGACAGGTGGTTATCAGTTGGCGAATCAAGGTGCTGCTTACGGCCGTGGGGCCAAGGTCATCAAGGGTAATGCGTTCCGAGGGAATCAAATGGGTCTGGAATCCGTAACGCTCCGCCAATTGGTGCAGCACCACCATCGTGCCGCTGCGCTGATGGCCAAAACTAAACGTCTGGCCTTCAACCACATGCCGGGCGTTAAGCTGTTCGGCCAGCACCCGGCGAACGAAATCGTCGGCGGACCGGGACAGAAATTCCGGAGTCGGATGAATCAGAATCAGGGCATCGATGCCTTGTCGTTCCAGCAGGTGGCTCTTGAAATTCAAGGGTGTAAGCAGCGGCGGCGCTTTTTCCGGCCGCAGCAGCTTAACCGACGATGGCTCAAACGTCACGGCAATCAAAGGCATATCCTGCTCACGGGCCAGAGTGCGGGCGCGGGCGATAATGGCCTGATGGCCAAGGTGAACGCCATCAAAGTTACCAATGGTAACCACACTGCCGTGGGGCGGTCGGAGGAACTCATTTAATCCATTAAATATCTGCATGATGGTAAAAACTCACTCTAACCTTTAGAATACGGGTGAAAGCGTGTTAGGACAAGTAAAAAGACCTGCCCCTAAAAATCAGGTAACACATGAATATAAAGGCAATTATGAATCAACCCACTCCTTTAACGCCCCGTCGTAAAACGCGAAAAGTCACCATCGGCCCCCTGGCCATCGGCGGCGATGCCCCTATCAGCGTCCAGAGCATGACCAATGTACCTACCCGAGATGTCCAAAAGTGCCTGGAACAAATCGCCGGCCTGGCGGAGCGCGGCTGCGAACTGGTGCGGGTAGCGGCGGCCACACCCGAAGACACCGCCGCCCTGAAAACCATCGTAAAACAAGCGGCCGTACCCATCATTGCCGATGTGCATTTTCATTACCGCCGGGCGCTGGAGGCCGTAGAGGCGGGCGCAGCCAAAATCCGGCTCAATCCCGGCAATATCAGCGACCGCGGGCAAGTTCAGGAAGTTATCGCGGCATGTAAGGCCAACGGGACGGCTATTCGCGTCGGCGTCAATGAAGGCAGCATCGTCGAACGGCGGGATGAGCGCCAGCGGGCGCAGGAACAAGGCCTGCCGTTGGCGGACTTGATGACGGCCAAAATGGCTGAATATATACGCATTTTCGAGGAGGCGGGATTTGAGAATCTGGTGCTCAGCGCCAAATGCCACGATGGGGCCGGAACTATCGCCGTCAATCGCGCTATCTGCGCCAGGTTTGATTACTACCCCCTGCACCTGGGCGTCACGCACGCCGGCGACGCCGCGACGGGCAGCATCCGTTCGGCGGCGGCGCTGGGGACGCTGCTGGCCGAAGGCATCGGCGATACGGTGCGGGTGTCGCTTACGGCCGACCCGCGTGTGGAAGTCGATGTCGCCTGGGAAATCCTCAATACCCTCGGCCTGCGGGGACGGATTCGGCCGGAGATTTTCGCCTGCCCCACCTGCGGCCGGACCGAAGTCGATATTGTCGCCATGACCGAACAGGTCAAAACCGCCCTCGCCGACGTCAAGGCCCCCATCACCGTGGCCGTCATGGGCTGCGTGGTCAACGGCCCGGGCGAAGCCGAACACGCCGACATCGCCCTCTGCGGCGGCCGCGATAAATGCCTCATCTACCGCCGCGGTGAAAAAATCGCCACCGTCCCCGCCGACAAAGCCATCGCCGCCTTGTTGGCTGAAATACACAAGATGATTGAGAATACACCTTAGAATAATACCCAAGTGGCTTGGGCGTCTCGCCCAAGATTAGAAAAGTGGCTTGGGCATCCTCGCCCAAGGTTTACGAAGATGAACCAAAAGCATTTATGAACGAGCCTAACCCAATCAATCACATGTCTTTCCCGAATCTTGGCCGGGACGGCCAAGCCACTTATTCCACATTGCATATCCGCCAAGGCGCCTTTCTGCCTCACTGGACTAAAGAAGGTTCAACATATGCAATTACTTTTCGTTTAGCTGATTCACTGCCGCAACACGTAATCAAGCAATGGCAAATTGAATATGATAAATTCGCTACACTCGCCAAACACAATACATCCACAGATAAATTTATTGATTGGCAAAAATACCTTTCTAATAAAGTTGAAATTTATTTAGACGCTGAACATGGTGATTGCCTATTGAAAGATGA
>CAZOCV010000041.1:12827-14775 GCA_964578395.1 uncultured Pirellulales bacterium
GGCCGGGACGGCCAAGCCACTTGATAATTGAGAATGCACATGAAGCTCATTGACTGCACCCGATCCCACAGCGGAGAAATACAAGCCATTTTCAACGACGCCATCGTCACCAGCACCGCCCTGTATGACTATGAGCCGCGCAGCGCTGAGCAGATGGCCGAATGGTTTGCCGTACGGGAAAAGGGCGGCTATCCCGTTATCGGCCTGATTAATGATGACGATGAACTGGCGGGCTTTGGATTTCTGGGGCCTTTTCGCCATTATGCCGGCTACCGTTATACGGTCGAACACGGCCTGTATGTCCGTCAGGATTTTCGCGGCCGGGGCCTGGGCCGGCGGCTGCTGGAGGAACTGGTTCGGCGGGCCGAAAGACAGGGCTACCACGCCATGATAGGCGTCATCGACGCTGGCAACCAGGCCAGCATCGCCCTCCACGAAAAATGCGGCTTCACCCTCTGCGGCCGCATGAATCAGATCGGCTATAAATTCGGCCGCTGGCTGGATGTAGTCTATTATCAAAAAATATTTCCCGCGGCCAAAGATTAATCCCTATCCGCCGGGAAATATCTTTCCCCCGTAACGCGGGCATCCCGCGTCACGGGGTAATTTAACCAGCCAAAACATGTCATAATGGCAGCTTTTTGCTGTCGAATTGGCTTTATTATAATTGGAAAATCTTGGGCCTGCCGTGAATTAATATTTTATAACTTATTATTTAATATATATTTATGATTTTACCCATTTGTCTGGCACGACATTTGCAAAATAATATAAGCAGAAAGTTAGAAAGGACACAAAAGGTTCATTAAAGATTGGAGGTGTACTATGGACGGATATGGATTAACACGATGGGGCCGAAACTGGGAGCCGTGGAGCAATCTGCGGCGGATGCAGCATCAGATTCAGCGGCTATTGGAAGATGGTTCCTGGTCGTTCGAGCGGGAGTTCCCGCCGGTGAACGTCTATACCGACACCGAAGGCGCAGCGCTGACGGCGGAAATGCCGGGCGTTGCGGCCGACGACCTGGACATCTCGGTGCAGGGCGACACGGTGACGATTAAGGGTCAGCGACAGGCCCAGCAACTCAAGGAAGGTGAAAACTATCACCGCCGCGAACGCACCGTCGGCAGTTTTGTACGAACCGTGCAACTGCCTTTCGAGGTGGAGGCCAAGGACGTCAAGGCCAAACTCGATAAGGGCGTACTGGAACTGACTCTGCCGCGGACGCAATCGGCCAAACCCAAGAAGATTACGGTAAGCTGTAAGTAAGGGAACGTCAAAATTTAGCCACTGATGACACAGATGCTCACTGATAAAATTAAAAATTCTATCTGTGTTTTATCAGTGAAATCTGTGGCAAAACAAAAAACTTAGTCAAAAGATAATGCGGAGGTGATACCTATGGCACCAAAAACCAAAGACATGACTACGGAACTGGCCGAAAAACGGCCGACGGACATGGTGGATGTCGAACGCACCCGCGCCGGAAAAGTGTTTATCCCGCAGACGGATATCTTCGAGCGGGAAAATGACATCGTCGTGATGGCCGATATGCCCGGCGTCGATGAAAACAACGTCGATATCCATGTCGAGAAGAACGTCTTAACCATCAGCGGCAAGGTGACGCCGACGCCGCGCGAAGGCATGACGGTCAACTACGCCGAATACGAAACCGGCGACTATGAACGCACCTTCACGCTCAGCAGCGAAATCGACGTCAATCGCATCTCGGCGTCCATCAAAAACGGCGTCCTGCACATCACACTGCCCAAGAGCGAAGAAACCCTGCCGCGAAAAATCAAAGTCAGCGGCACATAAACCGCAAAGACCGGGCCTCCTTTGGGCCGCAAATATACGTACAAACCCTCCCAGGGTGCCATGCTCACGCTCGCGTGAGCATGTTTTTTTGGGAAATGAAATCCTTTTAGCTTGTTCCATTTACGACTTG
>CAZOCV010000041.1:14875-16468 GCA_964578395.1 uncultured Pirellulales bacterium
CGGTCATAAGTTATGATTGGCCCGGTCATAACTTATGATCGGCTCGGTCGAAGTATATCGTTGACCCCGTCAAACGTTTTCATCGGGAAAAAACATATATTTTGCCGTAAGAAAGCATACCTGATGCGCCCCCAAATGAAAACTTATCCGCGCCAAACACCTATTTTGCTACGGGACAACCAGCTATGGCCACCACTATCCTGACCGGCGCGAATGCCCGCCGCCGGGCCGGCCCGGTGACAATATCTACGGTATTGAGGTGATTTACCTATGACCCGCGTGGAAAGGCATTTGCTAGATATCAACCTTTCGGTTAGTATATTGAACTCTGGGAGGCCGGACCTCCCGGAACGCCGTAATTGATAAGGATGAAAGGACACAGGAGTATAGACATGAAAATTCTCATCGCGGATAAACTTTCGGCCAAAACCGTATCGCAACTGGAAGCCCTCGGCGCCAAGGTCGTGGTGAACCCGGACCTGACGGCCGATGACCTCGCCGCCAACCTCGGCGGTGTCGATGTGCTGATTGTGCGTTCGACCAAGGTCAAGGCGGCGGCCATCGAGGCGGCCAAAAATCTTTCGCTGATTATCCGGGCCGGCGCCGGCGTCAACACCATCGACGTCGCCTGCGCCAGCAGTAAAGGCATTTACGTCACCAACTGCCCCGGCACCAACACCGACGCCGTGGCCGAACTGGCTATCGGCCACCTGATTGCCGCCGACCGCCGGATCACCAACGCCACCGCCGACATGCGGGCGGGCAAATGGGACAAGAAGGAATACGGCAAGGCCAACGGGCTAAAGGGCCGAACGCTGGGCATTATCGGCGTCGGGGCCATCGGCAGGGCCGTCATCAACCGAGCCAAGGGCCTGGAGATGAAAGTCATCGCCTGGTCGCGGAGCCTTACGGCCGAAAAGGCCGAAGAAATGGGCATCGGCTATTGTGCTTCGGTTCAGGATATCGCCAAACAGGCTGACGCCGTGAGCGTGCATCTGGCCGCCGGGGCGGAAACCACCCATATCATCAACAAGCAATTCCTCAGCGCCATGAAGGATGGGGCTATTTTCATCAATACTTCCCGCGGCGAAGTGGTCGATACCCCGGCCCTCAAGGACGCCGTCAAGGCCAAAAAACTGCGGGTTGGCCTGGATGTTTATGAAGATGAACCGGCGGCCGCCGACAAGGTATTCAAAGATACCGAACTGGCCGCGATGGTCTGCGGCGCTACGCCGCACATCGGGGCTTCGACCGAACAAGCCTCCGAAGCGGTCGCCGATGAAGTGGTCCGCATCGTTCAGGCCTATATGCAAACCGGATCGCCCCGCAATACGGTGAACATGCAGGATAAATCGGCCGCTCCCTTTACGCTGATTGTTCGCCATTTCAACCGCGTGGGCGTCCTGGCTGGCGTATTGCAGGAACTGCGCAGCGAAGGCATTAACGTCGAGGAAATGGAGAATGTCATCTTCGCCGGCCAGAAAGCCGCCAACTGCACCCTCAAACTCGACAGCGAACCCTCAGCAGCCTTGGTCAGCCGCCTGGAAAAAGGCGAAAACATCATCCAGATTATGCTGAATCCGTCGAATTAAA
>CAZOCV010000041.1:16568-20204 GCA_964578395.1 uncultured Pirellulales bacterium
CGGCAAGCCGCTTTTTTTATCGCTGCTCCAACTGCCGAATCATCGCAGCGCTTTGGGGCAGCGGGTATTTGGCGAAGGCTTCGAGAGCGTGGTATTCCGGCAGGCCGAGGGCGTCATAAAGCTGGGCGGTGGCGGTATTGCGGTCTTCGGCCCGCTGCCAGAATTCACGGCTGTCGTAAGGGCCGGGGAACATGGCCCGATCCTTCTGACTTTCGTGGCGGAAGATGGCGTAGCGTTTCTGCCGCAGTTCATCCGGCGAAAGCGGCACGGCCATGTCGATCTGCTGCGGCTCCCATTCCTGCCATGCCCCGCGATAGAGCCACAATACGGGAGCGACTGTGTCGCGGGCATCCTGCCCGCGATCCTGAGCCGTTTCCTTCTTGCCGTCGAAAAGCTGTTTCATCACGGCAAGTATCGCTTCCAGACATAGCCGGTGCGTGCCGTGCGGGTCGGAAAGGTCGCCGGCGGCAAAAATCATATCCGGCCTGACGGTTTCGATAATGCTGCGGACCGCAGCGATATCTTTTTCGCCGAGGTTGAGCTTTTGCACTTTGCCGGTGTTATAAAACGGCAAATCGAGAAAATGCACATGTTCCGGCCCCAGCCCGCAGGCGCGGGCCGCATCGAGGGCTTCGGTCCGGCGGATGAGGCCTTTGATGGCCTGCACTTCCGGGGTATCGATGTCGCCGGTCGTCTTGCCGTGGAGGAACTGCTCAATGTGGTTGTCGATAACTTCCATCTCGCTGGGGGCGATATTGAAAATACGGCTGAACTGCCGCACAAAGTCTGCGTGCCGGGCGACATCGTGGTCGAAGACGCTCAGATAACCGCTGACCATGTAAGCGACATGGACGGTATGGCCCTGCTCCACCAGCCGCCGCAGCGTGCCGCCCATGCAGATAACATCGTCATCGGGATGCGGGCTGAAAATCAGAACGCGTTTTGGCCCGTCCTTGCCGCCGGGCCAGCCGGTGATGGTGTTCATCTGGCGGCGGAAGACCTCGATGTTCAGGTGGTATGCCCCGTGACGCAGACGCAGCAATTCTTCCAGGCCGTTTTCGGCGTAGTCCTCATCGGTAAGCTTGAGGATAGGCTTTTTCGCCTGCCGGGCCAGCCACATCACCGCCTGACGACGCAGCGGCTCATCCCACTCGCACGAGCCGACTTTCCAGGGCGTCTTCATGCGGGTCAGTTGGGCCGCCGCCGCCTGATCGAGGTAAAACCGGGCGTTGGGGTGCTCCTGCAGAAAACTGGCGGCGACGGATGTGGAAATTTCGCCTTCGACCGCCCGCTGGATAATCGGGGCCTTGTGTTCACCAAACGCCAGCAGGCAAATTTGTCGGGCGGCCAGAATGGAACCGACACCCATAGTGATGGCCATTTCCGGCACATTCTCTTCCCCGAAGAAATCGCTGGCGGCGTCCTTGCGGGTAATGGCGTCCAGGCGAATACAGCGGGTGAGGCTGTCGCGATCGCTGCCGGGTTCATTGAAGCCGACGTGCCCGCTGCGGCCGATGCCGAGAATTTGCAGGTCGATACCGCCCGCCTCGGCAATTTTACGTTCATACTCTCGGCAGAACGCGGGAATATCCTTTTCGTCAATGTCGCCGCGGGGAATATGCACCTGTCCGGCCGGAATGTTGATGTGATTAAACAGATTTTCATGCATCCAGGTATGATACGATTGCAGCCTTTCAGGCCGGATGGGCCAGTATTCATCCAGGTTGAAGGTAATAACATTACTGAAATCCAGGCCTTGTTCGCGGTGGAGGCGAATCAGTTCGCGATAGACATTGACCGGCGTATGGCCGGTGGCCAGCCCCAGCACCGCCTTTTTCCCCGCCGCCGCTCGTTGATGGATGAGGTCGGCGATAATGCCCGCAACGCGACAAGAGGCTTGTTTGTCATCCGCAAAGATAGCCACGGAGGCTTTTTCCATCGGTTTCATGGTCTTTAAGTTCCTGTCCCATGAGGTTTTACTTTTTCCGGTCATAAACCTTGATGCCGGAGAACACAGCTACCTTAGAGGATATTTTTGGCCAAGGAAATAGCGTTTTACTAAAAAGATAGCCTGCTTTTTCCTGGATTCCCGATATTCCATGTTGCTGAATAATCAATCTTTGCGAAAACCGCCGTACAAATAATATTTTCCGCAACCGGGATTGCCCGTTACCTATTTATCCATATTTATCCTTGACGGCGGTGATGATTGAAGACATAATTGTCGATTGTCGACAATTTAATAACGCGAACGTTTTTTAAAAGGGACTGTTTGTCGATGGTTGCTGGCTCAATAATAAGGTTCAAACTATAACTATTGTTTTTGCAATATGTTATCTTCAGATAGGAGCTTTAATCTTGGGACGGGACGTATTTGGCTGTGGTTGTAACATCAGACCCGGCCAGATTTTATCCGAATCAAGCCATATAATATTATTTGATGCAGACGTTTAAACAATCAGTTGGATTCTTTAATGTAAGGAGACACATCATGGCAACGAACGGAAAATCATGGCGTAAGGTTATCATCACGATGCTGGTTCTGGCCACATTGTGGGTCAATAAACCTCTCAAAGCCGAGGAAAAGGTACCGCAGTTATGGCCGCCGGTCAGTGAAACCCCTGCCCAGCGTGACGCCCGCATGAAGTGGTGGCGGGACGCCAAGTTCGGCATGTTCATCCACTGGGGTATTTATGCGGTGATGGACGGAACATATAAAGGCAAACGCACCAACAGCATCGTCAGCTGGTCGATGTGGGACCTCGAAGTCCCGGTCGCCGATTACCGCGAATTTTCCAAACAGTTCAACCCCACCAAGTACGACCCGGAAAAGTGGGTGCTGCTGGCCAAGGAAGCGGGGATGAAATACACGGTCATTACCACCAAACACCACGAGGGCTTCGCCCTGTTTGATTCCAAAGTCACCGACTGGGATATGGTCGATGCTACGCCGTACGGCAAGGACCTCATCAAACCGTTCGCCGAAGCCTGCCAGAAGCATGACCTGCCTTATGGCTTCTATTATTCCCAGGCCCAGGACTGGGTGCATCCCGGCGGGGCTTCGTGCCGCGGCAAAGAGTGGGACCCGGCGCATAAGGGCGATATGGATGAATACCTCCGCACGATCGCCGTGCCGCAGGTGAAGGAAATCCTCAGCAATTACGGCAAAGTGTCCATTATGTGGTGGGATACGGAATGGTTTATGACCCCCGAACGCGCTCAGATGTTCATCCCGCTGATGGATTTGCAGCCGGGAATTATTCTGAATAACCGACTGCTGGGCGGCCTGAAGTGCGATTATACCACCCCGGAACAGCACATCCCGGCCACCGGCACTAATTATGACTGGGAAACCTGCATGACCATGAATGACACCTGGGGCCATAAAACCTATGACCACAACTGGAAGTCCACCAAGACCCTGATTCACAATCTGGTCGATATCGTCAGCAAAGGCGGCAACTACCTGCTCAACGTCGGCCCGACGCCCGAAGGTGAAATCCCCCCGGCCAGCGTGGAGCGTCTGCAGGCCATCGGCAAATGGATGCAGGTCAACGGCGAATCCATTTACGAAACCACCGCCAATCCCTTTGTCGGCGGTCTGAACTTTGGGCGGTGCACCAAGAAAGTCACCGA
>CAZOCV010000042.1:0-20124 GCA_964578395.1 uncultured Pirellulales bacterium
TCTTCGCCCCACTGACCCGAAACGCCGTTATCGCCAGAAAGCCAGAAGGTACTTAAGACGCGCTCATCGGCGACCGCGGCAGCCCATAAACTATTGAAGTTCGTGGTCCATGAACCGCTAAGATAGGTTGCCCCGGAGCCGGTGTAAGTAAATTCCGTTCCCGGAAAAAGGCTGCGCATGCCCTCATAAACTTTTAGAGAACCATCGACGCTGTACCGAGCGGTGGAATCGAACACATTGTTCAGCAGGTCGGCGCCTGTAAAGGTGTAGGTTTCCTGGACGACCGCTGCCTGAAGACAGGTTGAAATAATCATGACGGCGGCACAAATTGTAACTGTTTTTTTCATTTTCCTTTTCCTCTTTGTACGCTGTTTGAAAATTTACAAATACATGAGTAACAACAAAGCCTTTCTCACACGAACATTTGTTCCATAGGCACCCTCCTTTGGGTTAATCTCGACAATAAACCATATCCTTCAAACACTTTCCCGGTTAGGCCTCTGCGACCAGAAAGACTACCCGACTTTACGTTTTCTCCGCGATCAAAAAAACGTGATGCGCAAACAAAAACACCCGTAAGAAAGACACACTGGCCTTCTAGGCCAACCGTCTCTCTCCCGGGTGTTAATAACAACACGTATATCGCCACAAAATGCACAAAAGTCCCCAAACCACCTTTCACGCAAACACAAATAGTAATATACCCCGCTGGGCCAATGCTCGTCAAGAGGATTCCATTTATTTTTATAAAACATATATCATTTTCTAAACAAAGAGGTTATGTAATAAAGTGTTGGACCCTGTGAACGTTCCTGCCGATAATTACGTAAGTGATTATATGAGCGGGCGATAGAGATCGCCGCCAGAGTCGCTCTTTTATATCATAACTCCTTTATTTACGGAGATTTAGTATGTGTGGCATCGTGGCGTATCTGGGCAGTAAAAATGCCGAGCCGATTTTGGTTGAGGGGTTAAAGCGTTTGGAATACAGGGGTTACGATTCGGCCGGTGTGGCGGTGCTCTGTGACGGCCGTTTGATTCTGGCGCGGATGGCCGGACGCATATCCAAATTGGAACAATTATTATATGAGAGGGAAGCAAAACCCTTTTCAACTATAGGGATTGCCCATACCCGCTGGGCGACCCATGGCGTACCCAATACCACCAATGCCCACCCGCATCTCGATTACACCGACTCCATTGCCGTTGTGCACAACGGGATTATCGAAAATTACGCGACCCTCAAAACATGGCTCATCGAGCGCGGCTGCACCTTTCGCAGTGAAACGGATTCGGAAGTAATTTCCAACATGATCAGTCTGTTTTATCATGACGAGACGCAATTTAACGGTTCGGACGCGACCACGCCGCCGGCGCTGCGGCTGGAAAAAGCTGTACGGCTGACGCTGCGGGAATTGCACGGCACGTTCGGCATCGCGGTTATTTGTAAGGACACGCCCGATATTCTTATCGGGGCACGGCGCGGCAGTCCGCTGGTTCTGGGCGTTGGCGACGGGGAATTTGTACTGGCGTCGGATCCGGCCGCCATCGTGCAGCACACAACGCAGGCGATTTTCCTGGGCGAAAACGAAATGTGCATGGTAACGCGGGATGGTTATCGGACCACAACCATGGATAACCAGCCCGTAGCGGCAAAAATCGAGCAAATTGAGTATTCGCTGGATGAAATCGAACGGGCCGGTTACGACCACTATATGGCCAAGGAAATTTTTGAGCAGCCTCAGACCCTGGCGGCGTGCATGAAAGGGCGTCTGGACCTGACTACGGGGCAAATTGTTTTGGGCGGTATTTCGTCGGTGAGCCGGGAACTGGTGCGGGCGCGGCAAGTGGTCATTACCGCGTGCGGTACGGCCTGGCACGCGGCGCTGCTGGGCGAATATCTTTTCGAGCAACTGGCGGAACTGCCCACGGAGGTGGATTACGCTTCGGAATTTCGTTATCGCAATCCGATTATCGACGAAGGGACGATGATGATTGTCATCAGCCAGTCGGGCGAGACCATCGACACGCTGGCGGCTCTGCGCGAAGGACGCGAACGCGGGGCCATAACGCTGGGCGTCGTCAACGCGGTGGGTTCAACTATCGCCCGCGAAACCGACGCGGGTATTTACCTGCACGTCGGGCCGGAAATCGGCGTGGCCAGCACGAAGGCGTTTACCGGGCAGGTGGCGGTTTTGACGATGATGGCGCTGTATATCGCCCGGCGGCGGCATATGGCCCAGCAGCATCTCGAAGCGTATATTCGGGCGCTGAGCCATATCCCCGAACAAATGGAAAAAGTGCTCCAGCAGAGCGACGCCATCCGCGACGTGGTGCAAAAATATTGCGATCGGGAAAACTGGCTGTTTCTGGGGCGAGGCTATCAGTTCCCCGTCGCGCTGGAAGGGGCGCTCAAGCTCAAGGAAATTTCCTACATTCACGCCGAGGGGCTGCCGGCGGCGGAAATGAAGCACGGCCCCATCGCCCTGATTACCCCGCGGATGCCGGTGGTGTTCGTCGCGCCGCAGGGCACCAATTATGACAAGGTTATGGGCAACGTCGAGGAAGTCAAAGCCCGCGGCGGCATCATTATCGCCGTGGCGACTGAAGGCGACGACCGCATCGAAAAATTTGCTGACCACGTGTTCTGGACGCCGCCGACGCTGGAAGAACTCCAGCCGATGTTGACGGTAGTGCCCTTGCAGCTTTTGGCCTACCACGCCGCGGTGCTGCGCGGCCACGACGTGGATAAACCCCGCAATCTGGCCAAAAGCGTCACCGTGGAATAAATGAAAGGTCGCCAAGCGAATTGACCGCCGGCCTGAAGAAGGCACTTTCGATAGCCATTTATCACTTCAAAAATTAATTGGCTACTCAAGCCCGTAATAGGCTATTATTAGGCTACTAACTGGAAACGTTATGCTTTCATTGCAGGTTGAAAAACTGAAAAAACGTGTGGTTCCCGTGAGTACGGGCTGGCTGTTGGGCGAGTGCATGGAGGCCAAGGGCAGGCAGGAGCTTTGGACGCGGCAGCGACCTGAAGTGCTGACGGCGCTGCGGGAGCAGGCGATAATCCAGAGCGTCGAGTCGTCCAATCGTATTGAAGGCGTTACCGTTTCCACGGCACGGTTACGGCCGATTGTGTTGGGAAAAGCCAAACCCCGCGATCGCAGTGAAGAGGAGTTGGCCGGTTACCGTAAGGCGCTGGATTGGATTTTTAGCCGCAAGATAAGCCAGACGATTGAATCTAATGTGATTCTGCGCCTGCACTCCATGGCTCAGGGCGGCTTTTCCGGAGACGCCGGGCAGTGGAAACAAAAGGATAATGAAATTATCGAGTTTTTGCCGGATGGCAAGCGGGTGGTGCGTTTCAAACCCACGACGGCCAGGAAAACACCACAAGCCATCGAAGAGCTTTGTCGTAATTACCAACATGTCTGCGAAGATACGAGTGTTCCTCTATTGCTGACGATCTCGACCTTCGTATTTGATTTTTTGTGCATACATCCCTTTCGTGACGGCAATGGGCGAGTGTCGCGGCTGCTGACATTGATGCTGCTGAGGCAACAAGGCTTTGAAGTGGGGCGCTATGTGAGTCTGGAGCGAATTGTGGAGGACAGCAAGGCGGATTATTATCGTGTGCTTGGGGAATGCTCCCAAGGCTGGCATGAGGGCGCCAACGACCTTATCCCGTGGTGGAATTATTTTCTGGGTATTCTGCGGCGAGCGTATCAGGAGTTCGCTATGCAGGTGGAAACCTCCGGGCGGCGACCGGCCAAAGGAGAACTGGTGCGCAACGCCGTATTCGCTCAGGCGGGACCGTTTGCGCTGGGGGATCTGTGCGGGCAGCTTCCCGGAGTAAGCCCACAATACGTAAAAAAGATGCTGGCGGAGATGAAAAAAGCCGGTCAGGTAAAGCTGGTCGGCCGCGGTCGCGGAGCAACGTGGCAATTGACCCGAAAAGATTCAAAATAATGCCTGGTTCTTTATGTTCCAGCCCGGAAGGAGGGGAGAGTAATTCATCAACGGCAGGCAAGGCATACCGGGGATTCAGAATTGATAATTCGGTGACGAAGCATTCTGTCTGCTGGCGGATGTTGCGGGCTTGTTTGGGGGGATTATTTGTGATATAAACGTTTTATGGATGATTCGGGTGAAAAGGTGAATTCCTCTCCATCGCCGCAGGAACGGCGGCAGCGGGAAATTGAGCAGGCCCGTCGGGATTTGGAGCAGGCGCGCGAGGAAATAGCCCAGGCCAAAGCTGCGGAACCTCCGCGCCGGCCGGTTTTTACCGCGCCGCCATCTCCGCCGTCAGCCCCAACGCCGCAACCCGAACCGCCCCGGCCGACACCTTCCGTTGAGCCTGTTTCAGAGAACGAACCGGCAGCCCCGGCGCGTATGGATGTTTCCGCCAGATTTCACGAAGAACCGCCGGAAGAGGCTGATTCCCTGCTAAGCGATGAGGAACTGGAGGCATTGCTGGATGAATCGGTAACCTATGGCGAATCCAATGATGAGCCTTCCTATTTGGAGGATACGACCGGGGATGCCGAGGATGATGTGCTGTCGGAATCGGAAGTAATTGCCGATAACAAAGGATTTATTCGAGAACAGCGATTAAGTCTGGCCGAACAGATACGGGCTGCGGCCATACAGGAGCAATCGCCGCGGGGGAAATTGCCCGCCCCGGAGACGAAATCGGCGGGGGAAAACCATGATGTGAAAAAAGAGGAAATTACCCATATTACCAGCGACACGTGGGGGGCTGCCGGTGAAAAGCCGGAATCAAATAATTTCACGCCTGTGAAAACGGGTAATCTGGATAGCTTGCCTGTGTCTATTCCGGAAATTAGGCCGCAGGAATCATTTGGCCGTTTGTCCGGCGGCGACAAGCCCGTCGGAAATGATAACGGTGCGGGGCGAGCCGTTCCGTTGGAAAAAATGACGGCAGGGGGGAAAAAACGCGAAAAAGCCGGCGACATTGCGGACGATATTATGGAAACGATGGTGTTGGCGGACATTATGGCATTTCGACAGGGCAGATAGTTCCTGTTACGGAAGGTGACGCGGGCATCTTGCCCGCGTTCTTCAGGGCAGCCAAGTGCGTTTCCGACGCGAAAAAATCCCGCGGGCAGGGATGCCCGCGTCACAAAGTGGAATGCTCGCGGGCAGGATGCCCGCGTCACGATATGGCATTTTGGCGGGGCAGATAGGTTTTTTTTGGGGTTTTTGCCGGGGAATTCTGGATTTTTTTGAGTTTTGGTGATATACTGACTTTTTTAGAAGGATGGGTGAAAAGAGAATGTCAGTTTGTGCCCGGCAACAAAAATATCGCCGTTGGGGCGGGATAATAACAGCCCTGCTTTTGGCGGGTGCGGCATGGGTAATGCTGTGGCCGTGGCATGACCAGGTTTCGGTTCGTCGGCAGTTGATTTACGACCTGGAAAAAGGGCAAACCTGGGGGGAGCGGGAGTGGGGAGCTTTTCTCGAAGAAGAGGCCGGACGGTTGAACGTTATCGGCTGTCGCCAGGCTCCGCTGCGGATTACGACGAATATCGCTATCGGGCCTCGCCCCTGCGCGGTTTTAGATATTCTGGAAAAAAGTAAATATGAAACCGGCGGCGTTTTGCCGCTGGATATTCTTTTGTCGGAGTATATTTCTGATTTTCAACGGCGCCGGCAAGAGGCGGCGGGGAAGGATGAACCCAGGACGAAGATTCCGAACGGTTATTCGGCGGTTCCGCCGCCGTCCCTGGAGGCGGATTTGCAAAAGTATCGCCAGCACCGCGATATTTATCAGGAACAACTCGACCGGTTGACGCAGGAGTACGAAAGGGCGTCCGCGGATTTGCTGGTCCTGGAAAAAACGCTGAATCGTGAAATTCCACTTTCGCGTAATTCTCAGTTTAACATTTTTATCGAACCAAAATTAAAACAGGCGCTGGCCGGCGATGCGAAACTGCAGGAATTGCACGAGAGCGCGGAGGCACAGCGTTTGGCGCTGGCGGATATCGATGCCCGGGCGGGCAAGGCGGCGGCTTCGTCGGAACTGGAATCGCTTAATCAGCAGCGTCAGCGGCGGGAAAAGGAACTTCAGCGTCTGGAATATCTGATTGAGGAGCGAAAAGAGCTGGTGGCTGAAGGGGTGAAAGAGGACAATAAGGCGGCGTATTATGAATGCGTGGCCTTGCTGCTCAAGGAACGCCGCCAAAGCCTGGAAAGCCGGCGGGTGCAGCTTCAGTCGGCCGCGGACGATGTGCAGCGCACACAAAAATATATTGACGCCCTTGTACGGACATTGCCGCCGCCGCAGACTGAGGTGTCACCTGAGCCGTCGTTGGGACCCGTTGTACGGCAGGGCCAAGCGACGGAGAAATTTCTGTATTGGCGTTATGCGCTGGGGCTGGGACTGGGATTGGGGCTGATGGGCTGGCTGGCCGGGCGGAGCATCGGAAATCGCTTATATCAACGTTGTCGGCATAACCCGGCGGCGGAGCTTTTTGGCCAGGCCCTGACGGATGAAGAATTACAATCGTTTGATGGCGCTAGCATCGAAGAAGCGATTACTACTGCACCTCTGCCGCTGGAGGCGGATTCGATAACCATCAGCCCCAAGCCGGTGGTGATGGAAGAGCAAATGACCAACGCTGCATTAATAAACCTCGACGAAGATCATCAGGAAGAATCTTCATTATCGTCGGCAAATATAACCGCCCATGAATTCGACCAGCCGGAGGAACGGGAAACTTCAGTGCCTGCGCTTGAGGAATTAATCGGGCCGGCGCCGCTGGAAACTATTCGGCAGTTGCGCGAAAACACGCCTTGTCCGATTTTATTGTTTGCCGCCGAACCTTGCGGGGAGGGGTCGCCGCGCGGAATGGTGAATCTGGCGATTAGTCTGGTGCGCGAGGGTTTAAAGGTATTGCTGGTCGAGACGGAACCGGGACCGGGTGAACTGGCGGCGATATTCGAATTGCCGCAAGGTCCGGGATTTCTGGATTGGCGTCGAGGCGATGTGTGGCTTAACCAGGCGGCCCGGCCGGGGGCGCTGGCGAATTTAACCGTCATGGGCGCCGGCGCTGCGGGGCCGGATCAGGACCAGCAGGAGGATATCAGCCGGGAGCGTCATCGCTGGGATCTTTTACGAACCCGGTTTGATGTCGTGCTGCTCTATGGCCCATCCGCCCTGGCGTCAGAGCCGCAGACCGATGTCCAGCGGCTGGGTAAGCAGTTGCTGAGCCTGGTTGACGGGGTTTGCGTACAGATTAGAGACGCCGCGATTGCGGCAAAGCAGGCCGAACGGATTCAGCAGTTGTTGTCACATTATCGGGCCGAATTCATGGGGTGGGCGCTGCTGACCTCATAGCAGGGACCGATAATCTCAAGAATTATGCCCCCTTCGTGATATCCGGATTATCGGAACCGGGGTTATCAGCTTGAAAATCAAGGGATAAGCGTGTTCGCCGGGATAATTATCGCCGCGCCTGGTTTCCCCTCAAAGTTCCCCCAACAATAGACGATAAAGTCAACGTAAGCGTTTTATATAAAGTTATAACACGTTTTACCGTGTCGGGGTATATAGGCCAGGGATGGCGTATATCGTTGTAGGCTGGATGTAAGTCTAGTTCTGTGTAATTAAGGTAACAGATGAACAGGCAAAGGCGAGCAGAGTTACATCAGGATGCCTTAACCGGCGATGTCTGTATTTGTGTGCGCTCGCGGTCGGGACGTGAGAAGGTGCGTTTCCGAGGCAATATCTCAATACCGAGATAGGCGACGACCGGACCGGGAGGGTCTGGATGGCAGAAAAAAAACAGATTTTATTTGTAGATGACGATCCTGCTTTCCTGCATGGATTAAGGCGCTTGTTGTTTTCTCAGCGCAAGGTCTGGGAAATGAATTTTGTGCTCAGCGCCGACGAGGCCCTGGAAGAAACCCGACGACTGCACTATGACCTGATTATTTCCGATGTGGGTATGCCGGGCAAGGATGGTTTCGAGTTGCTGGGGATGCTGCGGGAGAAGGAGCATACTCAGGATATTCCGGTGATTATTCTCACCGGCGGCGATGAAACCAGCTTTAAGCGGCGGGCGCTGGACATGGGCGCGACGGATTTGCTCAACAAGCCGGTCAGCCAGGAAGACCTGGTCGCTCGTATCTGGAATGCCTTGCGGCTGAAATCTTACCAGGATGAACTCAAGCTGCAGAAAAGCCTGCTGGAAAACAAGGTGCAGGAGCGGACGGCGGAACTGGAGGATTCCCGCCTGGAGATTATCTGGCGTCTGGCCAGAGCGGGTGAGTTCCGGGACAAGGAAACGGGCAATCATATTATTCGCGTGGGTTATATCAGTTATATTCTGGCCGATCAACTGGGCATGGATGAGGACTTCAAGAAACTGATGTTCGTCACCAGTCCGCTGCACGATATCGGCAAAATAGCCGTTTCGGACATAATTTTGCTCAAGCCGGGCAAGCTGACGCCGGAAGAACGCACGGCCATGCAGACCCATACGACCATCGGAGCGGAATTATTGCGTCCGGATGCCCGGCAGAAGAATGCGTTGCGAGCGATTTGTACGCCGAATTATCATCAGGCGGCGGCGAAGGCGGAGAATCCGCTGCTGCGAATGGCGGCGATTATTGCGCTGCGGCACCATGAATGGTGGGATGGAACGGGGTATCCCGGCGGCCTCAAGGGCGACGCTATCCCGCTGGAGGCGCGCATTGTGGCGCTGGCGGACGTTTATGACGCCTTGCGCTCCCAGCGGCCCTATAAGCCGCCGATGAGTGAAGAGAAAGCCCTGGCCATTATGCAGGAAGAGTCCCTGCGGCATTTTGACCCCATGGTTTATGACGCTTTCCAGAAACGGCAGGACGATTTACGCGCGATAACGGATCAATACAGCGATACTATCCTGGATGAGACCTTGTCAATAGTGCATAAGCATACGGCCTGAAATGAAAACCATGAAACGATTGGCTTATATTATCGGCATACTGATTGCATGGGGAGCAATGACGGCCGGCGTCCGGGCGGAGGATAAGCCTGCGGTGGCGCTGATTTCTTCGGCGAAGATCGGGCCGTATCAGGCGGCGCTGCAGGCGTTGGAAAAAGAACTGCGCAGTCAGCATCCCTCGGTCCAGATAACCTCTTATTATCTGGATGAAACGACGCCGCAGGATGTTTATGCCAGGCTGCAGGATAAGGCGCCTACCCTGATTTGCAGTCTGGGAACCAGCGCTACGAAACTGGCGGCCAAAATTTCCGGCGTCAATACGGTTTACACGCTTATTTTCGAAACGGACGAATTTAATCCTCAATATATGACGGGCGTGACCCTCGACGTCGGCGCTGAGGAAAAAATCACGCTGATAAAAACGATTTTGCCGTCGGTGCGCAAAATCGGCCTGCTCTACTCGGCGCGGTCACAAGCTCGCTTCAAGGAAATCAATGATACGGCCCGCCGGCAGGGGTTGGAAATCGTCGCACGCAAAGTGGATAATGAAAAGGATTTTCCCCAGGCCTTAAAGGAAGTCCTGGAGCAATCGGATTGTTTTCTAATGGTGGCGGATGCGCAATTGTTCTTTCCCAAGTCCGTGGAGCACCTTTTGCGGGAGAGCATCAAAAACCAGGTGCCCGTGATGGGGTTAAGCAATGTTTACACCCGTGCGGGCGCCTTGTTCAGTCTGGATGTGGATTTTGAGCAGGTGGGCCGCCAGACCGGCGAAATGGCGGCACGCGTATTGCGCAAGGAATCACCGGCCTCTTTGCCGGTGGCCCTGCCGAAAAAAACGTATTTTAGTCTGAATCTGAGCACGGCCAAACGGTTGGGTATCGAATTGGCGTCAGATCTGATAAAGCGCGCCGGGGAGGTGTTTGGCCGGTGAAATTCAACATAGGCACAAAAGTTCATTTGCTCATCGTGAGCCTGATTCTGTCGCTGGGAATCCTGCTGGGATGGTATTCCCTGCATCACGAGCGCCGCGCGCTGGGCGCCGAACTGGATGAACGCGCGGGCGTCATTCTCGATTCCCTGGTGCTGAACGCGGAATATCCTTTGCTGATTGGGGACGAAGAATTGCTCGCCAAAGTCGGGCGCGGCGCCCTGGAGCAGAAGGACGTCATTGCCTGCAAAGTGCTCAATTCCGAGAATGAAGTGTTATTCGACGAAAGCAAGGAAACGACGGAAGATTGTTTCACCATTCACGCGGAGGTGAAAACGCTGCGGGCGGATCCGGCCAACGCCGAAGACCTGCTGCTGGGGGCGACGGCGCAGGTGGAAGAACGTATTGGAAATATTCACCTGACGATATCCCGTGATAACCTGCGTGAAAAACTGGCGGATATCCGTTTGATGCTGATTTTAGTGGTGGTGGCGGGCATATTCGCCACCAGCCTGGCCAGCAGCCTGTTGTTGAAACTGGTGCTGAGCCGGCCCATTGCGGCCCTGATGAAAGGCGCCAAACGCATCGCCCAGGGTGAGCTGGATTATCAGGTGGCGGTGCACACCAACGATGAAATCGGCCAGTTGGCGGACGCCTTTAATCGCATGACGCGGGATTTGTCCGGTACGCTGGTCAGCAAGGAATACGTCAATAATATTATCGCGTCCATGGTGGACAGCCTGATCGTCATCGACGATAACGGCAACATCAAAACCATCAACCAGGCGGCGCTGAACCTGCTGGATTACCAGGAAAAAGACCTGGCGGGCCGGCCGGCGCAGCTCGTGCTGGGAGAGGAGTTCGTGTCGGTGGAGGCTTTCCATGAGCGGATACGCCGGGAGAGTATCAAGAACCTCGAGGCGTCGTATCGGCGGCGTAACGGGTCGCAAGTGCCGGTGCTGTTCAGCGCCTCGGCGATGCAGGAAGGCGACCGCCTGATCGGATTCGTATGCGTGGCGCAGGATATTACCCAGCGGCGAGAACTGGAAAGCCAGTTGCGCCAGGCGCAAAAACTGGAATCCATCGGCCAGTTGGCGGCGGGCATCGCCCATGAAATTAATACGCCGGCCCAGTATGTGGGCGATAATACGCGGTTCCTGCAGGAGGCGTTCACCGATATCACGCGCCTGGTGACGCAGTGTTCGGAATCGCTGGAGCAGGCGGCCAGCCCGGAGGCCATTGATGCCGTACGCCAGCAGGTGATGGATCTGTCCCAGGAGATCGACCTGACCTATCTGATGGAGGAAATACCCCGCGCCATCGAGCAATCGCTCCAGGGCATCGAGCATGTCGCGCGCATCGTCAAGGCGATGAAGGAATTCGCCCATCCGGGCGTTTCCGACAAGACCGATACGGATATCAATCGCGCTATCGAAAATACCGTGACCATCGCCCGCAATGAATGGAAGTATGTTTCAGAAATAAAAATGGATCTGGATCCCAATCTGCCGATGGCACCGTGTCTGCCGGGTGAAATGAACCAGGTCTTTTTGAATCTGATCATCAACGCGGCGCAGGCCATCGCGGAAGTTGTCGGCGACGGCGATGACACCAAAGGACTGATTACCATCAGCACCCGGCATACCGACGATGATGTGGAAATTCGCATTCAGGATACCGGCGCCGGCATTCCGGAGTCGATCCAGACGCGCATTTTTGATCCGTTCTTCACCACCAAGGATGTGGGCAAAGGGACGGGGCAGGGGTTGACGATTTGTCATACGGTGGTTACGGAAAAACACGGCGGCACCATTTCCTTTGAAAGCCAAATGAACCAGGGAACAACCTTTATTATCCGTTTGCCTCTGACTACGGCGGCGAGGGAGGCGAAATAATGCGTTTCATTACGGGAATAACGCGCGGTACGGGATTTTATCGGGAAAAGAGGTGGCGATCATGAACCCGAAAATTCGCATTTTATTCGTGGATGATGATCCCTGTATTTTGCAGGGACTCCAGCGGTCTCTTCGCTCCATGCGTCAGGAGTGGGAGATGGTGTTTGTGGACGGCGGCGAAGCCGCGGTTAAGCAGCTCGAACAAACGTTGTTTGACGTGGTGGTGTCGGATTTGCGCATGCCGGGAATGGATGGCGTGCAGTTACTGTCGTACATCAAGCAGCATTTTCCCGAAATCACCCGGATCGCCCTGTCAGGGCACAGCTCCAAGGAAGCGATGCTGCGCACCACCGGCCCGATTCATCAGTTTCTGCCCAAACCCTGCAACATCGCCCGCCTGAAGGCGACCATTCACCGCGCCATGACCCTGCAGGGAATGCTGCGGCACGAGCATCTGCGGCGCATCACGGCGCAGTTGGAAACCTTGCCCTGTTTGCGGGCCAACTACATGCGCCTGATTGAAGAACTGGAGCATCCCGAAACAACGGTTCACGCCATCGGGCGGATTGTTTCTCAGGATGTGGCGATATACGCCCGCATCATGCAAACCGTCAACAGCGCCTATTTCGGTCTGCGGCGGCACATCACCCGCATTGATGAAGCGATTACGCTGGTAGGTCTGAATATGATTCGGGTTTTGGTGCTGGGAGCCCACGTGTTTAACCGTTTTATCGGCGAGCAGGAATTGTGCATCAACGCCGAAATGCTGCAGAACCATTCGCTGGAGGTGGGTTTGTCGGCCCGAAAAATCGCCTTGGACCTGGGCGCTCTGAAGGATGTCGCCGAACGCGCCATGCTGGCGGGCATGATGCACGATATCGGTAAGCTGGTCTTTGCCGGCTGTATGGCCGAAGAGTATAAGGCGATTTTTACCGCGGCCCATGTGCAGGGACGCGCGTTGTGCGACCAGGAAAAAGAGACGCTGGGAGCGGACCATTCCCGCATCGGCGGCTATCTGCTGGGTTTATGGGGATTCGCGGACAATATTATCGAAGCGGTGGCGTTTCATCATGATCCCACCAACGGATTCAATGAAGAGCATAATCCATTTGGCGCGCTGGAGGAACAACACGTCATACAAACCCTCACGGCGGTGCATGTCGCCGATGCGCTGGTGCTCGAACAATCCGGAGTGGCCAACGCCCTGGACAAGCCGTATTTGCAGAGATTGAATTTATTGGATCGCGTGGACAAGTGGCGTCAGGCGCAGTGTTTTGTAGGAGCGGCGTTATAACCGCTATCAGGAGGTTTTGCGGTGGACAAAAAGTCGATTATTTTTGTTGATGATGAACAGCGTATTCTGGAAGGCCTGCGGCGGATGCTGCGTTCCATGCGCCAGGAATGGCACATGGAATTTGTCAACGGCGGCCAGGAGGCCCTCGATGCGCTGGCGCGTCAGCCCTTCGACGTCATCGTTTCGGATATGCGCATGCCCGGCATCGACGGGGCGCAGCTCCTTAATCGCGTCAAACAGGCGTATCCGGGCATTGCCCGAATCGCGTTGTCGGGGCAGACGTCCAAGGACACGATTTTGCAGTCCGTCGGTCCCATTCATCAATACCTGCCCAAACCCTGCGACGCCGAATCGCTCAAGGCGACGGTCAATCGCGTCTGCGCCATGCGGAACGTGCTGACGAACGAAAAAATTCGCGGCCTGACATCGCAACTGGAATCGCTGCCCTGTTTGTCGGGGCTTTACGCCGAACTGATGGAAGCACTGGAAACTCCCGATGTGACCATTCGCACCGTCGGCAATATCATCCGCCAGGATGTGGCCATGAGCGCCAAAATTTTGCAACTGGTGAATTCGGCGTTTTTCGGCGTGCAGCGGCATGTAAGCTGCGTGGAGCAGGCGGTGATGCTGCTGGGGCTGGAGTTAATCAAGGCGCTGGTATTGTCCGTGCGAATTTTCTCCCAGTTCAACCATGAGAAACCGGGCCGTTTTAACCAGGAGGCGCTGTGGCGCCACAGCATGACCACCGCTAATTTCACCCGCCTGATTGCCGCGGAAATAAATTGTGTTGACAAGCAGCGGGATTATATGCTGCTGGCGGGGATGCTGCATGATGTCGGCCAACTGGTGCTGGCGACCGTTCAGCGCCAAGACTATGAGCGCGTGCTCGAACGACTGGAGATGGACGCCGTCACCACCTATCAGGCCGAACAGGAAATTATCGGCGCTACCCATGCCGAAGTCGGCGCTTACTTGCTGGGTTTATGGGGATTTGCGGATTCGATTATCAGCGCCGTCGCCTGGCATCACCGGCCGCAGCGCACCGCGGAGCCTGACCCGGTGGTGGGAGGGGTCTATCTGGCCAATGCCTTCGCCTGCGAAGTTCAACCGGCGCGGCGATTGCAGAAACCGTTGCAACTGGATGAGATGTTTCTCCAGCAACAGGGTCTGGCCCAGCGCGTGGAGGCGTTGCGCGAAATTTGCCATAAGTCATTGGAGGCGGTTGCCGCCGGAGGATAAAGATGCACAAGGTCTTATTCGTCGATGATGAGCCGAATATTCTTGAATCGCTCAGGAAAACCCTGCGTAAGGAATCCTACGAATTTCTTGTCGCCCATTCGGCGGCGGAGGCCATGGCGATTCTTAAACGCGAATCAGTCCAGGTCGTGGTTTCGGACGAACAAATGCCCGGCATGAGCGGTTCCCATTTTTTGTCCATTATGCGCCAGGAACAGCCCCAAACCATCCGCATTCTGCTGACGGGCCATGCCAGCATTGAAGCGGCGATGCGCGCGATCAACGAAGGCGCCATTTATCGCTTTTTAACCAAACCCTGCAACGCTCTGGATTTGGCCATCACCATACGCCGGGCCTTGCAGTTGCATGATCTGATGCACGCGGCGTCCGAGGTATTGCCCCTGCTGCAGGCGCAAACGCGCTTACTGCAGAAAATAGAGCAGCAAAAGCCCGGCGTGATTATGGAAGCGATGGAAGGTGAACCGGCGGCGGTTCCCGAAAAGATTCTGGAAATCAGCCGCCTTATCGAGCAGTTTCAGGCGGAAATGGAGTGCACCCGGAAGTTTTTCCAGGAGCATTCAGTGGTTGTGGCCGCCACGTAACCGGCGGTAAATAAATAATTCAACAGGGTCGGAGTTCCTGCATGACGCATCAACCTGCTGTTCGCGGACGTATTCTGGTGATCGACGACAACGATAACCAGCGTGACGCCCTGCGCCGCATTCTCCAGCGGTCCCATTTTGAAGTACTCGATGCGCCCAACGGCCGGGTGGGTCTGCGCCTGGCGCTGGAGCAGCAGCCCGACCTGATTCTGCTGGACATTGAAATGCCGGCCATGTCGGGCCATGAATTTCTGCACCGTTTTCGCCGCCGCCAGCAGGAAGACAGCGCCCGCCGCATGAGCGTGACTCCGGAAACGCCGGTTTTGTTTCTTACGGGTCGGGATCAGCTCGATCATCGCGTTGCCGGCCTGGACGCCGGCGCCAGTGATTACTTGACCAAGCCGGTGGAGGCGGAAGAACTGCGCGCCCGGGTGCGCATGCATTTACGCCTTGTCGAACGCCAGCGGCAATGGCTGGCCGGCATCCGTGCGGAAATGCTCAAGCTTGAATCGTCGCTGGGTCAGATTCGTGATATCGCCCGCGCCTGCCGCCGGCTTTTACCCCAGCCGGTGCCGGTAGCAGGGCCTTCTGGGCCCGACGTGGATGATGGACAGGGCCGGCTTGCCTATGCCCATCAATTGATTACGCAGATTATCAATTGGCCCAGCACCCCTGATTTCTGGGAAGAAGAACCGGTTGCGTAAATCGATACGGTAACAATCGGGAAACAGATGGTTCGTAAAACCAAAAACGACCCTTTTCCCGGCAAGAGTATGCGGGGATTATTCTTTCCTTTTTTTGCGTTTCACGCTTCCTCGCCGATCCCGGCAACTATTTTTATTTCTTTGACAAGCTCCCGGGCCTTTGCCTCGCTATCCGCTTCCGCCATGATGCGCATAATCGGTTCGGTATTGCTGGCCCGAAGCTGCACCCAGCCCTGCGGACCGTCAATGCGTATCCCGTCGCGCGTATCGACGCGCATTTCGCCGCCTGACCGGCGATAATGGCTCACCACCTTGTCGAGTACGGCCGCCGTTTTATCCTGCGGGCAGGCAAACTTGGTCTTGACCAGGAAGTAATGAGGAATTTCCGCGACCAGTTCGCTGATGGTTTTGCCCGTTTCCGCCATCAGTTGCAGAATCAGGCTGATGCCCACCAGGCTGTTGCGCACCGGCACGACCCGCAAATCAATCACGCCGCCGTTGCCTTCGCCGCCGATGATGCAGTGATGCTCCATCATGGCGTTGGCGACGTGTGCTTCCCCGACAGGCGTGCGGATAACCTCGCCTCCGGCCGCCCCGGCGATGTCGTCAATCATCCGCGAGGTGCTCAGGTTGGCGGCGGCGTTGCCGGTTTTTTTGCCGAAGATATATTTGGCCGCCAGCGCCAGTGTGTATTCCTCGCCGATATAGCGGCCGGTCTCGTCAATGACCGCCAGCCGGTCGGCGTCGGGGTCCTGGGCGAAACCGATGTCCGCTTTATGCTTTTTCACCACGGCGCCCAAGTCCGCCAGATTTTCCGCCGTTGGTTCGGGCGTATGAGCGAACAGCCCCGTCGGCTGGTCGTTGATGTGCACCACGTTGCAGCCCAGTCGGCTCAGCAGATTGGCCGTCACAAAACACCCCGCGCCGTTGATGCTGTCCAGGACGACCTTAAACCGCCGCGAACTGACCAATTTCACATCGCAATACTGCAATACCGTGTCCACATGCACCGCGTGAGTGCGGGTATCCTCACGGCTCTTGCCGACGCCCGTCGCCTTTTCCAGATGAAAATGTTTCTCGTGATAATTACGATGAATCAGCCGCGCTTCCTCGGCGGGGTAGGCGATTCCGTCGTGTCGCAAAAACTTGATGCCGTTCCATTCAATGGGATTATGCGATGCCGTCAGCACGACGCCTCCGTCGGCCTTGAGAAACCGGGTCATCAAGGCGGCCCCCGGCGTCGTCACGATGCCCAGGTGTATCACGTCGCACCCCGTCGCCATCAGTCCCGCCGCCAAACCCGCCGCCAGCATGCTTCCCGACGGCCGGCTGTCGCGTCCGATACACACGACCGGCGGCTCGCCGCCGCTTTCCCGCAAAAAGGCGCCATACGCCTGCCCCCAAACCACAGCCTCCGCCGCTCCCAGTGTTTCTCCCACTATCCCTCGCACCCCGCTAATACTAATAATCAATGGCGCCATCGTTATTTTGTATCCTTCATGCTTGCATTGTTATGGAAAACAAATATTTGAACTGCTACAAAATCAACCAAGTATATTTTTATATCTTTCTTCGTGACTCTTCGTGCCTTTTTAACGCGGCGTAGCTGATAAGCGAAGCCGGTCGTGGTGAAAAATAAATATTTAATCAGTATCAATCCGCGGTTAAATTTTCCAATCCCTGAATTCTATTTACATTTTTATCTGTCATTTTGCTATTTAATTTTTGCTTTTTCATTTTCTATTTGCTAATGCCGCCGGGGCTTCTTTATTTAACCAGCGCACCTTGCGCGCCACCATCCGCAGAAACGTAAATCCCTGGACGCCGGCGAACATCCCCGTCGCGGCGATGGGCGTGACGGCTTCGGCGATCAGGGCCTCCACCATCAGCGCCGCTATAATTTTTAATGCCGCCGGCTCGAAACCTTCCGGGCGATACCCCTGCAAAAACCACCGCGCCCGCTCCGCATCCAGTTCATCGGGCCAGAGTTCCGGATTGCGTCCGCGGGCAATCAGCGAAAACTGCAAACATCCGTTGGCCATATCCGCCAGCGGCCCCATATGCGTCGCGCCGTCGAAATCCACCACCCCGACCACCTCGTTCTTGCGAAAGATCAGATTGCCCGGATGCCAGTCGGCGTGACAGACGATGTTTTCGTCCAGCAGGCCGCTCTCCCGCGCCGTCTGGGCCGCCTCATCGTAGCTGTCCAGCAACTCCACGTTCAAAGACTGCAGCTCCGCCTCGTGGCCGAAAACGCTGTCATGCTTGCTGATGCCCGGCATAATCCCTTCGATGGTCTGCCGCACATAAGAGTTATCGTGATAGTTCCGCCGCGGCGCATCAAAATTTCCCTTAAAGTCCTTCAGCAGCAGATGCAGACGCTGCAGCGTCTGGCCGGCGCTTTGGGTGGCCGCCTCCGAACCATCGTAACCATCGCCGTCGATATACTCGAACAGTTCGTAAATGCCCCCGTGGGTTTCCAGCATGGTGGCGTTGCTGTGAATCGTGCCCACCAGCCGGGGGGCGCAAAAGTCACGTTCGGCCAGATACAACTCCAGCTCGTGGGCCAGCGCCACGCGATAGGGATCATCCCGGCCCGGCGCCCGCTTCTTAAGCAGGTAAGTCCCCGTTTCCGTGATAATCCGGGCTTTGGGCGACTGGGTGTTGCCGCGCCGGAACGAGTGAATTTCCTGTATCGCCCCTACATCATAGTGGCTCATCACAATCGCCAGTTCTTTTGCGCGAAACTTGCTGCGCGATTCCGGCGTCATGGGCACTCTCAGGGATGGGGATGGTTTTTATGAGCGGCCTTCGCCTGTTCGGGGCATAGGTCTTCGGCGGCCATCATCTTTTCGACGCGCCGCTCATGCCGGCCGCCCTCGAACTCGGTATTGAGCCACGTCTCCACGATGCGCGACACCAGCGGGTCATTGATCAGCATCGCCGGCAGGCACAGCACATTGGCGTCATTATGCCGGCGGGAAAGCTGCGCGGTTAGTTCATCATGGCACAGCGCCGCCCGGATGCCCCGAATTTTATTGGCGGTGATGCTCATGCCGATGCCGCTGCCGCAGATAAGGATGCCGCGGTCGGCCTCATGGGAGGCCACGGCCTTCGAGGCCGGAATAGCATAATCGGGGTAGTCAGAGCTTTTGGACTCGTTGGTCCCAAAATCAAACACCTCATGGCCGCTGCGCTGCAGCAGGGCTTTGATGAGTTCCTTCGCTTCATAACCCCGGTGATCACAGGCAATCGCAATTTTCATGGTGGTTGTCTCGGTTTAGGTTTGGTTCATTCCGGTTGTCGCTACAACACCTGCTCTATTACAAACGATCCGTTGCGTATGTCAGTTTGTCCATCTGCCGTTCCAGGCTGCTTAATATCTTCCGGGCGCACGGCATGTATTCCGCAAATGACCCGCCCAGGGGGTCCGTTATCTCCTCATCTTCCGCCAGCAGCATCACCCGCTCGCCGGCCGCCGGGAACATCCGCCGGATGGCCTCGGCATGACCACGGGTCATGACATAAATCCGGTCCGCCGTATAAACAACCTGCTCGCTGACCGGCCGGCTGCGGTGGTCGCTGATATCCACGTCCAGGTCCCGGCACGCCTCGACGGCTTCGGCCGTCGGCGGGCAGCCTTCCCAGGCCATCGTCCCGGCGGAAGCTATGTTATACCCGCGCAGGGCCAACTGGTCAACGCGGCAGTTGAGCCGCTGGGCCAGCAATTTTCGGCATAGCCCCTCGGCCATCGGGCTGCGGCAACTGTTGCCCGTACAGACAAACAGCAGGTTCAGCGTCCGCATGTCGGCCAGCATCCGCCCATCCAGCACGCCCTCCCGCAGCACCTCCGGGGGCTGCTCGCCCCGCAGCCGCACCACGGTCGAGGGTTTCTGATAGCGGGCCGGGCCGCCGTCGATAATCAGGTCAACGTCGCCGTCAAGCTGCGCTGCCGCCTCGGCCGCGGTGGTCGGCGGTGGCAGATTTGCCCGGTTGGCGCTGGGGGCGACGACCGGACCGCCGGCCCCCAGCAGCAATCCCCGCGCTGCGGCATGGTCCGGCACGCGGATACCGATGGTCTGTTCGTAATACAGGGCATTATAGGTTGGTTCCCCCAGCCGCTTTCGCTGCTCGCCGGCCGCCGCCTCATCCAGCGTAAACACCGCCGTCAGCGGCCCCGGCCATGCCCGCCGCAATAACTGCCTATCCGGCAAGCTGATAGTCGGTGCGTACGCCAGCGCCTGGTTGCGATCCCCCAAATGCAGGGTATAGGGCTTGTCGGCGGGCCGCTGCTTGACCCGACTCAGGCGCTCCAAGGCCTCCGGCCGGTCCGCCCGCGCTGCCAGGCCATACACCGTCTCCGTGGGAAAAATCACCAGCCCGCCCTTATCGAGCACCTCGACCCCACGGGCCACACCGGCCGCTATACTCGCTCCATCCGTTGCCGTCAGTATGGCTGTCTTCATCCCCTGTAGTGATAAACCGTTACCCGCCTCCTGTCAACCCCC
>CAZOCV010000043.1:0-19957 GCA_964578395.1 uncultured Pirellulales bacterium
GAAAGCGGACATTTTTAACTGGTTAAGACCGGACATTACTATCTTGTTATGACACTATGACAATCAAAAAGGTTGCCATATAGGCGAAAAGCGTTTAGTCTAACTGGTTTCATAGATATGTTGCGGAGAGCCTTGTGGTATCTTGGTTTTTTGCATGATAAACGCGGTTAGCAGTTGGGAAAATTACGGAAGCAGCAAAAAATGACGACAAAAATGACAGGGCGGGAACGGATCAGGCGGGCTTTTGCGCGGCAGGCGGTGGATCGAACTCCGTGGGCGCCGTTTGTCGGCTGCCATGCGGGGGCCTTGATGGGTCTTTCGGCGGAAGCCTATCTGAAGTCGGCCCAGGCCATGGTTCAGGGCGTACAAGCGGCGATCAATCAATATCGGCCCGATGGCATCCCGGTATGTTTTGATCTGCAAATCGAGGCGGAGGCTTTGGGGTGCGGCCTGACCTGGGCGCCGGAAAATCCACCCGCCGTCAATAGCCATCCCCTAAATAATGGGACAACCATCGATCAATTGCACATTCCCGGCCCGACGTCGGGCCGCATCGGCCTGGTGCTGGATGTCACCCGCCAATTGCGACAGGCCAATCCGGATATCGCCCTTTACGGTCTGGTTACCGGCCCTTTCACGCTGGCGCTGCATTTGCTGGGGACAAATATCTTCATGAAAATGTTCGATGATCCGGGGATGGTCGAACATTTGATGACGTTTTGTGAAAACGTCTGCATAGCCATGAGCGGTTATTATCTGGAAGCCGGCTGCGACGTCATCGCCGTGGTCGATCCCATGACCAGCCAGATCGGTCCCGACCAGTTTTATCGTTTCGTCACGCCTTATGCCAAGCGGATATTCAGCGCCATACGTGAACGCAAGGGCTTGAGTTCGTTCTTCGTATGCGGCCACGCCGAACAGAATCTGGCGGCCATGTGCGAATGCGGGCCTGACGGCGTTTCGGTGGATGAAAATATTTCGCTGGAATATGCTCGTGATGTTTGCCTGCCGCGTCATGTGAGTTTCGGGGGGAATATGCAGCTAACCACCGTGCTGCTGCTGGGGTCGCCCGAAGACGCCCAGCGCAATGCTCTGGCCTGTATGGATATCGCCGGGGATACAGGATTTATTCTTTCGCCGGGCTGCGATTTGCCTTACGCCACACCGCCGAAAAATCTGGAGGCCGTTATTAAAGTTCTCGAAGACCCGTACCAGCGTGATGTCATCCGCACGATGGCCGCACGAAGTGACGCCGGCATACAACTCGATATGAGTGAATACGGCCAATATGATAAAGTTGTTGTTGATATTATCACGATTGATAGCGAAGCCTGCGCCCCGTGCCAGTATATGGTGGATTCCGTCCGGCAGATTGCCCCGGAATTTGAAGGCATTGTCGAATGGCGTGAACATAAAATCAAATACCGTGAGTCGCTGGTATTTATGACCAGCCTGATGGTGCGTAACGTGCCGACCATTTGCATTGATGGTCAGATTAAATTTGTTTCGCGCATCCCGCCGCGAGATGAACTTATTCAGGCCATCCAGCAGCGCATCAATGAGAAATTCCGCCTGGGCATCAAACGCCGTCAGGGGATGTTTTATCTGCTTGGCGGGGAATCTGACGAGCAGACCCGACTGGTGCGCCAAAATATCGAGCAGGCCATTACCGAACTAGGCAACGACATTCAGATTAGTTCTGTAACCGACGAAGCTGAAATGGCCATGTTCGGCCTGGTTCCCCGCCAGACGCCCGCGGTCATCGTCGCCCGGTACCAACTGAAAAGTACGCGCAGAGTGCCAGACGTTTCCATCGTTAAAGAGTGGATTAAGGACATGTTATAGACGATACAGCTTACCTGGCCTTTCAGACGAAAACGCGGTTTTCAGTACGAATACGCAAAATTTCCCTTTTAATAAGACCGATAGCCTATACAATAACCGTTTTGGATCGGTGTTCTGGCAGGTTGCCGGTTGTTGCCGGTAGGCCACGTGAACGTAGATCCAAGGCATATGAGGTTGATTATCGATAACGTTAGGTGATCGGCTCAGTTGCGTCCAGACAATTCCCCGATACAACGGTCGGGAATATAACACTCTGGTGGGAATCACGTTATGAAAACTATGCAAAAAGTGTCCGTCTATACCAAGAAAATCACCCCTGACGCCGCTATCGCGCCGGCAGCGATCAATATTTCAGGTTTGCTCCCCTCGTCAGGCAAATGGCTGACAGAGTGTTACAGTCGCCGGCTTTTATGGGGAGTTGTTGCTTTAACTATTGTAGCAGCAATAAGTTGGGCAATAATCAAGGCGTTTTGGGACGCGCAGGCCGTACTTGAGCATAATTCTTACCTGCCGGGAATGCTGTTGCTTGCCCAGATTACCTTTTTTCTGAATATCGCCGCTCTTATCTGGCGAATCGCCTGGTGGATGCGTTATCGTCCCGTTCCGGCCTGTAAATCCAATCGGCGGTTGCCTCGATGCAGTGTTATAGTGCCTGCTTATAATGAAGGCCAAACCGTGTTCGATACCCTTTCGAGCCTGGTTGGCAGTGATTACCCCGCAGACAAACTGCAAATTATCACGGTTGATGATGGCAGCCGAGACGATACCTGGTCCTGGATGCAAAAAGCCGTTCAGGCATGGCCCGATCGCATTCAGGCCATTCGTCTGAAAACCAATCAGGGAAAACGCTATGCCCTGTATCAGGGGATTTTGCGGTCTCAGGGGCAAATCATAATTACAGTTGACAGCGATTCCGTCGTAGAGCCGCAAACGATTCGCTGCATGGTCAGTCCCTTCACGCAGCATGGTGTGGGCGCTGTTGCCGGTAATGTCCGGGTGCTTAATCGCCATGAAGGCGTTATCCCGCAATTGCTGGAAGTGTCCTTCGCGTTCAGTTTTGATTTTATCCGTGCCGGCCAAAGCTCGGTGGATACCGTTATGTGCACGCCGGGTGCTTTATCGGCATATCGTCGAAGTTTATTACTGCGTGTTTTGCCGGAATGGCTGACCCAGACGTTTTGCGGCACGCCGGCCGGCATCGGTGAAGACCGGGCGCTGACCAACGCCATTTTGCGCCTGGGTTATGCCGTGCATTATCAGAGCAACGCCGTAGTTTATACTAATGTACCGGTGCGCTACCCGACGTTATGCCGCATGTTTTTACGCTGGGCGCGCAGCAATGTGCGTGAGAATCTGGCCATGGGGCGTTTTATCTTTCGCCGTTTCCGGGAGAATTCCATGTTGGGGGCGAGAGTGAATTTTCTTCTGTCCTTTTACCAGATGCTGACGGCGCCGGTTTTATGGCTAAGTCTGATGTTCAGCCTGATGATCCAGCCGGATATCATGGCGCCGGCGCTAGTTGTCGGCGCAACGGCTTCGGGGGCGGTGCCGGCAGGTTTTTATTTTCTGCGTCATCGCCATCCCGCCGGGTTATGGGCCTTTGTGTATTCCTTGTTCTGGGTCGCGGGGCTTTCCTGGATTGGTCCGTATGCCCTGATTACACCTCACCGTTCCAAGTGGCTGACGCGCCAGTTGCCGCCGGCGCGGCCGGACGTTGCCTTGCGGCCCCAACTCCAGCCGGTAAACTGAATTTTGCAAAAAGTGTGACTGGAAATCGTGACGCATTTACCTTATTATAGGTTCAGCATGAGAGCCGAGGCCTGGTTGCCCGGCGACATCATGCCCATTAAGGAGTGTTCACGATTATCTGGAGAAACTCGGACACAACGGATACGCCCGGATTAATGTCATCGGGCCAGCGCATGGCGCCGCTGATTGACATGGTGTTTCTGCTGCTGGTGTTTTTTCTGCTGGCCGCCAATTTTCGCCCGCCGGAGGGATTTCTTCCGGCCGAACTGCCTCGCCAGGTGACGCATGCCTCGGCCCGGTCAGAAGTGGATCCTTTAACCATATCGGTTCGCAGTTATTCCCCGGACCAGTGCGAAGTGCTCATCGGCCGGGAAGAAGGCATCGTGGCGGACACCGATGATTTTTCCGCTTTTCTTTCCGGCCTCCGGGAGGTGCTGGCTCGGCAAGGCCGTCAACTCGATGATCCCATTCGTCTGGCGCCCGCTGCCGACGCCCGCTGGGAGCATGTGGTGAAATGTTATAACGCCATGCAGGAACTGCAACTGCGGCATATCGTTTTTGTCAGCGCCCCGCGCTCAAAATAACCATGCGAATTCTTTTTGTTTTCATTGTCTTTATTCCGTTCGTCGGAATAATGGATTCCGCCGTTGGGGCGGCTGATTCCGCACCACTGGCTCGTGAATGTCTCGAACAAAATCAACTCGCCCCGTTTCGTGAGCAAGTTGAACAAGCGGCCCAACGTTTGGAGGTGGACGCCAACCGGACCGCGGAATATCTGTATTATTTGCGTCATACGGAGGCGGTCGAGGAGCGACAGGCGCAATTATTTCGCATTCTTAATGACGTTCAGCAGCAGTTAGAGCGACTGAATACGGCGGCGGAAGAACTATACACGTATCTGGATGGCTATGACGGCGAGGACTGGGAAACGCGATTCGGAGCAAGCGGATTTTACGATGAGTTGATGCGTTTGCGTTTACGGCTGGGATTTCTGGATGCGGCCTGGCGTTATTACGCGGCGTGGGGCAAAACCTTCAGCGCATCGTCCCCGCCATCCACGTCAGCGGCCGATATTCATGCTTCGCTGGTTCTCTGTCAGAAGCGATTTGAGACGCTGGCCACTGACGTGAAAAAAGAGTCGTTGGCGGAAATGCTATTCTGGCAGGGGCGCGTTCAGGCGTTAATGGCGTATCGGCAATCGGCGCGGGCCGAGAAAGCAGATAAATATTTTCAACAGGCCGCCCGGCAGACATTATCGCCCGAATTATCATGGACGATCCTTTATGAACAAACGCAGCTGGGGTTATGGCAGAGCAAGCCTGTCAGGGAAAATATCAAGCCGCTTGAATTGCTCTTGGCGCAACATTCGGACAAGATATCTCTGCCGGCGTGCAAGCAGGTATGTTTGGCTTTATTGCAGGGCGAACTGCGGGGAGGTTCCTTTACGCCGTTGCAGGAACTGTTACGCTCCAAAGTATATCTTCGCGACGAAGGAGAGGCCTTGTTAGGCGTTTTTCTGGCCCAGGAGCTTGCGAAAGTTCAGGATACGTCGGTTTGGATCGCCCAACATGAACCCTGGGAAATTAAAATAACCGCGGAGCGATTACGGCAAATGAATCCGCCGGACCGGCTACACGCCGCCTTGCTTTATGAAGCCGGGATTGACCGTATTGTTGATAATGCTTCAAGTGAAAAATCATATTTGCTGTTTCGTGCGGGCCAGTGTCGATATCAGCTTATAGATTTTAAACGTTTTGATGCTGCGGACAGGCAGCACGCCGAACATGTCGTGCAGCACTGGTCGAAACTGGCTGAATATCCCCAATGGAGCATCAGCGATGAGGCCCATTCCTACGACAGCTTGTCGGCATTAACCACGGCGGCGGATTTAAGCCTGCAACTGTATGCGGCCCAACCGAATAAATTTACGGAATTGGCGAAAAAGACACTTGGCCTGCTGGTGGGGCGGTTCGAAAAAGAAAGTTCAGTTCCGTTGGGACCGTTTGCTGAAAGCGACGCCGCCAAAAAACGACGGTATTACTTTGCCGCCTTACTGGAAAATCTGGGCGAGTATGCTCTTGCCGCGCAATGGTTTGAAGCTGTTGGGCAGGATGATTCATATTTCGACCAGGCGCGGTATCACGCCATTTACTGCCGTTACCAGCTAAGCGAATCGTCTGCTTCGGCGGCAGACGTCCGGCAGCGGCGGCGATGGATAGATGATTTGAGACAACTGGCGGAAAAGGCTAAAAGCACTCAGCAATCCGACCTCTGGCCGGCGGTCAGTTTGCTGATGGTAAAAATTTATGAATCGCTGAATGAGCCGATGTTGGGATTAACTATCCTGCAAGACGTCATGGAGGCTTCGGAAAAATCAACAACCGCCGAAGCGGGGCTTTCTTTTCTGACGCGGCGCACGACTTATGTTGGGTCGATGCTACGGGAAGACCGCACGGAAAACCTGCGCAGCTATCTGCTCGCCGCCGTACCCGTCAGCCGTGAAATTTATCGTAGTCTGAAAAATTCTTCACAAAATGACTACACGGCGACAGCACAACGCCTTTACCTCGAGCATCTTGCTTTGTTAAACGCTTACGCTCGGCGGCTGAATTGGCAAATGCCGGATAACTTATCCTGTTTGGATGAATTCAAGCAGGAGCTTGAGCAAATAAATCCCGCATCGGCGACATCGGAATGGCTCTGGCTATGGAAGGTGCAGGGATTGGCGGCTTATGCGATGGGGGATTACCCGGCTTCGCAGGAGGCCTGGCAAAAGGTGCGAGCCTGTAGCGATCCTGATAAGGGCGAAGAAAGCGATTCCTGGTGGCTGGCAAGGGTCTGGAGCCTGCGCTGTCTGGCCGCACAGAATCGAGACGAGGACCTTCGCCACGTTATCGACGTTCTGCGCCGCAGCCGTTCGACCTTGCCAGAGGGGTGGGGAGAGCAAATTAAAGCTTTATGCGACAACAGGTTATAGCGGTCATCGTCAGGGGCTATAAAAAATCGCTGTAAACTTACCCCGAATGTATTATTATCCGTTGCCATAATGAAAAACGCTTACATCGAAATCATGGGCTGCCAGATGAATAAGCTGGACGGCGAGTTGATAATGCAGCAACTGGCAGGGGGAGGGTATGCCTTCGTGGATACGGCCGACGCCGCGGACGTGGTGATTTACGTTACCTGCTCGGTGCGGCAACATGCTGAAGAAAAGGTGCTCAGCAAGCTGGGCATGTGGCGGAATCGTCCGGGCCGACGACCTTTGGTGGCGGTGGTCGGTTGTATGGCTCAGCGGCTTGGTCACGCACTTGCCCGTCCCACGGGTTGTGCCGATGTCGTATGCGGGCCAGCGCATATTTATGCTTTGATGGAAATGTTAGACCAGGCCCAAAAGGAAAATCGGCCTGTGGTGCGGCTTAATGAGAATGCCTGCGAAGAAAAGCTTGACGATATGGACCTTCGGCACGGAATCGACAGGAGTGCCTCGCCCGTGACGGATTATGTGAGAATTATGCGCGGCTGTAATAATTATTGCAGTTATTGCATCGTTCCTTATGTGCGGGGACGAGAAGTGTCGCGGCCGCTCGAGCATATTGTCACGGAGGTAAAGCAACTGGCGGAAAGGGGAGTCCGTGAGATTATTCTGCTGGGCCAGGCGGTGAATTTTTATCGTTACGAACAGAATGGACGCACCTTGCAACTGGCCGATGTGCTTGAAGCCATTCACGATACTCCCGGTCTGGAGCGAATCCGCTTCGTCACCAGCTACCCGCGTGACATTGATAATCGATTATTGCAAACAATGGCTCGATTGCCCAAAGTATGCGAATACCTGCACCTGTGCGCCCAGAGCGGCTCGGACCGAATTCTGCGGGCGATGAATCGCCATTATACGGTTGCCGAATACCTTGATATTATTGCCAGAGCGCGAGCGTTTATGCCGGATATGGCCCTGGCCGGCGATTTTATTGTGGGTTTTTGCGGCGAGACGGAGGACGATTTTGCCGCAACGAAAGATTTGCTCAAAATCGTGAAGTATAAAAATTGTTACATGTTCAAATACTCCCCTCGTCCGGGGACTCGCGCGGCAACCACGATGACTGACGATGTGCCGGAGGAAATAAAGAAGCGGCGTTTGGCCGAATTGCTGCAATTGCAAAATCAAATCAGCCAGGAACACCATCGCCAATTTATCGGCCAGAACGTTGAGGTGTTAGTGGAAGGTCTCAGTAAGAAGCCCCACTTGGACGGCCCCAAATCCGGCTTCCAGCTTACCGGCCGAACGCGCGGGGATCATATCGTAGTATTTCCCGGTTCACCTGAACTGATTGGTCAACGGGTTACGTGCACCATCGACCGTGCTTCCGCGATAACGCTGTTCGGAAAGATGTATTCCCCTCATTCATAAAAAGATAAGTTTGTCTTTGCTCGCGGCCGCCTGCTTATCCCAAATAAAAAGGGACCGTCATGATTGACAGTCCCTTTCTATTCACTACTAGCGGGGGCAGGATTCGAACCTGCGACCTCCGGGTTATGAGCCCGGCGAGCTACCAGACTGCTCCACCCCGCGGCCAAATCACATCACGTCTGGTGGCGTGCGTGAATTATTAACTTTTAGTAAGAAAATACTAATCGAAGCTCAATAGTATGTCAAACAAGTTTTTTTAGAATTCTGCCGGAGAGTTAAGAAACTCTGAAAATCACGGCGTTGTCACGTCTTATTCCGTTTTATCCGTCTTATCGGGATTTTCTTTGTCAGCAGCAGGCTGGTCCTGGCCGGCTTGGGGTTCCGCCGGAGGAGTCGCCGCCGGAATCTGCGGCTGGACCTGGAAAGGCAGCGTGGTTTGTTTGCCTTCCGGGAACGTTATCGTCGCTTTATTTCGGTATTCGGCCAGAATGTTATCAATCTGCTGCTGTTCTTTTTTCGACTTCAACTCCAGTTCAATGGATTTTTTGACGTCGTCAAAGGTTTTGACGCCGGCTTCCTGACGTTCGGTCAGCTTGATGATGTGATAACCGAAATCCGATTCCACGATATCGCTGATCTGGCCGGGCTGCATGGCGAACGCCGCATCGGCGAACGGCTTGACCATTCGGTCCCGTGTGAAATAGTTCAAATCACCGCCGTCCTTAGACGAGGGGCATTCCGAATATTTGGCGGCCAGCGCCGCGAAATCCGCATTTTCAGCTTTGGCTTCCTTGAGAATATCTTCCGCTTTTTTCCGCAGAGCCGCTTTGGCTTCTGCGTCCGTTACTCCCTGGGTTTTGATCAAAATATGGCTGGCCCGCACTCTTTCCGGGCTGGTGTAGCGGGTGGGCAGATTTTTATCATAAAAATCCCTGACGTCCGCTTCGCTGACCTGCGTGGAGCCGGGCTGCCGCTTTTCCACGAGTTTTTTCAAATAAACATCCTGGCGAAATTGCGGATTATTCCTGGTTTCCGTCAATAATTCATCCAGGGTTTTACCTTCTTTTTCCTGTAGCATTTTGGAAAATTCTTCCCGGGTGGTGTTCCTTTGCGCCAGGACAAACTCGACCATGTTATCCAACTGGCGATTGACATCCTCATCGGTGACCGTGACTTCGCTTCCCTGGCAGAGCTGCCCAATCAAATGCTGATCCAGAAGTTCCTGCATCACATGACCGCGGTACGTTTGCAACATACGATTCATTTGATCCGGGGGCAGGCTCCGGCCGCCCGTTTGGCTCATCATTCGCTGATTAAACAGATTCTTAATATCGCTCTCCATGAAATCCTTGCCATTGACTGTCATGGCGACACTATCAACCTCAGCGGGAGGTGTTGTCGGTTCGGGGGCTATTTGTATGGCCGGAGGGGCAGCTTCAGTCCCTGCGGCGGCTTCTGGAGCTGCTGCCGGCGGGGGCGTAACGGGTGTTTCTGTTGTGGAGGTCTCGGTTTGTGCCCATGCCAAACCCGTCATCAAAAACACGATGGCCATTATTCCAAGCAGCGAACGCATGTGTGTATTCCTTTCTATAAGTGACATAAGTCATTAACCTGTTGCAAATAAAAGGATTATTGTACTTCCCGTCTTAAATACATGTCCAGAGAATTAATCTTCAGGATAAATTATCCCAGGTCCAGCGGGCCGGGGCGATTGTGAAATAATTGATAACTTCTTAATTGACAGGCAGTAAGGAGTTTTATCCGTTTTGCCCATAGCCCTGGGAAAATAGGGCGGATGTCCCTGCTCGCTGGAGGGTAAGTCCGCGGATGGGGCCAAATAGGCTTTTAAACTCGTCCATGAAATTCTTTTGTTCAACCGGGGTGAAGTTCATGCCCGCGGATGATGAAGCTTTTTGTGCTTTATTAACGTGGGGATGGGCTTTACAATAAGCTCGTTGTATCTCATGCCATTGGGATTGCAGGATTCCAGTGAAAGTACGGGAAACAGCGGGGCCGTAGCTCAGTTGGGAGAGCGACTGGTTTGCAACCAGTAGGTCGTCGGTTCGATCCCGATCGGCTCCATTCGTTGGGAGAGGCTGGCATTTTTTCAACCTGCCGAATAATGGATGCCGCCGGGCGAATCCGACGGGAGCAAACGCAACGCGGCCAAAATGAATCTGGAATCGACCATACGGCCCGGAGGCCGACCTGATAAATTTATCTTGCGCCCAAATTACTGCTTGAATAGAGTAAACATAGTTATTTCAATAGAATACAATTTGTGGACACAACCTATTATACTACTTATTATACGATATCGTACAATCAGAGCGCAGATTTTGTTTCAATAAAAAAACCCCCGGTATCGGGGGTTTGGCGGGGATTTGGTCAAATGCCTGACGCTGAAATTCACGGATTATAAGTGAAGGTGAAAATTTTGCCGGACCAGGCCAGGCAATGACTATCCTGCCAGAGGAAAAATTTACGTTTGCCATCATCACTGATTTTTTGAAGGGTGGCCGCATCTGTGACATCCGCCGCAACGGCAATGGTCCCTTCGCTATCCGCCACGGCTTTGACAAGGTCAACGCCGCTGCACTTGATCGTATATTCCTTGTCCGCAACGAGATTGGTGGCCTTTACTGCCAATTGCAAGCTGGCCCCGGAGGTATTATACGCCACTTCCCCGGAGGCATCGGGCGCAAACTCATTGCCAAGCGGGATAAGGAAATTGACGGCCGAATTTACGTCGGTCGTTGCCCATAGGGCTGATGCCGCCAGCGCCATACAGCCCAATGTCAGAAACAGATGTGATTTTTTACCATTCGATTTTACCATGTAACATCCTCACAAACAGGTTAAACATACCCTAACGCACACTCGTGCGTTAACTTTTGATAAATTTTCCCTGGCTGTCTTCCTGGATTTGACCGAAAGCGGCTGGGCATCGATCAGATAACGGCAAAATGCCGCATTTCAAGCTTACGATACAAACGCTATATTGCCAACGATCCTTTAAAGAAATCTATCTTCTCCAGATTCCGAAAATTTGCCTGATCGATATAACCGTGTTACTTTAACAATAATGAGGTGCGAGACGGCCGCCAGGCTTTATAACTATTTGTATATAAAATAGTTATGTAATCATCCTTGTTTGGTTACAAATAGAAGGGCGACTAAAAAAATACAGGTTGCTATTGACCCTGAATATATTTCCTGTTCTAATAAAGTTTTACGGGAATTATCCTGTTAAAAAATAAAGGTGTTATTATGTTATTTCAGTTATCAGCTCGGAAAGCGTGGTGGTGGCGTGGTTGGCGGAAAGGCGGACACGGCGGTTAGTACGTTGCGTAAAACCCACATCAGCAGAACTAATCGAAACCGTGGCCGACTGTTATCCAGAGGCTGCGGTTATTTTTTTGGAGCAGAACCCATGAAAGACACATTTGTCACCAAAGGCGGCATTCGCGTCATCCGTGAAAAGGTAGAAGTCCCGCTGGACGAGGCCCTCGCCCATATTTACGCCGACATCGACCGGGCCAAAGGGGCAATCTTCGCCAGTGATTATGAGTATCCCGGCCGCTATAGCCGCTGGGATATCGGTTTTATCGATCCGCCTCTGGAAATGACCAGTAAGGGCAGGAATTTCACTTTTCGCGCCTTGAATGAACGCGGCCGGATAGTCCTGCGAATGTGGCGGGCCGTTATAGAAAAGCATCCGCATGTGGAATGCTGCCATATTGACGAGGAGTCCATTACCGGCGTCATTCGCCCCATGCCTGATTATTTTCCCGAAGAGCAGCGCAGCAAACAGCCCAGCATCTTTTCCCTGCTGCGGGCTTTGTGCGACCTGATGGCCTGCGACGATGAATATCTGACCATGTTCGGGGCATTTGGCTACGACCTGGTGTTTCAGTTTGAGCCGATTACTTTTAAACTGGACCGCACCAACTCCGGCCCGGACTGTCACCTGTTTCTTGCCGACCGCGTCAGCGCCATCGATCACCAGCGCGGGAATGCCTTTCATTTATCCTACGAATTTGAAAATGAGCATGGCAGCACCGTCGGTTTGCCTGTCGAAGGAATTCGACGGGAGTTGAAGGCTAATCCCGGATCTCCTGAAATTATCTGCGATCATGCTCCCGGCGAGTACGCTGAAAAAGTGGAAAAAATCCGTCAGGGCTGCAAGCGCGGTGATTTTTTCGAAGTGGTTTTAAGTCAGTCTTTTCGCCTTCACTGCGGCGATAAGCCCAGTGAATTATTCGAATACCTCCGTCGGCACAATCCCAGCCCTTATGACTTTTTGATTAATCTCGGGAATGAGCAGCTTATCGGCGCTTCGCCGGAAATTTACGTTCGCGTCGATGGCAAGGATGTGGAGACCTGTCCCATCAGCGGCACCGTGCGCCGCGGCGACGACGCCATGCAGGACGCCGCCCAGATTCTTAAACTCCTCACCAGCAAAAAAGATGAATCCGAACTGACCATGTGCACCGACGTGGACCGCAACGACAAAAGTCGCGTCTGCGTGCCCGGCAGCGTCCACCTTATCGGCCGGCGGCTGATTGAAAGTTATTCGCGGCTGTTTCATACCGTCGATCATGTCAAGGGCGTTTTGCGCGAAGAATGCGACATGTTCGACGCCTTGCTCACGCATATGTGGACCTGCACCCTGACCGGCGCTCCCAAACCCATCGCCATGCAGACGATTGAAAACCTGGAAATAGACCCGCGCCGCTGGTACGCCGCCTGCATCGGCTTTTTTACCTTCAGCGGCCAGCTCAACACCGGTACTACCATTCGCACCATTTTTTTGCAGGATGGCGTCGCCACCGTCCGCGCCGGCGCTACGCTGCTGTATGATTCCGTCCCTGACGAGGAAGAAAAGGAAACCCAATTGAAGGCGTCCGCCTTTCTCGGCGCTGTTTCCGCGCCAAAAAATATTAAGGAAAAGGCCGCTGCTCCGCGGATAAAGCCGCGCAAAGCCAAAAAGCTGCTTTTTGTGGATAACCAGGACAGCTTCGTCCATACTCTGGCTAATTACGTCCGCCAGACGGGCGTGGAAGTGGTCACCCTCCGCTGCGGTTTCGATCCCCGATACCTTGATGAGATTCGGCCGGACCTGCTCTTTATTTCCCCCGGCCCCAAAACCCCGCGCGAACTGGGTGTGGTTGATTTGATTGACCAAGCCATGAAACGCTGCCTGCCCATGTTTGGTGTATGCCTGGGCCACCAGGGATTGGGTGAGTATTTTGGCGCCAAACTGGCCGTACTGGATGCGCCGATGCACGGCAAGGAATCATTGATATATCACAACCAGCAGGGAATTTTCGCCAATATCCCCACGCCGTTTCCCGCCGGCCGCTATCACAGCCTTTATATTCTCCAAAACAGCGTCCCCGATTGTCTGGAAGTTACCGCTCGCAGCGACGACGACATCATCATGGCCATCCGCCACCGCGAACTGCCCATCGCCGCCGTCCAGTTCCATCCCGAATCCATCCTTACCCTCCAGGACGACATCGGCCTCAAACTCATCAGCAACGTCGTAGAGACATTGATGTGATGAAATGAGGCAATTTAAATGATATGGCATTGATCATATGAATAAGATCATAGAGCGTATATCAGAAATAATCTTAAAGGACATTCAAAAATATGAAATTGATAATTGGCACGGCATTACCATGGATAATATAGAAGAGTATCTGATATCGCCAAGACTGGAAACATATCTTGATTCATCTAATAATGATGCCCCAATAAAATATTGGACGGTGCTAGAGGAATACCCGAAACAACAATCTGGATATACAATCTATTTTGATCTCGATATAGATCAATTCGGTCTGGGGACATATAATGACAGGAGTACGCAAATTATTGCACTTGGGATTTACGGTTCGTTTATCGATACCTTAAATGCGATGTAGAACATGTCATTAGGTGGCTCATTATTCAAATGTCCGAGGGCGAATGTGCATGGGCGATGTACTTGAATAGAGTAAGCAAGTTGTCGCCGTTTCTATTTATTACGATACAGTTTTCAGCCGGATGTTGAACAATTTATCCTCTGCTGCCGTTACGCTGAATATTCTCGCCGCACATCGGCTGCAGGAAACCCACATGCACGTTCCATTTTTTGCCGTCGTCGGCGGAATTGCTGGCGGTTTTCTTGTTCAGCCGGATGATCTCGCCGGTTTTGATTTCGCCAGTGTATAAATCAGGGTTTATTTGGCCGCCTACGCTGAAATGCGCCATCATAACCGTACTATGGGCCTGACTTATCAGCTTGAGCCGCTCGACGACCAGCCGGTTGAGATAACGCAGGTCCTCTTCATTCATGTGCCGAACCGCCTCGGCCAAGGCGGTCCGGTCCGTTAGTTCATACCATTTATCAGGCACCGGCTTTTTTCCTCAGGGTTAACTGCCCGGCAGCAGCTTGGCCACTTCCGCTTCCAGGTCAATCTGCGCTGGGTGGCCGCGCCAGACAATGACGCCTTTCTGGTCGATGAGAAGGCTGGTCGGTACGCCGCTTACGCCGTAAATCGTGGGAGCAACCGCACCAAAAGCCCCGTTTTTATCTTTTTCATAGCACCAATGTTGAGCGATTTTATTCCAGTCTTTCTTCTCAATGTGCTTTTGCAGGACGTCTTTTTTCTCATCGACGCTGGCGCCGATAAGCACGACCTTGCCATCCCATTCGGCCTTGCGCTGCGGCCAAAGCTCGTTCAAGTGGCCCATCGGCCCCTGGCACGGCCCGCACCACGTCGCCCAGAAATCAATAAAGACCACCTTGCCGCGAAAATCGCTGAGTTTGACCGTCTTGTCGCTGAACGCTTCCTGTAAATTAATCTCCGGCGCTTCATTGCCGGCCATCGGCGGGAACTTGAAGGTTTTCGTGACGTCTTTTTCCCTGCCGGAAATCGCCAGCGTGAAATTCCCCGCGCGATCCTTGCCCACCTGCAGGCTGTATTTATTAGCGCCGAGGTTATTCAAAACAATCTGGCCGTTTTCCGGCAATACGCCTTCGGCAACCTGAGCATCTCCATAATTGGGGTGGCGACACGTCAGGCTGTAGTTTTCCCCGGATACCGGTTTGCCGTCGGCCATCTGCACCGTGACCGCGGCCTTAACGTCGCCTTTGTAAAAATCAGCGTCGTAAGGTTTGAACGTCAGCTTTTCTTCAGATTCATTCGCGGCCGCGACCTTGACTTGTTTGCTGTCATGAAACGCTCCCGGATGAATCATGCCGCGTTCAACTTTTTCGGCCGGATGGGTGCTTATTCTAACGGTATAATCGCCCGGCACATAATAGTCCGGCTCCACCTTTACTGTTGCGCTTTTGGCGGAATTGGCCGCCAGCGTCGCACTGGCGCGGAGGCTCTGGAATCCCCGAATCAAAGATACGGTGCAGGTTTCGTAAGGCACTTCGCTTTGCCCTTCGGCCGGGCCAAACGCCACGCTCAGTTTTCCCGGCGTTGGCAGCGTAACGGTCAGGCCGTCTTTCGTCTCCGCGGCGGTAAAGGGGCCGGCAACGAATCCCCGCAAAAAGCCGGGGTGATCCACTATGACAATAAAAGATTTTTCCGCCATCGGGGAAAAGGCAAATTGACCGGTTCCTTTCGGGCTGGTCATGCAGAGATCCCACGGAGACCGGGATTCCGGCTGCGTATTCGACAGTCCGCGTAATGCCCAGGCTGCAAACGGTTCCGGCACTACCACGGGATTGAGGTTTGCCGGCAGGCTCCGGCCGTCTTCGCTGGTGATGATCAGCAGGCAGCTAACCGGTGTCATCTCCACCTTTACTTCGGCCGTTCCTTGCGGTTCCGCCTTTATTCCAACGATTTCCGGTGCATAGCCCGACGAACGAATAATAATCTGGTAATCGGCCAAGGGGCGTCCATAAACCGTCTTAATCTTATCCGTTATGGTTGCTTTTCCCTCGCGGCCCGTCGTCCAGTCTGTTGCCGTGTACGCCGTTGCGGCCATTGCCTCAAAGGCGGGCATCATTTGACCGGCGTTATCCTGTACGGTTAGATTGACCGTCCAATTAGGGTCTTCTTCGGCCCACGTTATTGCCGTCATCAGAAACGATAATACCATCGTCGTGAAAAGCTTGTGATTTGCCATGTTGTTTTCCTTTTATGGGTGAGGTTATTTTAATCGGTCAAGAATTTCACTGGAATTAATAGTCGTGGTGCCGATTATATTTCAGCGACAACGGTGCAAAATCGCCTGGTAACTTCCGGCCGCCGCTAACATGGCTGGGCCGGATGATGGCTCAATTCTGCTCATCCTCCACATCCTCTTCGGCAAGTTCCAACTCCTCGTCGGCATCCTGCGGTTCGCTAACGGAGGGCACGGAGGCGGTTGTCGGCCGCGGAATATGCAGCCGTTCGCCGGATATCGCTTCGCCCAAACGTCGAACCGGCGGCGTTTCGGAAACACTCGCTTTCTCCGGGCCGGTTTTCGTGGTTTTGCCCGCCGGCTGGTTGCACAGCACCATCGTAATCCGTCGCCCCATGCGTTTGGCCGGAGATTCGATCTTGCCCACGTCGGCCAGCGCCGCGACGATCTGATCGAATATCTCCATTCCCAGTTCCGTATGCGCCATTTCCCGCCCCTTGAATAACATGGTGAACTGAACTTTGTTGCCCTTGATGAGAAATTCGCGTGACTGTTTCAGTTTGGTCTGCACATCATGGTCATCGATTTTCGGCCGCAGGCGCACTTCCTTGATGACGGTATGATGCTGCTTGACTTTGGCGCGATGTTCTTTCTTTTTTAGATCGTACTTGTGCTTGCCGTAATCCATCAGCCGGCACACCGGCGGCTTGCCGGTGGGGGCCACTTCCACCAGGTCCAGGCCGGTTTCGCGCGCCCGCTCCAGGGCTTCACGCGTATCCACCACCCCGACCTGATTGTTCTCTTCGTCGATCAGCCGCACCTGCGGCACCCGAATCATCTCGTTCATTCGCAAACTTTTGGTCACGATGGGCAATCACCTTCCTTTCTAAAAAGAGTCATCACGCCGGGAGATTGGGTAACTGTCGGCTCATGACGCCAATCCCAGCCCCAGATTTCTTGCGGCAATATCCTGCTGCGCCGACGCGATAAATTCATCAACCTTAACACTGCGCTGGTTCTTGCACCCGCGGATGCGCACCGCCACGGTGTCGCTTTGAGCCTCCGCCGGCCCGACGACCAGCATATAGGGCAGTTTCATGTCATGGGCGTGCTTGATTTTGGCGTTAATCTTGTCATCGGAGACATCCCGTCCGCAGCGAATGCCCGCCGCCCGCAGCCGGTTTTGCACCTGGCAGGCGAATTCGTTGGTCTTTTCGCTGATGGGCAGCACCCGCGCCTGTTCAGGACTGAGCCACAGCGGGAACGCTCCGCCAAAATGTTCGATCAGGCCGCCGATGAATCGCTCCATGCTGCCCAGTACGGTGCGATGGATGATAATCGGTTCATGCTCCTGATTGTCCGCGCCCACATAGCTGATTTTAAATCGCTTGGCCGCCTGCAAATCCACCTGATGCGTCGGTCCCTGCCACTCGCGGCCTAGCGAATCTATCAGTTTGATATCGATTTTCGGCGCATAAAACACGCCGCCGCCCTCATCCACTTCATAATCCAGCCCGCGCCGCTCCAGCGCCAGCCGCAGCTCGCGCGTCGCCCGCTCCCATTCTTCATCCGTCCCCAGATATTTTTCCGGCCGGGTCGCCAGGTACGCCTTGTAGGTGTAGCCGAACGTCGTCATCATAAAGTGCATCAGTTCGAGAATCAGGTCCAGTTCCGCTCCCAACTGCTCCGGCGTGCAGAACGTATGGGCGTCATCCTGCGTAAAGCCCCGCACCCGCAGCATTCCGTGCAGCGTGCCGCTCGGTTCGTAGCGATACACCGTGCCCAGTTCGCACCACCGCAACGCCAGATCCCTGTAGCTGCGCACCGACGTTTTATAGATGGCGTAATGGAACGGGCAGTTCATCGGCTTGAGGTAATAATTCTGTTCATCCAGGTCCATCGGCGAGTACATCATGTCGGCGTATTTTTCCAGATGGCCGGAAAGCTGAAAGACCTTCTCCGAGGCGATATGCGGCGTGTAGAGTAAATCGTAGCCGCGTTTGAGATGTTCATTTTTCCAGAAGGTTTCGACTTCGTGGCGAATCAGCGCGCCATTGGGGTGCCAGTGAATCAGTCCCGGCCCGATATGGTCATGCACGCTGTAAAGGTCAAGCTGCCGGCCCAGAACGCGATGGTCGCGCTTTTTGGCCTCCTCCAGACGAAACAGGTAGGCATCCAGTTCTTTTTTCGTCGGCCAGGATGTGCCGTAAATCCGCTGAAGCATTTTTTCCGAGGCATCGCCGTGGAAATACGCCCCGGCGACGCTCATCACCTTGAACGCCCCGACGCAGCCCGTACTGGGGACATGAGGCCCGCGGCAAAGGTCTTCAAAACTGCCATTGCCCGGCTGGCCGGTGGTATAAAAGCTCAAAATATCGCCCTGGGCGCGCTGGGCGTTGTCAATTTTATAGCGATTGCCCTCCGCTTCCAGCCGCGGCATGGCCTCATCGCGCGGCAATTCATACCGGCAGAAGGGCCGGTCCGCGGCCACGATTTTGGCCATTTCCGCCTCGATAGCAGGGAAATCCTCCGGCGTGATCGGCCGGTCCAGGTCGATATCATAATAAAACCCGTTTTCCACTGCCGGCCCATAAACCAGCCTGGTTTGGGGGAACAATCGGCAGATGGCTTCGGCCATGACATGGGCGCAGCTATGCCGCATCAAGTCCGCGGCCGCCGCCGGATCGCTTTTGGTTGTGACGATTTCAACACGGTGGTCGCCGTCTATAACTGTTGTAATATCAAGGAGTTGCCCGTCAATCCGCGCCGCTAAGGCATCTTGTGCCAGTCGCGGGCTGATGGCCCCGGCCACCTCGCGGGCCGTGAGAGGGGATGGAAATGTTCTTGTGGAATTATCCGGTAGCGTTATCCGAACCATAAACTATCTTCTTATCTCCCAAGCACTAATGCTTCCAATAATATATCGGCTCAGACCGATAAGTCAATGAATATAATCGGATTTGTCCGGTATTGCCAACGGTTATCTGTTTCCTCAAGCTTGAACTCCCAACCCAAGTGGCTTGGGCGTCTCGCCCAAGTTTCTGAAGTAAAACCGCTCATGGCGAAACAATAAACCTTGGGGTGCCATGCTCACGCTCGCGTGAGCATCCAGCCAAAGGCTGGACCGGATCGCCGCGAGCTTTCTGTAACTAACCCGCTCCCGTTGGTCGCTGCTTCATGGGCGAGACATGAATAATAATAATAGTACTCAGAATTCAGAACCCAGAAGTCAGAAGCTAGAAGTCATCCGGCTTCGTTTATAACTACGCCGTGATAAATCGACTACGCCGTGACTAGGGAAGCCAGAATCCAGAAAAAAAGCCCCGGCTGATAAGCCGGGGTGGGGTTAGCGTGCGGCGATTCGTGCGCTTACCCAGGAACCCCTTGTTCTCACAAGGGGCTATCAGCATAAAACATCACGATTGCGGCCCAAGGACTTATAGTACCCGCCGCCGAAGTACTTAATTACCTGCTCCTGGGACAAGCTTTACCCGCTCCCGGGTCAACCTTTACCTTGAACCAAAGTCAACCTTGACATGCTTGCCAACTCAACCTTTACTTGGATACCAAGTCAAGCTTTACCTGGATACCAAGTCAACGTTTACCTGGATACCAACACAACGTTGACTTTCTCCCCAGGTAATACTATGACCGCGACCAAAGTAATACTATGACCGCGATCAAAGTACTTATAGTACCTGCTATCGAAGTACTTAAGGGCACGCATCCGAGGTACTTAAGTACGCGCTTCCCAGGTACTTAATTACCCGCAACCCACGTACTTAATAACCTGCTCCCCAGGTACTTAATTACTTGCTCCCCACG
>CAZOCV010000044.1:0-3916 GCA_964578395.1 uncultured Pirellulales bacterium
AGGTCTTCAGGCAGCCAGGCGACATTTGTCGGCAGGGTAATGACCCCGTCCTGTGCCTGCCAGCGGTTCCAGGTATGCAAAAAATGTTCCAGGTCGCGCACATCCACCAGCCCGTCCGCGTTGAAATCGGCCTGGAATTGATCGCCCGGCCAGTTGGCTTGTTCGGCGGTAAAAGCCAGGGCGTAGGTTTCTTGCGTGAACGTCGCAGCCGGTTCCGGGGCGGAAAGCACCACCAGCACTGGATGCAGGTCTTTATCGGCAGTATAATAAATGTGTTGCAAATTATCGTTGGCGCTTTCGGACACATCCAGCAATTCCATCAGTTGTCCCGTCTCATCCGCTGCCCAGAGTTCCAGTGCCAGGCGGGCCAACGGCAGTGAGGTGAAGAATCGGTCCTGCTGATAGCGGCGATACCAGCATAGCGTTGCTTTAATCGTCTGGCCGGCGGGAATCGTAACGCCCAGGTCGTAAGTGCGCACCGAATCCGGCGCATTAGGATCAAACGAAATGGTATTGAAATCCCATCCGGTGGGCATGGGCTGATTAGGTTCATATCGTCCGGCCTGAAAATGTTCAAAGGCGTTCCACGCATTCACCAGCCCGGCGCCCTGCAGGCGGTCCAATACGGCGGTGTGGTCATCGTCAAGATCAGGGTTGCCTTTATGCCAGCCGGTGAGTTTGTTGGCACCGTTGAGAATTAACGCTTTGATAACTCGCGGGTCGTCGCCATTTTCGTAGCCGTACTGCCGGGCGGCGTCAATCAGCAGCGCTGCGATGCCCGCCACCTGGGGTGCGGCGTAACTGCTGTAGCCGAAACCTTCGGCATCAATTTCATAACTGAAGGGATCGCTCAGGGAGGGGCTGACCATAATGCCCGGCGCTACGCAATCCGGTTTGGCTCGGCCATCGTCGGTCGGGCCGAAACTGCTTGTTTGCTGCCGCGGCGGGCCGAAATATTCCAGGCGTTGCGGAATCGCTCCCAGCCCGCAGGCCGAACCTACGCTGATAACGTTGTAACCGCTGGACGGTTGAGTTATGGATATGAATGAATCTGTTCCGTTGCCGCATCCGGCGACAACAGTGCATCCTTGCCGCTGAGCCAGAGAGTCGATGCCGCGTTGCCACCATTGACTGAGAAAGTCCCCGTTTTCGCTGCCCCAACTGATACTCACGACATCGGCATTAATGTCCCTGTTTTGCCGTGCCAGAATGCTGTGAAAGATAAACCAGTTGGCTTCGTAAACGTCGAAAGCCGCATTTGGTACGATGCCTTGGTAGCTAAAACCACCCAGCGGCTCGCACCAGGCATTGGGATCGTTCCCAAAAAGGATGCCGGCAATCGCACTAGCATGTTGGGAATAACCGGCCATAGCGTTGGGGGCATAAAACAGTTCGTTGAGCCGAGCGCCGGCGAGAGCATGGTGTTCAACATCCGGCACAAATGCCATAACGCCTTCAGGGCCAATGGTTTGGGGTAATTCAACTAAGGCGATGCTGGCTCCCCAGCCGGTTAAATCCCGGTAGTACTGGTGTACCTGGCGGACGCCGATACGGTCCAGGCATGATGGCTGGAGGGATTCCGTTGCGGCCCATATGGCGGCAGAGGGTATGAGCAAAACCCCGCAAGCAAGTGTCAATAATTTTACAACTATTTGTTTCAAAAGAGGTTATGTTCTTTCGTATGCTCTGCGGCCGGCGATAGTATCCTGCCTGGACAACCATTATGCTTATCGGTTTTATCATACCTCAACATTGGTTTTAATACTACAAAAAACGGGGCAGGATAGGTCAGGAATTCGTTAATAGACCTGACTTTGAGGCCGGCCGTTTTCCCCACGGCGGGCATTGGCTGTAGATTTTTGCTGGACCTTGCTATAACTGAAGTTACAATCCGACATTCATGAGTAAAAAACTGATTATCCACGATATTTCCATGACGCTCGAAGATGGGATGCTGACCTATCCCAAGGATACCCCTTACCGGCGGTCTTTGCAAAGGGCTATTGGCAGGGGGGATACATCGAATGTGTCGGAATTCTCCACGACGGCCCACGTCGGCACGCACGTGGATGCCCCCAGACATTACCTCAACGACAGTTACGGCGTGGATAAGCTTCCTCTGGAATCGCTTTTCGGGCCGGCCTATGTCCTGGATTGCCGGGGGCAAAAGGCGGTAACGGGGGCCTTTTTGGCGGAAAGGCTGCCTGCGGATAAAAATGTCGAGCGTCTGTTATTGAAGACCGATAACTCCGCACGAGTCAATGCCGATCCCAAGGGGGAGTTCTTCCGCGACTTTGTGTACTTGGACGGTTCCGGGGCACGCGTTTTGGCCGACAGGGGCGTAAAGCTGGTGGCGATAGATTATCTCAGTATCGACAAGTCCGGCCTGGCCTCCAAGCCCGCCCATTTTACCCTGCTGGAAAACCGGATCGTCATTGTTGAAGGCGTGCTGCTGGCCCAGGTTGAGCCGGGATGGTACTTCCTCACCTGCGGCCCGCTGAAAATGGCCGACGCCGACGGCGCTCCCTGCCGGGCCATACTGTTGGAAGGCCTCGACGCCGGTTTTTAATAACAGACAAACCGTAGGGTGTGCAACTTGCTTGCACACGCCGCCGACGAGGTTGGCAAGGGATGAGCGGTTGGCATGAGCCAACACACACGGCAAACGGTGTGCAACGAGTTGCACACCCTACCGGGCTTTGAGCCGCAAAAGATAAATAGACATGATTGACATGATGAACAAGATTTAAATAACGGCTCGACTTCTCAGCAGCGTAATCTGTGATCCGTCTTCGTCTTTGACTACGCCGTGATTAATCGTCAGCGTCAAAAAGATTGTAACCACGGATTTCACGGACTTGTCACGGCGAAGCTCCATTGCGAAGCCGGATGACACGAATTAAGAATTATTCTCACAAAGTCACACAGCCGCGGAGAAGAAAACCCTCTGTGCCTTAGTGTCTCCGTGAGAAATAATACATGATGAACACGATCATCCTGTAAATCTTGTAAATCCTGTCCAATAAAGTCTTTCTTTGAGCCGAAAAGATAAATAGACATGATGGACAAGATGAACAAGATTAAAGAACGGCTCCGCCTCTTGGCCGCCTATCCATAATATTATTCTAAAACGTCTTGTTATTTATGCACGCATTATAATTTCGTAAATCATAATCGACTTTAACGCTTGTGTTATATTCGCTTTGAGCCTTGGCGTTTTTCTCTTTTGAATTTGTTTAGGATTTAGGGTTTGGTTGCGGCTACACCGCGCTGAGAGCATCATCTCAGGTCGTCGCCACGCTAAGCGTGGAACTCTTGCCCGTCAGCAGCGGGTCGGCGGGGCGGGTGCGGCGTTTGAGCATCAGGGTAACGCTGGTAATGGCGGGGTCGAGGCGGGGCGTCTGAAAGACAATCTCGCGGTCGGTGGCCTTGGCCAGTAAGGTGACGGCCAGCGGCTCGGCCAATGCGTCGGCGGCGATAAAAAGCCCCTGCTCGCCGTCTTCCCGGTCGAACGCCAGTTCACAGCCGGTAAGCTGCCCGATGCCGCCGGGTGTGATGACGGTATTGATGCTGCCCGAGGTGATGTCGCGGTACTGGGCGATGTTCGGGGCATGAGGCAGCCAGGCCACTTTCTCCACGTGCGCCGAGCCGGTAACGGCCTTCCGCAGCCGCTTATCAATCTGCGCCGCCAGGCCGATGGCGTGCCGGCCGTGCTCGAAGGGGTCATCCGCGCGGTCAAACGTCCCTTGCAGCGTCGGCCGCAGCGTCACCAGGCCCGGCACTTCCACGCTGTTGCCGCTCTTTAGCTCCAGCCGCGCGGCCGCCAGCAACGCCTCCAGCGCTGCGGCGATCTGGCCTTCGCTCATCGACACCGCCGTCATGGCGGCCCGCTGAATCAGTTCCCTGCCGCCGACCC
>CAZOCV010000044.1:4016-19845 GCA_964578395.1 uncultured Pirellulales bacterium
TCAGAAGCCAGAATGTTTTACACCTTGTCTCGTACGATGCGGCGGTTTATTTTTTGCCACGAATTTCCACGAATGGACACGAATTAAAGCAAAAAGCAAACATTAAAAAGCAAAATGACAGATTAAAATTAAAAAATTAATTCGTGCAAATTCGTGTTCATTCGTGGCTAAAAGCCTTTTCTCCACATACAAAATCGTTTTAATTCGTGGCTAAAAGCCTTTTCTCCACTCCATCATCAATAGAATTCAGAACTCAGAATTCAGAAGCCAGAATGTTTTACACCTTGTCTCGTACGATGCGGCGGTTTATTTTTTTGCCACAGATTTGCACTGACCGACACTGATAAATTCTTCTTAATCTGTGTTCATCAGTGCAATCAGTGGCTAACTCTTTTTTTTCTCCAAGCGAAAACACGGCGAGGCCGCTATTGGAGGAATCGAAAGCGACCTCACCTATAAGCTTCATCGGCGCGGCTACGCCCGGTCTTGAGCCGGTCGATAGGGCATGACCCGCCCGCGCGGCCATGGCGCGGGGCCGGTTCTCCGCTTGCTGCGATCGGGCGAGTGTGCCGGTTCCGCCCGGCGGATGCCTTGAGTGCGGCGGCGTTATCCTGCATATCAGCCCTGATAACCGCTTTTCGCCGGCCCCGGACCCATCCTCTTCGCCCCCGGCCTAAGCTCTCCGGCATCCCGGTATAACTTATCCGCCCCCCGGCCATACGTTATCCCGCCCCCGCGATATTATATTCCTGCCCCCGCCCCAGCCGTCCGATAACCCCGCCCCAGCCGCTCGACCGATCAACTTGAGCCGCTCAACTAATCAAATCGAGCCGCTCGAATGAATAAGATGAGCCGCTCAACTGAATCTTCCCAGCCGCTCGACCCGATGGTTTAAGCCGCTCACACCGGCCCAAGATATTAAGGTATCGGGCGCAAGACCCTTTAACCTCGGCCCTAATATCAGTATATCTCCATCGCTGGATAACCTTATTCTCGGAGATGGATAACCTTAACCCCGGAACAACATAACGTTATCTTCGCCGCCGGATATGCTTATCCCGGAAGCCCGATAAACGTCCTCCCGGCCCATGATCATCCCATCTTTGGAGCAAGATAATTAAATCCTGGGCTGCTTATTGCTGTTTTTTCACCCTTTTTCAGCCTATTGAAAGGAATTATACACCTTGACAGGAGGTAGGTAATTCCGGTATAGTTAAGTTTTGCCGTGGGAATTTTACCTGCGGGAGAGAGTGTCGGCGGTATATCGGGTCTTGCTTTGAAGCTTTGGGTGCATTCCCTTGTGTTTGCCTGGATGCCGCCGGGAACAAGAGAGAATTTAGTTCTTTTTGGGAGATTGAGCAAGATGAAAACCCTCCAGGTTGCCTTGTTTATCATCGTGTTAACTTTGACTGCCCGTTCGGCCATAGCCGATTTGCCGCTTTATCATGTAACTGACTTGGGCACAGATTGGGGGCGAAGAGAGGCTTATGCTATCAATGACCTTAGTCAGGTTGTGGGATATACCACATTATACAATGGAGTGATTCACGCCTTTCTTTGGGATAATGGCATTTTGACAGATCTGGGTGAATCATTTCAAGATGCGGAAGAAAGTTATGCCTGCTCAATAAATAATAACGGGCAAGTTGTGGGGTACGGAAATTTAAAATATCCATCATCTCGAGATGTGTATTATGATGCCGCTCTTTTATGGGACAAAGGCACAATAACTGATATAGGCAGACTGGATGACGCAAGCAGAATGAATTATGCGTATTCTATTAATGACGTTGGTCAGATTGTGGGATCTTCCAAAACCGACATCCGCCCCTACCCTCCTCATGCTTTTCTTTATGAGAATGGCGTTATGACAGATCTGGGAAGTCTTAAAGGAGAAGATGGCGGCAGTTGGGCCTATGCTATCAATAATTCAGGTCAAGTGGTTGGCAAATCGAAGGTGGTTGGTGATTCCATATATAGTGATGATGATCATGCCTTTCTCTGGGATAACGGCGTCATGATTGACCTTGGGATTTTGGCGGATGGATCCGATTTCAGTGAAGCTCGGGACATCAATGATTTGGGACAGGTAGTTGGCTACGCAGACATACCATCCGAAATACCTCGCGATACAGATCCCTATCGGGCCTTTCTCTGGGATAACGGCCATATGATGGATCTGGGAACTCTGCCTGATTCGATAGGAAGTATTGCCGAAGCGATTAATAATACCGGTCAGGTGGTTGGGACATCCTACGGTATTTTCGATCACTTTAATACGGAACAAGCATTTTTTTGGGATCAAACGCACGGTATAATGAAACTGAACGATCTTCTGGATGATAGCAGTGAAGGTTGGGATTTAATCGAAGCTTATGATATTAACAACCTGGGCCAAATTGTCGGGTATGGTATTAATCCGGGTAAGGATGGAGTACATGCTTTTCTGCTGACGCCGGTGCCGGAACCTGTGTCATTAACGCTGTTGGCGTTGGGCGGTCTGCCATTAATCAAACGGCGGCGTTAAGGAGTTAAGTAGGATAGGCCCTTGGCCCATGCGGATGAGTTCCGCTGTGGCAGGTAAGAACGCAAGAGAGGCTTCGTTTCGGTCTTTGTGACATCTACCCATTGGGATTATACCACTCCTTAACTAAAAGGGCATTCTACCGGAACCGGCGGGAAAAGACAAGAGACGCCTGCGACCCGCTCTATAGCCGTTAGGGCCATAGCTCGACGAGTTTATATTCGAGGTTGAATCTGGGGATGGAGTTTACCAGATCATTGAACTTGTCCTGCGTCATGGCGTCCAGGTCGGCCGGCGTCATCTTGGATTGATGCCAGGCCATGACCACGTGATTCATGAGATGCCCTAACATTACATGGAAAGCAACGTTGTATTTGTCATCATAACGGCCTGCTTCAATTTCACCGATGATAATATCCGCATGGGATTTTATTTCCGCCAGGTCCATGATGATATATGGTTTGATATCGTTGTGCATGACAGGACTCCGTGGTTAAATCTTTTTGACGCTGATTTCTCTGATTACGCTGTTAAGAGGAGCGGGTTAGGAGTTCAAGCTTTAGCTTGGCCGTTTTCGATGTGCGAACGACATGGGCAAACGGCCAGCCTGAAGGCTGAACTCCGAACGGGCTGGCTCCGAACAACATGCTCACACGAGTGTGAGCATGGCACCCGGCCCGCCCTACTCTGGATTCCCGCCTGTGCGGGAATGACATCTTTTATTCTTAACTTCTTGCTTCTGGCTTCTAGCTTCTATTCAAATCAGTGTCCATCAGTGCAAATCAGTGGCTAAATTATTCCCATTCGATGGTTGCTGGCGGTTTGCTGGAGATGTCGTACACGACGCGGTTGACGCCGCGGACTTCGTTGATGATGCGGTTGGAGATGCGGGCCATTACTTCGTAGGGCAGGTGGACCCAGTCGGCGGTCATGAAGTCGGTGGTCTCGACGGCCCGGAGGGCGATGACGTTTTCGTAGCTGCGGTCATCGCCCATGACGCCGACGGAGCTGACCGGCAGCAGCACGGCGAACGCCTGGCCGATACTGCGATAGAGGCCGGCGGCGGTGATCTCTTCGATCATGATTTCATCGGCCTCGCGGAGGACGGCCAGCCTTGCGGCGGTTATGTCGCCGACGATGCGGACACCCAGGCCGGGGCCGGGGAAGGGATGCCGCCAGATGATGCTTTCCGGGAGGCCGAGGTGTTCGCCCAGCAGGCGGACCTCATCCTTGAAGAGTTCGCGGAAGGGTTCGATCAGTTCAAATCCCAGTTTTTCGGGAAGCCCTCCGACATTGTGGTGAAGTTTAATGTTGGCGGCTTTATTACCATCTTTACTGCCCGATTCGATGACGTCGGGGTAGAGCGTGCCCTGGGCGAGGAAGCGGGCGTCGATGGTCTGGGCCTGGGAGCGGAAGGCCTCAATGAATTCGTGGCCGATAATGCGTCGCTTTTGCTGAGGATCCGTAACGCCGGCCAGCCGGGCGAGGAACTCTTGGGACCAATCCACCACGCGCAGGTCAAGCTGAAAGTGATCACGAAAGGTGGTTTCGACATGGTGGCGTTCTCCTTTGCGTAAGAGGCCGTTATCGACAAAGATGCAGGTAAGCTGCGTGCCGATGGCTTTGTGCAGCAGGGCGGCGGCGACGGAACTATCCACGCCGCCGGAAAGGCCGCAGATGACCCGGCCGGAGCCGACTTGCTTGCGGATGGCGTCGCAGGCGGTTTCGATGAAGTTGCCCATTTTCCAGTCGCCGCTGGCGCGGCAGATATCGAAGAGGAAGTTCTGGAAGATTTGCGTGCCGCAGGGCGTGTGGGTGACTTCCGGGTGGAACTGCACGCCGAAGAAAGGCCGCTTCTTGTGCCGGACGACAGCGAAGGGGCACGTGGGCGTCTGGCCCAGCGGCTCAAAGTCGGCCGAAAGTTCGTTGACCTGATCGCCGTGGCTCATCCAGACCACCTTTTCGCCCGCGAGGCCCGCCAGGAGCTTGTCCGGGCTGGTGACGTTCAGGCGGGTGGAGCCATACTCGCGGGCGTGGGCGGTTTGCACCTTGGCGCCAAGGAGTTGGCAGCCGATCTGCATGCCGTAGCAGATGCCCAGCACCGGCACACCCAGCTCGAATATACGCTCATCGCAGCGAGGGGCGCCGGGGGCATAGACACTGGCCGGGCCGCCGGAGAGGATGATGCCCTTGAGGTTCATGGCCTGCAAGGTCGCCAGCGGCACATCGTGCGGGCACAGGATGCTATAGACGTGATGCTCCCGCACGCGGCGGGCGATAAGTTGGCCATATTGGCTGCCGAAGTCCAGGATGGCGATGGTTTCTTTGGTGCTCAATGGTTTCAAACCTCAAATATTTTTTGCCACAGATTTCACTGATGGACACTGATTTAAGACGTGTTATCCGCAGATTACGCAGATGGCCGCAGATATTGGTTTTATTCTAACTTCTGGGTTCTGGGTTCTGAGTTCTTGAATTCTATTTATATCAGTCCGCCTCAGGTGGATCTGTATCATCAGTGGCTAAAGCTTTAATCGTTCTTGCTGCAGCATGTTTCCACGCTTATGTCATCATCGGCCGTCATGCCGGCAACCTGCCAGCTTAACTTGGAAGCGGGTTCATCGCCGTGGTCATAGTCACTGCGGCCGCATTGGGTTTGCCAGGGCGGATAAAAGAGGGCCTCGACGGGAGCGGCGGCAGTCTGGCCGAGAAAGATAAACGGCCCGGCGGCCGCGGCCAGAGCGTCTTCGCCGGTAAACGTCTGGAACCGGCCATTGTCCGAGACATTTCCTTCAAAGAAGGGGTCCTGCACATACAGCGCCGGGTGGGGGACGCCCATCGGCTGGTAGGTGCAGATAGCTTCCGGCCAATCGCGGGTTTCGATGGCGACGGGGTCGTCGGGCGGAGGCGTTACGTCACCAGACTGGCAACCCATAAGACCGCATACCGTTATTAAGCTGATTAAACCGATGACTGTTTTCATTACTGCTCCTGAGAGATATCGAGTGAATAATTCGGCGCTTCGTGGGTGATGGCGATGTCATGCGGGTGATTTTCCCGGATGCTGGCGGCGGAGATGCGGGTGAAGCGGGTATTTTTTCGCAGGGCTTCGATGTTGGGTGTTCCGCAATAGCCCATGCCCGCCCGCAGGCCGCCGACGAGCTGATAGACGAATTCGCCCAGCGTGCCGCGATAGGGGACCCGGCCCTCGACGCCTTCGGGGACGAGCTTGCGGGCGTCGGTTTGGCCGCCCTGGCCGTAGCGTTCGCCGCCGCCGGTAATCATCGCACCCAGCGAGCCCATGCCGCGATACTGTTTGAAGCGGCGGCCTTTGTAGATGACCAGTTGGCCGGGCGATTCATCCAGCCCGGCAAAGAGCGAACCGAGCATCACCGTCGAGGCCCCGGCGGCGATGGCCTTGGTGATGTCGCCGCTGTGGCGGATGCCGCCGTCGGCGATAATCGGCACGCCCGCCTCATCGCCGGCGCGGGAGCATTCCATGATGGCGGTTATCTGCGGTACGCCCACGCCCGACACCACGCGGGTGGTGCAAATCGCTCCCGGCCCGATGCCAACGCGAATCGCATCCGCACCGGCCTCAATCAGCGCCTTGGCGCCCTCATACGTGGCGACGTTGCCGGCGACGATGTCAATATCGTAGCGGCAGCGAATCTGCCGCACGGTGTCGATGACGTTTTTGGAGTGGCCGTGGGCGCTATCGACCAGAATCAGGTCCACATCCTTTTTGATGAGTTCCTCGATGCGGTCGAACTGGTTGACGCTGACCGACGCCCCGACCCGCAGCCGCCCGCGTTCATCCTTGCTGGCGTTGGGGAATTCGTGAGTGCGTTCAATGTCCCGCATGGTGATGAGTCCGACCAGCACGCCGTTTTTATCGACCAGCAATAGTTTTTCCACTTTATGGCGGTTGAGAATTTCCTCCGCCTGATCGAGCGTGGTGTCCAGCGGGCCGGTGACGAGGTTTTCGCGGGTCATTACGGATTCAATCGGTTGATCCAAATTAGCCCGAAACTTCAGGTCTCGCCGGGTCAGGATGCCGACCAGTTTGCCGTTTTCGCCCACAATCGGCACGCCGGAAATATTCTGTTCGGCCATAATTTCGCGGGCGCGGCTGACCCGCTCTTTCGGTCCCAGGGTGACGGGATCGAGAATAACGCCGTTTTCACTGCGTTTGACCTTTTCCACCTCGCGGACCTGGGCCTCGATGGAGAGGTTTTTATGGATGACGCCGATGCCGCCTTCCTGGGCCAGGGCAATGGCCAGCGCCGCCTCCGTGACCGTGTCCATGGGCGAACTGACCAGCGGGATGTTGATGTTGATTTTGCGGGTCAGCCGCGTGCGGGTGTCCGCCTGACTGGGTAAAAAGTCGCTGGCCCCGGGCAGCAGCAATACATCGTCGAAGGTAATAGCTTCCGCGAGAATTTTGTCGTTCATGCCGATACGCTCCTTCAAGGCATATACTCCGGACCGACCAGGCGGCCGGAAACCTGTATTCTATTCCTTATGCCGGTAACGGTCAATCGTCAGCCTTTCCTGAAAACACAGGAAAAGAAAACCCCCGGCCGTTCCGGGCCGGGGGCGTACATTCACTGCCGTCATGTTTTCAAGGTTCATCGCGGTATGTTGGCCGTTACTCACCTCGAGGGTCCATTCCTTAAAACGTGGGTGTGCCGGTATCCGCCGGTTCCTGGCCGCCCGGTCCCATGCCGCCGCCCATGCCCTGCATTACCATCATGGCCATATTGGCGACCGACTGCACGGTTTCGATGGGGATAAAAGTTTCGGTTTTGAGCGAGCCATTTTCAGCCGTAGCCGCCCAGCCGGCGGTTCCCTGCATTTGGCCCATCATGCCCATCATCATGGCCATGCCTTGGGCGGCTTCGGGATTCTGCTGAGCCATACCCATCATCATCTGCATCATAAACTGGCTGTAACCCTGGATATCGACAAAGGCGTAAGCATTGGCCTGCGGCGGCAGGTTCTGCACGGCTTTGGCCACACCCGCCTGCTTGTCCAATGTGGTGGTGCTGTTATTTACCATCGCTATCGCCTGTTCCAGCATTCCCTGGCCGACACCGGCCGCCATAATATCCTTTTTGACCAATGCGCTTTGGCCGGTAATTTTCGGCGAACCGAATAATGTGGTTATGCCCTGCATCGCTTCGGGAGCCATTTCCGCCTGGGAAAAATCAGCGACGAATTCATCATAACTTAATTCACCGACCTTGCCGGCATTTTCCGTATAAGCCATTACCGGCATGGTCTTGTTGTTGGTCTGCTGGTATAGTTTGCTTAAAGCTTCGGTCATTTGTTTGTTTTGTTTCATGGCTTGGGCAAGATTTTCCTGATGGACAACCATGCACATATTCATGCCGGGACCGCCGGAGGCGGAAGGGGTATAAAGGGCAAAGGAGCTTTTGTCCAAAACAGCATTGCTATGCATGATATCGCGTAAAGCTTTAATATCTTCCTCCTTAGCTTTATCTGCGTTTGCCGCCGCTATGTTCATATCAATAACTGCATCCATAAGCGTTGTCATGACTTCAGGGTCCAAAGCCAAGGTTCCGCCGAAAATCAAATTGCTTCCCGGCAATTTGGCTAAAGCGGCGGGAGAGGTTTTGGTTTTGTTGATGAGATATTTGGCCAGTGTGCTGCCGGGTTTAGCATGGGCATTCATCGAAAAATTTATACCGGCATCGCCCAGCCGCAGGCCAAGGGTGACAACCTCACATTCACTGAAACGATCAATCATCGTATTGAACATCTGTTGATTCGCGCCGGTTTTGGCTTCTTCCGGCATTTCCGCCAAACCTTCCTGCATTTGTTTCTTAAGCTCAGGCATCACGCCGGTCAGATTAATCACGGCGGCGATGTCATTATCGGCGAACACTTTGGCGTCGGAAGCGGAAAGGGTGACGCCTTTTTTCGCTTCCGTATATTTCTTGAATACTTCGACGTTGGAGGCCATAGTGATATATTTGCCTACGACCATCGCCACGCTGTCTTCGCCCATCCGCTGAAAAGCGCCGGGCATTCCCGGATGGGGAGTTGCACCGCTGGCTGTCAGGGCTTCGGCGGCGGCTTTGGGATCGGTAATCGGCAGGAAGGCCATCAGCGTTTCTTCCGCGTTGTTCATGTCGGTAATGACCAACGCCAGGCCGCGACTGGGATCCATTACGCCTGGTATTTCCAACTCGCCCGATAGCATGGCTCCCAGGTCCACGGGCTCTTCCGGTGAAATAGGTAGGCCCAATTTTCTCGCATAATTATCTGCTTTTTTGCTAAGTTCAGATAAAGGTTTTGTAACCAAGACAAATGCTGCATCGCCGGGCAAATCACCCAATATCTCCGTTGACACGGCAGCACACCAGTTTGTCACAAGGGCCAGAACAATCACAGCCGTCAATAGACCACGTTTTAAGTAACTCATTGCTACTCCTTTACTTAAGGATACTTTTACTCTGATGTTCCGTGACCGACACGGTTGGTTTATATTATTTAGACGAATTATAACCCCAAGTATTGCAATGTCATTAAAGAATTTACGAGAAAAACTTGAAGATAATCTCCTAAGGCAGGCCCATATTTTTCTTATTCCTGTAAGGTAAATACTTGACCGAGGATTAACTGTAGGCTATAACCTAAATGTCTATTAGGTTACTGTTATTTCTAATTGGAGTACAAGACATGAAGCTTTCAACACGCGTTCGCTACGGGGTCCGTGCCATGATTGAACTGGCGTTACATGAAGGTGGTAAACCCGTCCCGCTGAGGAAGTTAGCGGAAAACCAGGCGATATCAGCCAAATACCTCGAACAGATCGCCACATCCTTGAAGATTGGCGGACTCATCGATTCAGTGCGCGGCGCTGAAGGCGGCTATCGCTTATCCCGCGGCGCAGAAAATATCAACTTGTGGGATATTTACGCCGTATTGGATATTGCCGGCGATACGAGCGAGCCTGCGGCGAAAAACCCCGCTGTCGCTGATGAAAGCGACAAAGAAGGTATATGCGCTATTCAGGTCGTCTGGAAAGACCTTACCAAACAGGTCAAGGAATTTATGGTTGGCGTAACCCTTGCCGAACTGGCCGCCAAACAACAACAATATAACCGGAAAACCGGCAAAAAGTAACAAACGCCTGTTATTTGTCCAAATAAAAAACCGATACCACCAGCCGGAGTTGCTAACTCTGGCTGGTGGTAGGTGTTTTTAGAGGGGCAGGTCTTTTCATTCTTTTCGTATGCAGGTTGACAAATAGTTTATATGGGGGTAAAAGCAAGTCTTCTGTTAGCTGGCAAGAACGTTTCTCGGCTGTTTTCTTTGTTCGACATATGGAGTGATTTTTAAGAGGATATTTCCGTAGGGTAAGATACCCATCGCGTATAATGGTAAGGAGCAGCTTATTATGAATCGCTGGGATAACACAAAAATTCGTTTATGGGTTTGTGGTTTTCTGTTTATCCTGCTGAGCCAGGGAACGGCGCCGCTGCGGGGGGACGTTTATAAGGATAAAAGTTTCAGCCTGCGGTTTCCGGCGGCGTTGGGGCGATTTTCACCGTATTCGGATGTTGGCGCCGGCGGCGGTGCATCCGTGGGCAGCAAGTGGGCATCCTCATATAATCCCGCTTCCGCGGACTGGGACACCAGGGAAGGGGCGGCGGCCCTGGGTTTTACCCCGCAATTTTCGTATCTGGATTTCAACGGGGGCAATGCTGTTTGCGTGACGGCCGAGTCTTTTGTTATCCGCGATCCGCAACTGGGTACGTTTATTCCGATATGCTTTCAGGCGCACAGCAATCATCATGCGACGTCGGAGGGTATTGATTTCGAATATGATATGAACGCCTGCCAGATACAGTGGTCGAAAAGATTTACGGACGATATGGCCCTGGGCTGGGCGTTTCAATATAATCGCTCCACCACGGATTTCGAGTGGGGGCCGTATCGACTGAGCACCACGGAGGCCGACGGTTATGCGGTTCGCCTGGGCGCTTTGTATCGGCCGGTGGAACGCTGGTTTGTAGGTTTGGCGACGGATGTGGGTTTTATGCCTGCGGATACGAAAATGCCTCCCTTCCCCGGAGGGCCGCCGGTTACGATAACTTCACATGATACGGCCTGTTCCTTTACGGTCAGACCCGGCATTGGTTACTATTACCAAAAGGAATCGGCCGTCTATCTGGATTATGATTACAGCCGATACGATGATGATTCCGGCGAATTAAATCTCCATCGCATGTTTGCGGGCGTCGATCATAATCTGTTTACCGGTTTCTTTGTGCGTACGGGATTATCGCTGGATTTTCGCGGGCCGGTGGGCTGGACCACGGGCCTGGGATTTTATCCTAATGACTGGTTCACCATTGATGCGGCCTTTCAGGAGGCTTTTTTCCCCGAATTAAGGCCTGATTTCGGGACGGCCCGAAACTTCATGGTGTCCCTGGGACTCAGTTTCTGACATGCTGCCTTTTCCCTGGTATTTACTGCCGGATTTACTCGGCTTTATGGTCATTGCGCCATTGGCCATTTTGTTCTTCCTGCTTTATTTTGCCTTTGGCCGAAAAACGATTAACCTGCTTTTCGGCGTTTTATTGCTGATAAACGCTTTGGCGCTGCTGGTTCTTTTTCTGATTGACAGCATTCCTGCTCCCAGTGCGCCGGTAGCGTCCATAAAAAATCCCGCCCAATGGACTGCTTTTTTGTATCGCCTGTTATTGACGTTGTACTGCATATCCCTGTTGTTTTTCATTGGATTTATTCGGAACTATCTGCGCCAGCCTTCGTTCACCTTACGGGGGAAGTTGTTTATCGGCGGTCTGTTTGTTTTTTCTCTGGTGATTATATGGACGAAGTATTTTCTCAGCCCGGTTGCGTCGCCGGCCTATGTGACGAAAGACTGGCGCCACCTGGTCCCGTGGCAGCCTGAATACGGCTTTCCGGCCATGCCTGTTTTTTGCGTCTGGTTTTCGACGTATTTTTACGTGCTCTGGTTGTTATGGCGCTCCCATAAAAGCCAACATCGTCGGCGCGGCGACGGTGTGCATCGGTCTTTGCTGGTAAAGGCCGTTGCCTTGCAGGCCGTCATGAGCGCTCTGGACCCTATGACGGTGGTGTTCCTGAACTATACGGGAGTGTCCATTCTGACGCTGAGCACCGTGATTTTTTCCGTCGTGATTTCCGTCGTGGTAATACAAGACCAGTGGCGTCGCAACGAGGAATCCCGGCTGTTAAAGGCCGAAAAGGAGCGTTTGGCCGCCGAGATGAAACTGGCTCGGCAGGTGCAGCAATCGATACTGCCTCAGAGCGTCCCGCGCCTTGACGGGTATGAACTTGACGCCGTTTGTCTGCCGGCGCGGGAGGTGGGGGGAGATTATTACGATTTTTTCTTTACCGGGGAAGACCGCCTGGCGTTGATGATCGGCGACGCCGTGGGCAAGGGGCTGCGCGCCGCGATGTTTATTACGGAAACTCATGGTCTGGCCCATGCGGCGGTGCAAAAGAACGCCGCGCCCGACGGCATCCTGCAGTCGATTAATGCGGCTTTTATCTCCAGCCGGGGCGAGTCCAAAGATTTTGTAACCTTGTTGTGCGGCGTTCTTGATGTTCGTCGCCGCGATTTTCTCTATGCCAGCGCCGGACACTATCCGCCCCTGCTGATTCGTTCCGGCGTTATGGGTGAACTGGAAACCGGTGATTTGCCTTTAGGCATTTCAGCGGCAAGCCCATACGAATTGCGGCGTATCCGTTTGGAACCCGGCGACATTCTGGTGATGTTTACCGATGGCGTTACGGAAGCCATCAATGCCGCGCATGAAATGTATGGTACTGACAGGTTTATGCAGCTTTTGTCCCGGCAGAGCGGGCGGCGAGCAAGCGACATCCGACAGACGATTATCGCCGATGTGCGAAAATTTGCCGGCAAGGAAATTCTTTCGGATGACCTGACGCTGGTGCTGCTGCGCTGCAACGGATAATTATGTCATTTTCTCGAACGTGCCGTCGCCGCGATTTTCCAGTTTGGTAAAGCCGTGGTCGCGCAGGTTGGAGTTGCTCAGGCGGTTCACATTGCCGCGAACGGGGGCAGGGATGCGTTTAACCTCGCCGCCGCATTGGGGGCAGACGGTCAGCGCCGGGGCCTTCATGGATTGAAGTTCGTCGAATCCTTCCCGGCAATAATTACATCCTGCTCCGGTTGATTTGTAGGTATAAATCGGCATCGTTGTTTTTCCGAAAAACGGCCCAACCCGGCCGAAACCGGGCTGGGCTTGTTCGTGTCGTTTTACGGAAGGACAGACGTTGGTAGTTCAGCCTTCAGGCTGGCCGTTTTTTGCACCCAAAGACCGTTTTCGATAAGGCCAAGCTGAAGCTTGAACTCCAAACGGGCCTTCCGCAACAGACGCTAACTATTCTTCCAGAGGCAGGGCGACGAGCCGCGAACCACGGCGGTCCTTCACCACGAGCAGCACCGTGTTGTTGCGGGTGCTCTCATCGAGAGCAACGAGAAATTCTTCAACGTTTTCCACGGCGCGGCGATTCACGCTGGTAATCAATTGTCCGGGGCGCAGTCCTTTTTCCGCCGCGGCGCTGTCGGAAGCCACCTCGGTGATGATGACGCCCTTTTCATCGGCGTCAAAACCATACGATTCCGCGTTTTCCTGGGTGAGGTCTTCAACCTCCAGGCCCAGTTTTTCCGTCCGGCCGCTTTCACTGGCGCGCATGCGAGCGGTTTGCTTTTCATCCATTTCGCCGATGGTCACCTCGATGTCTTTTTCCTTGCTGTCGCGCATGATGGTCAATTTTACCTTCTCACCCGGCGACATCATCGAGATTTTACTGCGGAAACCCGGGGCGCCTTCAACCGCTCGTCCATCGAGCTTGATAATGACATCACCCTGTTCTAGCCCGGCTTTTTCCGCCGGCGAGTCTTCGAGAACATCCTGGATGAGAATTCCCTGAAATGCCTCAATCTCCAGAGCTTTGGCCATATCGTCGTCAATGGGCTGAATCATAATGCCCAACTGCCCGCGTTTGACCTCGCCATGCTCCAGAAGCTGATCTTTGACGAATTTCGCCATGTTAATGGGAATGGCAAACCCGATGCCCATGTACCCGCCGCTGCGGCTGAAAATCGCCGTGTTCAGACCCACCACTTCGCCCTTGAGGTTTAGCAGCGGCCCGCCGGAGTTGCCTGGATTGATGGCGGCATCGGTTTGAATAAAGTTCTCGTAGGCATCCTGCAGGTTCAGCACGCCAACGTTGCGTCCCTTGGCGCTGACCACGCCCGCCGTTACCGTGGAGGTTAACCCGAACGGACTGCCGATGGCCAATACCCATTCACCGATGCGAAGATGTTCCGAATCGCCCAAAGGAAGTACGGTAAGTTTTTCCTTATCCGGGTCAAAATCACTGTCTTTGATACGAATAACCGCTACGTCGGTTTTTTCATCGCTGCCGATGAGTTCGGCGTCAAAAGTTCGGCCGTCCTTGAGTTTAACTTCGATTTCATCGGCGCTGCCCACAACATGATGATTGGTGAGTATCAAGCCATCCGCACCGATGATAAAACCGGACCCCTGGCCGCGCTGCTTAAATTCCTGCTCACGGGGTTCCTGTCGTGGCGAACGCTGCTCGTTATCCCGGTCCCGGTAGCGCGGCTGGCCGAAAAAACGTTCGAAAAACTCATCCCCAAAAGGACCAAGAGGATCCGTTTGCCAGTTTGGCTGGCGAACCTTGATTTTTTCCGCTACCGCGACATACACTACCGCCGGAATGGCCTGATCGGCCACCTGGTTGAAACCTTTCGACATTTGTTCCAGCGTGACCAGCGGGTCATCTGTTGCCGTAAGGGTTTGCGGCCAGATCGCGACTGTCAATAAAACCAGAGCCAAGAAGAGGTGAATTTTTGTGCGCATTGTATTTAACTCCTTAATTAACAAGGTTATATGTTAAGCATAGGAAAGGTATTATTCGTTTTTTTCATTTTTTGCCATAACTACCATGAAATTTACCGTTCGTTATCTATAAAGATTGCCTTAGGATTATAGTGTTACACAAAATGGCTTCTCCAAAAATAACAAATATTCTTAATTCATGTTTGCGAATAATCCCAGGTTGGCCGGGAGAATACCACTACTATATACTTGCGTTTTTCTTGTATTCATAGTATATTCCATGTGATTTGTTCATTTATATTTCTGTGAATCGGACTTTCTTTGAGAAGATATACGAATGGGCCGCCCAAGGTGGCACTTATGTTTTTCCGCTCATTGGTTTCTGTGATTTTTTTATAATACTATTTTGGCTATCAACATTTTTCTGGTATTAACCTTCTATATTGCAAACATGACGTAGAGCAGTAACTACGCTGCTCCATAGACGACGAGCCTGACATCATGAAATCACAATCTCTCTGGGACATCAATTCAGCAGCCGACGTTTATCGTCGCCTGTTTCATTCTTTTAAAGAAGCGATTATTGTTGCTGATACCCGTTCGGGAGCAATTCTGGATTGTAATACCGCGGCGGAAACGCTGACCGGTTGGAGCCGCACCGACCTGCTTGGTAAACACATCACGTTTCTTTGTGATGACGATAAACGTGATCACTATATTGAAATTTTCAAAAATCATGTTCGGTCCGGCCAGGGACAAGAGCAGGAAGTCTTCGTTCGGCATTCATCAGGTCGAAGCATTCCTGTTCTGATAGAGGCCCAACGTATTACCCTCGATCAGGGCGATGTGCTGGTGGGGGTATTTACGGAATTATCCAAAATTCACGAATTGCGGGAACAACTCGAACATTTCGAAGACCGCTATCGCCTCACCATCGATGCCTTGACGGATATCATCCATGTGATTGATAAGGATTATCGCGTTATTCTTGTCAATCAGTCTGCGCGGGCGTATCAGCAACGTTTGGATCTGCCTTTGCCCATGGAAGGAAAGCTTTTATGGGAGGTGTATCCCTTTCTGGGCGCTGCGGTGCGCAATGAGTATGATCAGGTGTTTAACACGCGCCGACCCCTCATTACCACCGAATCCATCACCCTCAAAGGCAAAATCCTTCACACGGTGACGCACAAAATGCCCCTGGTGCAGAATAATCAGGTGACCCATGTCGTTACGGTGATTCGGGACGTCACCGAGCAGGTGAAAGCCGACGCCGCGGCGAAAGAGCATCAGGTGATGCTGGATAGCATCTTTCGTTCTGCGCCGACCGGCATCGGCGCGGCGGTGAATCAGATTATCCAATGGGTCAACGACAGGTTTACCGTATTAACCG
>CAZOCV010000045.1:0-15841 GCA_964578395.1 uncultured Pirellulales bacterium
ATCTGTGGCTAATTCTTATAGCTCAATCGTCCCGGCCCTGCGGCTAATTAAACTTTTTGGGCAAGCCAATCGACCATATTGTTCCAGAGCTTGCCGTAGGCTTCCCACTGGAGGAAATCGTGCGGTCCCCAGTGCGGGGCGCAGTCGGTGGTGAAAGCGGCGACGCGGCCCTTGCCGTAGGTTCCCACCGTCAGCAGCGGGTCGCGGCCAAACGACAAGACCGTCTGCGAGCCATCTTTGGGCATCACGCGATTATAACCGAGGAAAAACGGCCATTCTTTGGGCAAGCCCTTGAGGATGGGGTGATCGGGAATCATGATTTGCGGCACAACGCCTTCGGGGCGTTCCATGCGGTCATCATAGGGTAAACAATTGACGGGCAGGGCCTCTTCCAGGGGACTGTCATGATATTTGGCCTTGCCGCCCATGCCGGCGAAACTCATCCAGCCGCCGATCATCGCCAGGCCGCCGCCCTGCTTGATGTAATCACACAGCATGACCAGCCGGTTGGGGTGACGGATGCAGCGGCCCAGCATTTCGGGATGAAACAGAAAGCTGCACGCCCCGACGTCACTGAGAAGAATTGCGTCAAATTGTTTAATGTCTTCGAGTTTTTCGGGAAACTCTTCGGGGACCATCGCCGTATCGTAGCGGGTGACATCATGCCCGCCGTCCTGGAGGGCCTTGACGAACTGCCGCCCGCCCTTGCCGTAACGGCTGGTGCCAAAGTAATCCACACCCTTCATTTCATAAACCATTACCGTTGCTTGTTCCCCAACGAAACAGACTTTTGCCACGTCGCCATCTCCATAAATTTAACAGGATTTCCGACCCCGCGAACGCCGCCGTCCGCCGGATGCCGGTTTCAATGGGCGGTAAGATAACAAAAACCGGCTTGCTTGCCCACAGGAATATCCCGTAATATGATTTTTTTCGGAAAATCCATACGATGAAAGCACTGGTAAAATACGGCAATCAGGATGGGCAGGTGGAAATCCGGGAGGTTCCCGTGCCGGACATCGGGCCTGAAGATGTGCTGGTGAAGGTAAAGGCCACCGGGATATGCGGCTGGGATATCGAGATGTGGCGGCATCACATGGCCAACCCCGTTACCGTGCCGGTCATTCAGGGGCACGAATTCTGCGGCGTCATCGAGAAAACGGGGGCCAAGGTCAGCGATTACCGGCCGGGGGATGCCGTTGTAAGTGAAACCAGCGCCGTGGTTTGCGGGAAGTGCCCGCTGTGCCTGAGTGGTAATTATCACTTATGCCCGCAGCGTAAAGGGTTCGGCTATGGCGTGGATGGAGCGTTTACCGATTTCGTCAAAGTGCCCCGCCGCTGTCTGCATCGCATCCCAGACGGTGTGGATTTCGACCATGCGGCCATCACGGAACCGGCCTGCGTCGCCTATCAGGCGCTGGTAGTGCTTTCGCAAGTGAGGCCGGGCGAACCGCTGTTAATAATTGGGCCGGGGCCGGTGGGATTGTTTTGTGTGCAAATGGCCCGCGCTCATAGCGCCGGGCCGATTATTGTTGTGGGGACCGATAAGGATGCTCTCCGTTTCGATGTGGCGCGGAAACTGGGCGCGGATGTGGTGATAAATGTCAGTCAGGAAAACGTTCTGGAACATATTATGGAGCTTACCGAAGGGCGCGGCGCGCCGCTGGTGGTGGATGCGGCGGGCAATAAGCACGCTTTGAAACTGGCGGTCGATTGCGTCGGGCGGCTGGGGCAAATTACCAAAATCGGCTGGGGACCGGGGCCGATTGATTTCAGCCTGGACCCGCTGCTGAACAAGGCCGCCCGGCTGCAGGGAACGTTCAGCCACAACTGGGCGACCTGGGAGGCGGTATTAGCGATGATTGGCCGCGGCAATTTGCACATGGAGCCGATGATTAGTCATCGCGTCAGGCTTGACCAATGGCGGGAAACCTTTGCCGATATCGAAGCCGGCCGCGGCGTCAAAGCCGTGGTTCAATTTAATCGTGATTAGTTCCTGTTGCGGAAAGGCTATATTTGTCACCTTGAGCGTAGCGAAAGGTCTCTCTGTCTCGAAAAAGAGAGATTCTTCGCTACGCTCAGAATGACAACCGTCACCAAAGCGTCTTTCGCAACAGAAACTAACTAATTCCTGTTGCGAAAGGATATCCGTTGGGAGTTCAGCCTTCAGGCTGGCCGTTTTTTCGCGGCCAAACGCCGTTTTCGATAAGGCCAAGCTGAAGCTTGAACTCCAAACGTGCTTTTCGCAACTGAAACTAACTAATTGCTTTTTTTAAAGAAGCCTGTTAAAATTAACGACAGGATTATTTAATATCCTTGGTATTCTTATGGTAACCGCGAGCCGCGACGACAGTAGGAGATATTTCATGAACCGTACACACCTCATCTTACTCATTCTTCTGACTTTTATCACCTTACCGCTTGGCGCACAGGAGTGGTCCGGCCCGGTACGCAGCGCGTGGGTGCAAACCGGCACGGCGGCGGAGGGCGATATCCCCCTCGTCACCGCCGATTCACGCTGCGAAATTGTTGTTTCGCCCGATGCGCATAGCGCCATCCTTCACGCCGCAAAGCTGCTTTCCGGCGACATAGAACGCATCACCGGCTTCCACCCATCCGTCGTCACTGAGGCCAACGGCCCCGGTGCGAAAATCCGCATCGTTACGCTCGAAAGCGAAGCGACACCCGTCCCCGCGGGTATCCGCAAGGCCGACCTCCTCGGCAAATGGGAGGCTTACCAGGTTCTTACCGCCGGCGACGACGTATGGCTGGTCGGTTCCAACTTCCGCGGCGCGATTTTCGCGGCCTATACCCTCTGCGAGCGGCTCGGCGTTGACCCGCTTTATATCTGGAGCGGCTTGGTCCCCGAAAAACGCGATACGCTCATTATGAAACGGACCGATTTCTTCACCGGCCCGCCCACGTTCAAATATCGCGGCCTTTTTCATGACGACGAGGATATCCTGCCCCGGCCCTACGGTGATGACGGCTATCCTCTTTGGACGGGCACGGTTCCTCTGGTTTGGTACGAGCGATACTTTGAGACAGCGCTGCGACTGCGTTTGAACCAGGTCGTTCCGTACGTCCGCGTGCAGCGCCCCTTCGAAGTGCAGAAAACCGCCAGCGACTGGGGCCTTTTCTTTAGTGGGCAGCATTATGATGTCCTAATCTCTAACCCCTTCGGCTATGAGCGATTCGGCCTCGGCAAGGCCCGCGATGCCGGGCTTATCCGTCCTGCCGAGACGTTGCCAGAACATATTTATTTGCCTCGGGAACCCAAGCCGCGCAATGCCGAGGATAGCTGGGATTGGTTCACCAACAGGGAAAAAATGCTCAGATTCTGGCGCGGCGGCGTCCTCGAGAATCGCGAACTGGATTGCATCTGGCCCGTCGGTTTGCGCGGCACGGTGGATCGCGCCTATCCCTTTCCCAAGGATATGTCCACGGAAGAACGCAGTAAGGTTTTTACCGAGGTCATTGAGGCCCAGGTCAACATGGTCAAGCAGCTTCTCCCGCCGGACAAGACCCCTATCTTCCACCTTACCCTCTACCGCGAAATGCTCGATAACTACCAGAAGGGCAACTTCGACTTCCCCGCCGACGTCATTCTCGTCTGGCCGGAGAACGCTGATGGGACCATGCGCGCCCTCCCCGAAAAACTCGGCAAGTGGAAGCACGGCGTCTATTACCACCTCGCCTGCCGCGGCGGCCCAACTAAACAAACCGCCAATACCATTCCACCCATGCTCATCGAGGACCAGTTCCGCAAGATTGTCGATTCGGGAGCAACCGAGTATATGCTTCTTAACGTTTCCGAACTGCGCGATTTCGTGATGGGCACGCGTTTTATCGCGGAGATTTGCTGGGATGCCGACGCCGCCTTCAAAGAACCAGACGCCGCCGACCGCTACGTCAACTGGTGGTGCCGGGAATACTTCGGCGAACCGGCCGCCGCGGACGCCGTGCAGGCGTATCACCGCTATTATGAACTGGTGGACTCTCATAAGAGAATCTGGGAAGGCAACGTCAGGGTGCAAAACGCCCTGGAATTACTCGTCAAAAAGTTCGCCGGCGAGAGCGTTTCGCCGGTTGAAGCCGACACCCTGGCCCAACTCCGCAAACGTGTGGCCCGCTACGCCGACGCCATGACGGTCATCGACCGTGCCTGGCAAAAAATGTCATCTTCGGCCCGCCAGTTCTTCTTTGAAAATTGCGCCCTCGGCATGCTCATGGAATACCGCCCCACGCAGGCGGCCATCCCGCTTTTCGAAGCGGTCAACGAACCCGACCTCGACAAGGCCTGGGCTTTGTGCCAATCGGCCCGGCAACCTCTTGAGCAATTCGCCCTGGAAGTCCTCTGGGCCGAGCGCCCGCCCTTCCAGGATTGGTACCGCGCCACCTGGGTGCGCCCCCACGGCGACAAACTTAATGTCAACGAGGCCTATGAAGAATTGCGCAGCTTTCTGACGTCTCAGGGCCGCCATCGATAGACCACCAAACGGGTTAAAACCTATTCCTGCGCACAGATGTCGGCCAGGACTGTTATGACCGGCGTGAATGCTGATATATAAACGGCTTGACTCCGCACGTTTCCCGACAGGCGAAAATCAGGCGGTGATGGCGATGCAGTCGATTTCGACCCGGACGTCCTTGGGGAGGCGGGCGACTTCGACGGTGGCGCGGGCCGGTTTATGGGAGCCGAACGCTGCGGCATACACTTCGTTCATGGGGGCGAAGTCGTTCATGTCCTTGAGATAGACGGTGGTTTTGACGACCTTATCCAAACCGCTGTGGGCGGCCTTGAGGACTTCGGCGAGGTTTTTGAGGACTTGCCGGGTCTGGTCGGCGACGGTTGAGGCGGTGATAGCCATGGTGGCGGGATCGAGGGGAATCTGGCCGGAGCAAAAAACGAGATGGCCGGCGGTGACGGCCTGGGAATACGGGCCGATGGCTTCGGGGGCGTGAGGGGTTTTGATGATGTCCATGTTTTTAGAACTCCTTGACAGACTCAGCTTAGAAAGAGTTTGTAAGCGGGGTTATCGTGTTCATGCGTGAAATCGTATTTGGCGTCTTTCATGCGCTGTTCAAAGTTCTGACGCTCCTGGGGCGGAATTTGAATGCCGATGAACACATCGCTATAGGCTCCGCCCGTCTTGCGGTAATGAAATATGGAGATATTCCAATCAGGATGCATCAGGGTCAGAAACGTGCTCAGAGCGCCCTGGCATTCGGGAAAACTAATGCGGTAGAGGACTTCATTTTCCACGTTGCCGGCGTGGCCGCCGACCATGTTGGCGATGTGCATCTTGGCCAGTTCGTTGCGCGAGAAGTCCGTGACCGAAAAGCCCTGAGCGCGTAAATTATTTAAGAGGCACTGGCGGTCCTGCGACCGGCGCGTCACGCGAACGCCGGCAAAGATGGCGGCCCTGGCGTTGGGAGCGAACCGGTAGCTGAATTCCGTGATGTCGTGTTTGTTCAGGGCGTTGCAAAAGCTTTTCAAGACGCCGGGCTTATCCTCCACCGTTACGGCCAGGAGAACTTCGGCGCCTTCGCCGATTTCGTAACGGTCGGCAATATACCGCAGGCGGTCAAAATTAAGATTAGCGCCGGAGGCAATCGCAATCAGGGTTTTATGGCGGATGCGCTTTTGGCGGGCATATTTTTCCAGACCCGCAACGGCCAGAGCGCCGGCCGGTTCGGAAATGCTGCGGGTGTCGTCGTAGATTTCCTTGATCGCGGCGCAGATTTCATCGGGATTGGCGGTGACGACATCATCGACGCACGTCCGGGCGATGCGAAACGGCTCCTTGCCGACCTGGGCCACGGCAACGCCGTCGGCAAAGATGCCGACTTTGGGCAGGGTAACGCGGCGTCCGGCGGCCAAAGCGGCCTTCAGGCAGGCGGAGTCTTCGGCTTCGACGCCGATGATTTTGATGTGCGGGCGAATGTATTTGATATAAGCCGCAATGCCGGCGATGAGTCCGCCGCCGCCGACCGGGATAAATACCGCGTGAATCGGCTCGGCGAGCTGGCGCAGAATTTCCATGCCGATGGTCCCCTGGCCGGCAATCACATCGACATCATCATAGGGATGGATAAAAACATACCCTTTTTCGGCGGCGATGCTTTTGGCATGACGGCAACTTTCATCGAACCTTTCACCGTGCAGAATGACCTCGGCGCCAAGGCGGCGGACGGCGTCTATCTTGATGGGCGGGGTGGTTCTGGGCATGACGATGATTGACTTTATCTTGAGTTTTTGGGCGCTGATAGCGACGCCCTGGGCATGGTTGCCGGCGGAGGCGGCAATAACGCCGCGGGCTTTTTCCGAAGCCGACAGCCGGGATATCTTATTGTAGGCCCCGCGCAGCTTGAAGGAAAACACCGGCTGGAGATCTTCACGTTTGAGAAGGACCGTGTTGCCAAGATTTCCGCTCAACAAGGGCATCGCGTGGATGGGGGTTTCGACCGCGACATCGTAAATCGACGCTTCCAGTATTCTTTTTATATAACGGCCAGGCATAATTTATTTTCACAATATATACGGATATATTTGAATAAGTAACTAAAAAGCGGGTAGGCTATTCCTTAAATGAACCGATGTCAAGGAGGAGAAATTGAAAAGTTAAATTCACTCGGCATGAAAGAAGTGGCCCCCCCTGCGCGGGGGTGACAATCAACAATGAATGTTTGCTTATTAGGATAAGACGGCGTATAATGCCGGGTCAAAAGATGTAACCAACCTGTGGATAACGAGTTAGAGTAACAAGAGGCCAGCCTGTAATGATCAACCAAACCCCGGTAAAGTCGGAATTTGTCAATAAAGTTCGCCGGCGTGTGGCGGATGTCGTCGTCGGTCAGGATATCGTCGTGGAACGGATGCTGGTGGCGCTATTTACCGGCGGACACCTGCTGTTACAGGGCGTGCCGGGCGTAGGCAAGACTCTGCTGGTGAATGCCCTGGCAAAAGCCGTGGATTTAAAGTTCAGCCGGGTGCAGTTCACTATTGATATGCTTCCGTCGGATATTATCGGTTCAGAGATTCTGGACCAGGCCGGCGGCCAGTTTCGCACGCACAAAGGGCCGGTATTCACCAACCTGCTGCTGGCCGATGAAATCAACCGGGCGGCCCCCAAGGTGCAAAGCGCCCTGCTGGAAGCGATGCAGGAGCGAAAAGTGACCATCGGCAATACCTCGTATGTGCTCCCGGCGCCGTTTCTGGTGATTGCCACGCAGAATCCCATCGAACAATCGGGCACGTTTGAATTGCCGGAAGCCCAGCTTGACCGGTTTATGCTGTGCCATCGGCTGGATTATCCCAAACTGGAAGAGGAACAGGACATTCTGAACCGGCAACTGGCGATGGGTTTGAAGCGGCAGGATGAAGGAGCCATTCCCAAGACGGCGTTTGATATGATTGCCGATGAGCCGTGCTGCCGCATCAGCGACCTGACCGAAGCAATGGCGGCGGTGCAGGCGATACACGTCAGCGATGTGTTTATCCGGCACTGCGTGGACATCGTCCGCAAGACGCGCACGCATGATGCGCTGGAGGTGGGCGGCAGTCCGCGGGCGGCGATGGCGATTGTGCAGGCGGCGCGGGCGCGGGCGTTCATCCTGGGCCGCGATTACGTCATTCCCGAAGACCTTTTTGCCCTCGCCGAAGATGTTTTGCTGCATCGTATTCGTCTCAAATACGAGGCGCTGGCTGAAGGCCGCAGCGGCAAAGCCGTTCTGAACGAAATACTTGCTGACTTAGGGTAGCACATGGTCAAGGAACTATGGCCTCGGAAAGAAAAAAACGCAGGCAGGATGCCGGTGGACGCGTCACTTAGGAGCGCGGGCTGGAAGCCCGCGTCACCTGAGAGCGCGGGCAGTCCGCCTGAGGCGGACGCGTCACATTGGCTGCCGCCCCATGACCATCTGGATGAACGGCAGTTTGTCATCGCCGTGCGCCGACTGGCCGATTGCCTCAGTTACGGCTCGGACAGTTCGCCGTTTTTGGGCGCGGGCACGGATTACGTTCAGTCGCGCATCTATCAGGCGGGCGACCCGGTAAAATTTATCGACTGGCGCGTCACGGCGCGAACGGGCAAAGTTTATGTCAAGGAATTCGAGGCCCCCAAACGCATGCCTATTTACCTGCTGCTGGATACGTCGGCGTCGATGTGCGTCAGTTCGCGGCGAATGAGCAAATACGCCTGGGCGGTGCAACTGGCGGCGGGCATCGCCCTGGCGGCGCAGGCGCGGATGAGTCCGGTGGGCATTCTGGGCTGCGGCGAAAAGGAATTGCACGTCCGGCCGACCCTGCTGCGCAATGTGGTCTATCAATGGTCGCATCACCTGCGGCGTTACCATTTTCAGGAAAAAACCCGGCTGGGCGAAAGCATCCGGCAACTGACGCCTTCGCTGAAAAATAAATGCCTCATTTTTATTCTCAGCGATTTGCACGATCCCGACGCCGTCGAAGCCTTAAAACTTTTGGCCCAGAAACATGATTGCGTGGTGCTGCAATTGCAGGACCCGGCCGAACGCGGGCGAATCGGCGGCGGCATTTTCCGGGCGCAGGAAGCGGAAACCGGCGAAGTGTTCGTCGGCCACGGGCGCAGTATCTGGCTGGACCACACCCGGATATGGCATGAATTGAATCGTTGCGGCATCGACCATTTGATTTTAGAGACGGACCAGCCTTTTTTACCGAAGCTGCGGCAATTCCTCCGACGCCGCGATTATTTTGGCAAAGGTTCACGATAAACAAAGCAGATTGTTTTGATGTTGGCATCCAGGACATTACGAATCATTTTATGGTCGGCGGGACTATTGCTGCTAACGAACGGGCGCGCGGGCTGGTGCGCGAAAAATGAAACCGTTACCCCCACGGTGGGCATTGAAGGAGCTATCAGCGTGGTACTGCCCGCGGCCCATTTGCAGGCGGCGCCGCTGGCGGAAAAACCGCGTATGATTGTCCGCATCGCCGCCGCGACGCCGACGGACGATGGACACACCCAATATGACGTGCGGTATATTGGTCTGGCGCCGGGCCGTTATGATTTGTCGAATTATCTGGTCTTGCCGCCGGGCGAGACATCCGCGAAACTGCCGGCGATACCGGTGACGATTGATTCGATTCTGCCGGAAAATCACGAAGGCAGCCTGGTGTCGAGTGAGCTGGAGAAGATTTCTCTGCCGGGCGGCTATACGGTCTTTTTCATCGCGGTGTGGGCCTGCTGGGCAATCATGCTGATACCGCTGATTTTCCTGGGCCGGGCCAAAAAGCAACCTGTCATACACGAAGAACCCCCCTATACGCCGACGCTGGCGGATCTGCTGCGGCCGCTGGTGCACAAGGCGCTGGAGGGACAGATGACCCTGGCGGATAAAACCCGTTTGGAACGGCTGCTGATGAATTACTGGTGCACACGGATGAATCTCGACCGCACCGAGATGATTACGACCGTGGAGCAGCTTAAACAGCATCCTCAGGCCGGCGAATTGCTGCGGCATCTGGAATACTGGCTGCACGAACCGCCGGGACGACATCACGTTGACCTCGCCGAGGTGCTGACGCCCTACCAGACTATTCCCGCGGACGAGGCGGCAGTTCAGGAGGAGCGGCCATCATGATATTTGCGCGGCCGTGGATATTACTGCTGCTGTCCGTGCCGGTGGTGCTGGGCTATCTTTCGTGGGTGCTCAAAGGACATGTGCTGCTTCTGCCGTTCGACCACGGCAAACAGAAAAAAGGCCGGTGGCTGCAAATGCTCATCAGCGTCATGAACCTTTTGCCGGCGGCGCTGTTGGCGGTGGCGATTTTAATTCTGGCCGGGCCGCGGCAACTGGCGCCGCCCCAGGATGAACGGGTGCTGACCAACACAATTTTTTGTCTGGATGTATCGGGCAGTATGAGCGCCCGATTCGGTCTTCAGGAAAGCCGCTACGACAGCGCCATGAAGGCGATAAACGAATTTGTCGAATATCGGCGCGGCGACGCCTTCGGCCTGACGATTTTCGGCAACGAGGTGCTGCACTGGACGCCGGTGACCAAAGATACCGCCGCGATTGCCCTGGCGACGCCCTTCCTGCAGCCGGGAAAATTGCCGTATTGGTTCGGCGGCACATCTATCGGCAAGGCCCTGCTGGCCTGCCGGGATAAAATGATGCAGACCGAAGAAGGCGACCGCATGATAATTCTGGTTACCGACGGCGTCAGTTCAGACCTGTATGGCGGGCGCGATTACGAAATCGCCCGGCAGCTCAAGGACAGTCATATTGTTGTTTATGTTATCGCCGTGGGTGAGCAGATTCGCAGTGAAATGGAGACCATCGCGGGCATCACCGGCGGCGACGCCTTTCCGGCGGGCGATCCGCTGGCGCTGAAAGCGATATTCCGGCACATCGACGGCATGCAGCAAAGTCGCTTCAAAAAGGGCGCACCGTCGCTGATGGATGACTTTGGCTTGATCGCTCTGGCGGGCCTGATTCTGCTGGGCGTGCAAGTATTGGCTTTATACGGATTAAGGTACACACCATGGTAGCAGGCTGGGCGGCGCTGGCCGCATGTATTCTGGCGGGCGGGGCGGAGTGGCGACACGCACGGCGCTGCCGGCGCGTGGGCCGTCTGGCCTTCGGACCTACCGGCCGGCCGCGACGCTGGACGGCGCTGGCTCCCCTTCTGCGTGTTGCCATGCTGACGGCGCTGGCGTGGGCCTTGACAACACTTTTGCTGCTCACCCCCAAGGAATTTCAAAAACCGGACCTGCCGCCGGAACAATTCCGCCGTCTCCTGGTCGTTTGGGACGTCTCACCCAGCATGAAACTTCAGGACGCCGGGCCGGAGCACGCCCTGAAGCGTTCTCAGCGCGCCGGCGAGGCGCTGCGGTCCATTTTTCAGCGCATCTCCACGGACCAGGTGCTCATTAGTCTGGTGGCGGTGTATTCCAGCGCCAAAGAAGTGGTTATCGACACCCGCGACATGGAGGTCGTCGGCAACATTTTGGATGATTTACCCATGGAATACGCCTTCGAATACGGCAAGACACAATTAACGGCGGGCGTCAATAAGGCGGCGGAGCTGGCCCAAACGTGGCCGGCGCATAGCGCCACCGTCATCATTATCAGTGACGGCGACACGCTGCCGGACGCCGGTATGGCCGAAATGCCCGAAGCCGTCGCTCATGTTCTGGTGCTGGGCGTGGGCGATACTCGCCGCGGTATTTTTATCGACGGCCACCATTCCCGCCAGGATAGCGCCGCTCTGCGGCAGTTGGCGCGGCGGCTGGGCGGCGACTATTTCGACGTCAATGAAGAACATGTACCCTCGCCGGCGATTGTCGCCCTGGCGCAAAAACTGCCCCTGGCGGCCGCGGACGAAATCGGCAAACGGGAACTAGCCCTGTTTCTGGCGATAGCAGCGGCCGCGGTTTTTTCCCTGCTGCCTTTGGCGCTGCAACTGGCCGGCAGCCGCCGGCATAACTGACGGCGACAGACGCGAGAACCTGACATGCGAAAAATACTTTTACTTATCTGGCTGCTCATCCCGGTGCTCATCATTACGATGCATTACGGCCCCGGACGCAAATACCGCGCTCTGGAAACCGCCACCCGACAAATAAAACACGCCGAACAACTGCAAGCCGTCGCCGAAACCACCAACGCGCCCGACGACTGGCGGCGCGTGGCGGAAGCCTACCGCGCAGCGCTGGCGCTGACGCCGCCGGAAAAGAAACTCGCCGCCGCCCGCATCAAACTGGCCGCCGCCCGCGCACAAATGTATCAGGGAGAATTGGTCGAAGCCATCAACGAACTGGAAACGCTGCTGGACGACGCCCGTCAGGAAAATTTACCGGCGGCGCATCAAAACAACATCCGCGATACGCTGGCCCGGAGCCAGTTCGGCGCGGCGTGGGTGATGCGGCTGGAGGGCAGCGGTGTCGGCCTCTGGACCCAACAGGCGGAAAACGCCCGGCAGAATTTCCGCCTTCTGGCCGAAAACGCCATTGATAACAACGACACACACGCGCCGGACCATCAGAAAAATCTGGAAGCGACCATTCGGATGAGCCGGATGGACGCCTCGTTCATCAAAGGACTGCCGCTGCCCAAAGAAGCCCAAAACGGCAAAGGCAAAGGCATCGGGGATAAAATGGGCGAGGGCGAAGGCGAAGGCCAGGAAGGCGTCGGCCCCACTCAGGAAGGCGACGCCCGCGGCAAAGGCGCCGGTCAGGGTGAGCGGCCTGAAGGCGTCGGTTCGTGATGATACTTTTTTGTACACGTAAGGAAACATGACCATGACATTACGCGATTTGTGGAATAAAAAGCATCTCCTGTCTTTTCTTTCGGCGGCCATTTTCTGCGGCAGTGTTACGCCCGGCGAGGCACAAACCAAACCGGCGCGCCCCCGGCGGCCGATACCCGCGGCCATTGGCCAAATGGCCGAAGCCGCCGCCCCGCAAACAGCGCCCGACGCGGCAACGGACGAACCCTTTACCTGGCGAACGGATTTCGACGCGGCGATGAAACAGGCCAAAGAGCGTAACCGTTACCTGCTGGTCATCTTCAGCGGTTCGGACTGGTGCACTTGGTGTCAGAAACTGGATGCCGAAATTCTCGCCACCGATGAATTCCGCGAGTATGCGCGTCAGGTTGTTATCCCCGTTCTGCTGGACACCCCCAAGGCCCAGCTCAACGCCCGGCCGCACCAGGACCTGATGAAAAAATACAACGTCACGGGTTATCCCACCGCACTGATTATCGATACCAGAGGATTTCTGGTCGCCAAAGGCGGCTACATGGAAGGCGGTCCCCCGGCGTTCATCGCCTTTATGAAACAAAATATTCCCGCCGCAAAATCGGATAACGCCCCGGCGCCTCCGGCGTTATTTGACCGCACCCCGCAGGCGATTCTCCGGGCGGTGGAAGGCCAGATGCGGACGGATGCGGACGTTGCACCGACGGACGGCCTGGCCCGCCTGCAGCGGGATGTCACCCTGGGCGACTGGCCCAGCGTCAAAACGCGCCTGGGGGAATTGCCGCAAAAAGACGGGACGGAATTATTCAATCAGCTTGTCCGGGAATTGCAGGCCACGGAAAATAAAGACGAAACCAAAGTTCTCAAGGCCGTGCTGACGCCGGAAGATTTTTTCGCCCTTTCCGATTGTGCTCCGGCCGAACTGGATAATGTGCAAATCGCCGAACTGGCCAAACTCATGCAGTTAATTATGCAGAGCGGCGATTACCAGCGCATCATGCTGGCGCAACTGGCGCAGGGCACGCCCCGTTTCGGCGGCGAAAATCCCTCCCGGCGTCTCGCGGCGGCCAAACTGCTCTTCGAGGCGGGGATGCTCGATCAGGCCGGAGATTTTCTCACCGACGCCCAAACCGCCCGGCAGAATAAAAACATCGAGCTGGTGAAAATGCACATTCGTTATCTGGGCCATTTGGCCCGCAAGCAGCGCAATCTCGCCGCCCTGGAAAAAGCCTGGGACCTGGGCCAGTGGATTCTGCTGGAGGAAACCGCCAACGTCGGTGAGCGTCAGGAAGCGCTGCGGCTGGTGCTGGATTTGATACCGATTCTGGAGCCGGACAAGGCGCACCAGTGGCTGGGCGATCGCTTCCGCGATGATCCCGACGTCGGGGCGCAAATTCTAACGACCATCGGCGACGCCGTTATCGCCGACGCCGCCGGAGACAACACCGAACAGCGCCGGCGCAATCTGGAAATTTTAGCGCTGGGCGTCAATGCCCTGCTGGAGGTCAAACAAAACGACCATTGGAACTCCCTGCTGAACATTCTGGCCTGGTGCTGGATGACGGAGGCCCGGAACACGCTCGATATCACCGGAAAACTCGAAAAGCAGCGGCCGCAGCGCAACGCCAAAATGCCGCCTCATGTGCCCCTGGAAGATATCCTTGCCACCGGTCCGAATGCGGACTGGCTGGCGGTGCTGCCGGCGGACAGTCGCATCAAGGTGGAGATGCTCACCGTTCGCCTGAACCTGAAAGCCAAAAAAATGGATGTCGCGGCGGCCGCCATCAAACACATTTCCGCCCTGCATCCGGCCGAAGCGATGTCGCTGGCGGAAGAATATCTCCAGGCCTGGTCGCAGCAGGTCAACGAGACGCCGGCGGATTTCGATGATGAATTTATGCCCATGATGCGCCAGTTGAATTACCGTTACGCGCCGCGTCAGCGCGGCATACCGCTGACCCGCGCCCGCCAGGTGCGCAACCTCGAGCAACTGGCGGCGCTATTGAAGGAATTCGGCGCTTTTCTGCCGCAGCCGCTTTCGGCGCAAACCGTCGCCAGGGTATTCGCCAATTGCCACAGCCTCGCCGAAGTTTTTCAGCAGCAGGACATCGAAGCGGTTTTCGGCCCCATCGACGCCCTGACGCCGCCGGTTCGTCTGGAACTGGTGCGGGAGATGCGGGTGCGGCTCAACGAAACCTGGCGCGACCCCGAGGTGCAAAAGGAACAGGACACCAAACGCAACCCCCGCGAAATCAATCAGGAAGTGGTGCGCGGCTATCGACTGCTCGAGCAGCTTCTCGCCGGCGGGAAAGATATTCCCTCCTGGCAATATCATCAGTTGCGCGGCATGGTGATGTATGACTCGGCCGAATTTTATTACAGCCTGCGCCGCCAGAAAGATGATAACGGCGACCAGGAGGAAAACAAAGACGCCTATAAGCTCGAAGAATACACGCGCCAGCGCAGCGCCGCCATCGAAGCTTTCCGCGCTGCGGCGGATTGTTATCGCGGCGCCGCGGCGGACATGAAACCTCTGGAACGCACGCCCCAGGTCTATCTGAACTGGTTTTACCTCGTGCTCGGCGCCAGCGATCTGGCTCATCTCAAACGCAGCACCGACCTGAGCGAAGATTATCTCCGCGACATTCGCACGGCGATAACGGCTCTGCCGGGCGAACTGGCCGACGAACATCTCGGCGGGTTCGGCGATTCGCTCCTGGAAAATCTGCCCCAGGTCCCCGAAAACGTCAAATTGCGCTATCTGGAGGCCGGACTGGCCATTCTCGGCGACCATACCAGCGGCCTGCGCGCCCGGGACGTCCTGACCTATTATCACGATTTAATCCACGAACTGGAACTGCTGGTGCGCATCGACGGCGATCACGGCGCCACTGTCGGGCATACCCGTCCTTTCGGATTTTTCCTCGAACTGCATCACTCCCGCGCCATCGAACGTGAAAGCGGCGGATTCGCCCGCTACGTGCAAAATGTCACCCAGGCCCGCGGTTATAATCCCAATGCCGCGCGAGATAATTACCGCGATATCTTTGAAAATTACATCACCAAAGCGCTGCAGGATAATTTCGAGATAACTTCCGTTACGTTCGCCGACGCCGACGTCGCCTCTTACGAAAGCGACCGGCCCTACTGGCGCATTACGCCGCTGGCTTACGTGCTGCTCAAGCCCAAAGACAGCGCCGTTGATATGATTGCGCCCATCCAGATGGATATGGATTTTTACGACCAGGCCGGCCAGGTGGTGCTGCCGGTGATTTCGCCCGCCCTGCCCATCGACGCTCGCGCTCAATCGCCCGCGCCGACGGTGGATAGCCTGGAAATCACCCAGATACTGGACGCCCGCGGCCATAAAGACGGCAAGGTGAAACTGGAAATTGTCGCCCGCGGCCTGGGGCTGATACCTTCTTTTGAGGAACTGTTCGACTGGCCCGCTGACGGCCCTGCGCCCGCCATCGACGATCAGGGCGTCATCGTGGACAAACTTCTCACCGGCGAACTCATCGCCGCCCAGTGCCAAAGGGTCTGGCTCCTCACGATGGATGATGTCCCGGCGTCTTTTCGTTTCGCCTTCCCCAC
>CAZOCV010000045.1:15851-19742 GCA_964578395.1 uncultured Pirellulales bacterium
ATGGAACTCAAGCGTTATGCGGACGTCAATATTGTTGATGCCGGCGCGGTCGTCGCCTTATCGGCGAAAAACAGAACGCCCCAAATGATTGTACTGCTGGTGCTGCTGGCGTCGGCGCTGGTCGCCCTCTGGTATTTCCGGCGGCGACGGCTGGCGACGCAGGTAACCGTTCACGAAACCCACATCCTGCCGCCAAACCTGACGCCTTTTACGGTGGTGAGCTTTCTGCGCCACATCGAAGCCGACCCTGCGCTGGCTCTGGCCGAAAAAGACAAAGCCGACCTGCACGATGACGTGGTGCTCCTGGAAAAAGCCTACTTCAGCCCGGACGGCAGCGCTGCGGGGCAGCCGAATATCGAACAAATCGCCGCCAAATGGCGCCATCTTATTTGATCAGGTCGAGCAGCCTGGGCAGCCAGAGTGAAAATGCCGGCACATAGGTAATCAGCATCAGCGCCGCAATCATCGCCGCGAAAAACGGCAGCAGCGGCCGAATCAACTGGGTAATCGTTGTTTTGCCCACGCCGCAACCGACGAACAGGCATGTCCCCACCGGCGGCGTGCACAAGCCGATGCACAGGTTGGTAATCATGATGATGCCGAAATGAATCGGGTTCAGCCCCAGGCTTTTAGCGACGGGCAGGAAAATCGGCGTAAAAATCAGAATCGCCGGCGTCATATCCATGAAGGTCCCCACAAACAGCAGCAGGGCGTTGATAATTAAAAGAATAATAATGGGATTGTTGGATAAGCCCATCAGCGCCGCACTGACGTTTTGGGGAATTTTCTCATAAGCGAGAATCCACGACATCGACGTGCTGGCGCCAATCAGCAGCATGACCATCGCCGTCGTCACGCCGCAACTGAGCAGCATGGCCGGAATATCGCGGAATTTCACTTCTTTATAGAAAAACACCGCCATGAGAAACGCATACAACACGGCAATGGCCGCCGCTTCGGTGGGCGTAAACATCCCCAGCAAAATGCCGCCGATAACAATAATCACCAGCAGCAGACTGGGCAGCGCCAGCAGGTACGATAAAAACAGACTTTTGCGAACGACGGTTTCCGTCGTGTTTTGCGCCCGGTTTTTACGATCCTTCGCTTCCGCCAGCCAGGCCAGAATTAATCCGATAGCCACACTCAGAAACATCCCCACCTGTATTTTGCCGTATTTTACCTTGATAAAAAGCCATACCAGCGCCACGGTGATTACCGCCATCAGCAATAAACTGGGAATCGCCTTCACCACGCCGTCCAGCATTGTCGTCCAGGTGAGTTTTTCGCTGTACCCGTATTTGCGCAGATGCGAAATAATCCCGGCAATAATCATCAGGCAAAGCCCCACCAGAATGCCGGGCACGACGCCGGCCATAAACAATGCCGCGATGGACACGCCGCCGCTGGCCAGCGAATACACAATCATCACGTTGCTGGGCGGAATCAAGAGGCCCGTCGTCGCCGCCGTGGTGGTCACCGCCACATTGAACGTCCGGCCGTAGCCGCGCCGATTCATCTCCGGAATCATAAAACCGCCCACCGACGACACCGCCGCCACCGCCGACCCGGAAATCGCCCCGAAAAACATGCACGTCAGAATATTCACAAACGACAATCCGCCCGTCAGCCGGCCGATGAGGGCGTTGGCGAAATCTATCAGCCGCCGGGCGATGCCCCCCTGGCCCATAAACAAACCGGACAAAATGAAAAACGGTATCGCCAGCAGCGAAAAATTCTCCACCCCCGTCGCCACCCGCTGGGCAATGAGCGTCAGGGGCGGCACCGTCCCCACCGCCAGCAGCGTCAGCAGCGTCGCCAGGGCGATGCTCACGGAAATCGGCACATTGAGCAGCAGCAGAAACACAAACGTGATGACCATGATGACAATCGGCTGATCCATGGACACATTCCTTTAATTATTGTTGCCGGTTGCAAATAAAATATCAAAAAGTAAAAATAAAAACGACAAACCAAAAATCAAAATTATAAATCCGTATTTCTTCCGGTGAAATCTCTATTAAATTGCGTTTATGGGGTTTGGGGCTTGCCCAGTTCGCGGAGTTTTTCCAGTATCATCTGCAAACTGAACAGGGCGATCAATACGCCGCTGAAGGGAATCACCGTATAAACATAACCGCGCATCAGATGCATCGCCGGTGTTTCCTGCCGGGTCGCCAGCGTTCGCTCCACCACCGTCCAGCCGCCCACAATCAGGATAACGGCGAAAACCGCGATAAAAATCGCCGCCGCCAGTTCGGTGACGATTTTGGCCCGGCCGGAGAGCTTGCCCACGAAATAATCCACGCCCAAATGGCTCTTGAGCACAAAGCCCAGGCTCGCTCCCAGCACCGACACCCAGACCAGCAATATCAGCGCCAGTTCTTCGGTAATCGCTGATTTTATCCACACCGCGCCGAACTGCCGGGCGAACACCTGCACAATCACGTCAAGCACCAGCAGAGCCATAGTGACAATCACAAAAAAAGAAAGTATCCGCACCAGCACCGCATTGAGTTTTGATAACGCTGATAACATGTTATTGCACCTTACGAATTTTATCCACCACGTCACCGAGGGTTTGGGCCGATTTAAGCTCAACCGGCATATCACCAAATTTATCATACATCGGCATGAGCTTCTCCCGGAACGGCTCCCGGTCGGGATGATGCACCTCCAGGCCCGCTTTCTGCATGATTTCCATCGATTCGAGGGTCTGTTTTTGCCACTCGGTCCGCTGGAAAGCAACGGACTCATCAGCGGCTTCCTGCACCCATTGCTGCTGCTGGGGCGAAAGGTCATCCCACACCACCTTGCTGATAAGCAGAATATCAGGAATGCTGGCGTGTTCATCCATCGCGTAATGCTTGCAGACTTCATAATGGCGCGAGGTGTAAAGACTCGGCGGATTATTTTCCGCGCCATCGACCACGCCCTGCTGCAGCGCGGTATAAAGTTCGCCGAACGGAATCGTCTGGGCGCTGCCGCCGAGCGTTTCGATCAGGCTGAGCGAAATGGGACTGGGCATCACCCGCACCTTCATGCCCTTAAGGTCGTCCGGTGTGAGCACGGGTTTATCCTGGGTGTAAAAACTGCGGCTGCCCGAATCGTAATAACACAGCCCGCGCAAGCCCACCGATTCGCCGCTCAGGAGTAATTCCCCGCCCAGGTCGCTGTTGAGCGTATTCCAGAAATGGCCGCTGTCCCGAAAAAGAAAAGGCATACTGAATACTTTCATCGCCGGGACAAAATTTTCCATCGCGGCCGTGGACACCTTCGTCACGTCGATGCAGCCCATCTGCAATAATTCAATCATCACCCGTTCGCCGCCCAGTTGCTCGTTGGGAAAAATTTCCACCTTCATGGCCCCGCCCGATTTCTGCTCGAGCAGTTCCCCCATCCGCACCATGCCCTTATGCACCGCATGGGTCGTATCCAGGCAGTGCGCCAGTTTCAGAACCTTCACGTTGCTCTGACGCTGCCTGACCTTCGTCACCAGTGCGCCCACCCATACACAAACGCCGATAATCACCAGCGTCACCAGGGTAAGTTGCGTCGCCGACCCCTTTATTTTATCTGACATAACCGTCATGCTCCTTTGCGAACATCGCCTCGCCGCACCCAGGCCGATTTAACCGCATTCAATAAGATTTAGGAAGCATTTTCACCCTAACCGACAGGCTTGTCAACCCCAGCTTTTTCAAAATCACACCTGCAATATTCACATATGAACCCCCCGGCCGCCCGCTACGCTCAACCCATCCGGGACAATATCCTGTACAAAATCGGGTGCCCTACCGGGTGCCATGCTCACGCTGGCGTGAGCATGCCTGTTCGGAGTCAGCCCGTTCGGAGTTCCGCCTTCAGGCGGGCCGTTTGCCCACGTCGCCCGCA
>CAZOCV010000046.1:0-19706 GCA_964578395.1 uncultured Pirellulales bacterium
AAATGTTCGACTAAAAGCGGGTGGCGGCGGTCCAGGGCATCCACCAGCCGCACATCAAATCCCGCACGCCGCAGCCGGCCGCCCAGATGCAGCAGTCCCAGCGGCTTGGCGAATAAATCATAAGCCGCGAAATCATAAATCGGCGGATTGACAAGAATAATCCGTGTTTGCATGGGCCAAGCATACTCCGATTTGGCCCATAAAACAATATATCAACGGCGTGCCGCGGCCTTCCGGGAATAAACACGAACCGTTAAAACTCGAAACTCATGCGAGCAAAACAGGTTCGGCCGGGCGTTTCGTGAATGGCAACGGGCGACACTTGATCGCCGATGCGTTCTTCCGTCGTATTAAACAAATCGCTAACGCCGACCATAAATTCGCCGTCAATATCACCGAGTTTAACCTTTTTAGACAAGGTAAGGTCCAGGCGATCGAACGGTCGAGGCCGCGGGCCCCACAACGGCCCGTGGAAATTTTCGGTCAGGGCGCTGTGTTTCATGTTGATATTGAAGACGAAATCGTCCGGCAGAAACAGGCGTATGGTCGTGCCGGCTTTGTGTTTGGAGGGAAGAAACGCCCGCACTTTGGCGGAATCGCTTAGCGGCCGCACCGGTCCTTCGGGGACAAAGTAATTGAAAGCGTACCAGCAGGAAAGCTCGATCCAGTCATCGTGGAAAATAATTTCCGTCTCGGCGCCGTAGGACTCCGCTCGCCCCATCGGTAACGCCTGGAAACGACCCAGGCCGATGTAATTAAATCCTATCATTTCGTGATATTCCTGCCAATAGCCGTCCACGCGCCAGGTCCATTGCGGGTGGAATTTGCCGATATAACCCGTTTCCACCGACCATATTTGCTCATCATCCAGTGATTGATTGGGGACAAGCCGCAGCCAGCCGCCCCAGCGGTTCATGCTGATTCCTTCCAGCGCCACCAGCGGGGTGCGGTAGGATTTGGCTCCGCTAAGCCGTATAATATGATTATGTTCCTCATCCAGCGCGTATAAACCGCTCAAACGTCCGGCCCAATCCGTACCCACTTGCGAAAATCGTTCACCATACATCTGCGTTTCGATACTAAATCGATCCGTCAGGCTCCATTTATCCACGATAAAGCCGCCCCATCGTTTTTCGTAGCGTTCGTCGATAAACATATCGGCGGCGGTGAGTGCCGTCTGTTCGATGTCGGTAAAACGAAAACTGCCGCCCACGGTCGTGCGATGGTCGGGCAGAATATCGATATCCAGTTGTGCTTCCAACTGATTTTCGGCGAGGTGGTAGCAGCCTTCCTGCGGCCAGTAATTATATTGATAATTACCGTACCATTGCAAAGTCAGTTTCTGGAGGTCATCAAAACGATGTTCCATTTTGGCAAAGGCGCGTGTTGTTTCGTAGGTATTATCCGCGAACGGCAGCGTGTACATAAATTCGTTGCCGCCGGTGGCCATCTTGGAATAGCCGATGCCGCCGGATAGCGTGGTATCTTCCGTTAAGTAATGATAGAGTTCGGTGTCGAACAGGTGGGAACGGCGGAAATCCTGGCTTTCAAAAATTCTGCTGGCGTAAACCGAGGAATACGTGGTAAGGAACTGCCGATCCAGAATGTCACTGGAACTGAGCATGTCCTCGTAACGGCCGGACAAGCGCCAGGCCCATTTTTCAGTGCCGTCCGCCCAGCGCATTTGATGGTAATTGTCGCCAAACAAATTTGCGCCGCTGGACATATACACTCCCTTACACTCCTGCGGCGTTTTGGTGATAATATTAATGGCGCCGTTATACGCATTCGCGCCCCAGGCGGAACCGGCGGGGCCGCGCAGCACTTCGATTTGCTTAATGTCCTCGAGCAGCAAGGGCAGGCGCAAAAATTCCGATCCGCCAAACGCCGGATTGTCCGCGGCGCGTCCATTAATCAGCGTCAGGGTGCGATCGGACCAGGTATCATGCAGGCCTCGCACGCCCAGGGCGTAACGATTGCGATCAATCTGGAGCATATCCACGCCGGGCGCGAACTGCAGCACTTCGTAGAGATTCGTCTGGCCGCTGTAGCGAATGTCTTCGGCCGTTATGACGCTGACCGGTATGGAGCTTTCTTCAAGCTTCTGCAATTGGCGCGAGGCGCTGATGACCATGGGGATGTCCATAAACAAAAGCTTTTCCGTTTCCTCCGTAACATCCACATCCGTCCAGACGTCCTGGGGGTCGGATGCCGTCCTATTCGGATCTGAAAGATTCGCCAGCAAAACGGAAGGACAAATCACGATCCATGCCATACAGTGATACATAAATGCTTTCATGACGCTTCCTTCATAAAAATTGGTTGTTAGTCACACCTCAGACGTTCACGATAATGGAATTCGAACCATGACCGATGTGATTTCCAACGAACCTGAGATTTATTACATTTTTACCTCAACCGGCGGAATCGCGGGCACATGTTTATGGACTTCCAGTCCTGCGCCATGATAATAAAATCGGATTTTGCCAGGGTTATTTGCATAATATAAAAACCAGAGGGGCTCAGGACGTTCCTATCACTACTGATATGGCGGTTTTTCGGTTTATTTCTCAAAACATAAAATGCAAGAAGAATATATTATCGGACACTAAGAAGAGTAAGATTCGGCGTTCAAGTTCGGGGTCAAAGCGAACGATAGTATTGAATATGGGACAAGGCGATTTAGTACCGCGCATTATTACGGACTTTGCCATCCGGGTGACCCGGCCAAAGGGTAAACCGCCGGTCAAAGCCTGGCCGGTGAATCTTAGCGAAACGGGTTTGTGTCTGCGTCTGTCGCAGGAACCGGCCGTCGGGGAGCAGGTAAATTTGGAAATTCAGATGGATCCTGAAGGGCCGCCGATAGTCGCCGCGGGGAAAATCGTATGGGTGCGGCCCAATCATATTAATCCGTGTTTTTACTGCGGGGTGGGATTTGTCGATCTGCGGCGTGAGCATCTGGCGCAAATCCAACAATATGTCAGCGAAGGGACGCGATGGCTGGTTGATTTTCTTTATGAATTTTCTCTCTTTGCGGGTTTTTCGCAGGAAGACTGCGGCGAGTTAATAAAGATTACGACGCTCCGCCAATTGAAAAAGCAGGAAATATTGTACGAGGACGGGGCCAGGGATATTGATCTTCAGGGATTATTTATCGTGCATTCGGGGCTTTTGCGGATTTTCAAGGGACACGATGCTCGCCCGGAGCGGCAACTGGCGGTGGTTTCGGCCGGACAGATTTTTGGCGAAGTTACTCTGGTCACCGATCAGGAACACAGCGCGACCGTCATGGCCGTTAATCCCTCCTGTATCATTCAGATCAACAAACTCGGTTTCATGGCCTTGCGCGAAAAACATCCCGAACTGGGATTGAAGATTATGGAGGTCGTGGCGAAATCACTGGCGGCGCGGCTTGGGCGCACAACCAAAAAGCTGTTTAGTCCCATAAGGCTTTAAACGATCGTGTGTTTCTGCGGCGGGGGCGATTTATGGATATGCTTCTATCGCCAGGGCCGCTGCGCCGATTAAACCGGCATCCGAACCCAGCGAGGCAAAACAAATCTCCAGCGATTCCGGCTTCATGGTCCAGACGTGGCGTTGAAACGCCTGCCGGATGCCGTTAAGCAGTGGTTCGCCGGCAGCGATTATTCCGCCGGAAAATACGATGCGCTGCGGCTGGGAAAAATGCAGGATATTTACGCAGAGCAAACCCAGTGCGTCGGTGGCTTCATCCACCACGCTTTGGGCCAGTCGGTCGCCCTGCGCGGCATGGTCGAATATATCTTTGGCGGTGAGAGTTTGCTGTTGCTGCCAGACCTTGCGCAGCGATGTCGGCCGGTCGCTATTTTGGAGGAGGTCCGCAGCGCGGAGGACTATATGAGTGGCGGAGGCATACGCCTCAGCGCATCCCTTCTGGCCGCAGCCGCACAACCGTCCGCCGGGATAAACAATCATGTGGCCCAGTTCTCCGGCTTCATCTTTCCAGCCGTGCACCAGTTTGCCGTTGGTGATAACTCCGCCGCCGATGCCCGTACCGAGGGTGAGAAAAGCCATTTCCGTGACTTCTTTGCCGGCTCCCTGGGTAAACTCGCCCCAGCAGGCGGCATTGGCATCGTTTTCCAGTAATACCGGAGTGCCCAGGGCGTCAGAGACCTTTTGGCCTAAAGGGTAGTTATGCAAAGCGGGGATATTGGGCGCCTTGAGGACCAGGCCTTCTTTGAGGTTTATCGGACCGGGTGAGCCTAGCCCCGCCGCGCGGATGTCTTTGCGGGGGATGCCGTTATCATCTATAAGTTTTTGGGCCAGATGAGCTATGGCGGCGACAATATCATCGGGATTGTTCGTCTGGTGACACGGAGCGGATGATTTTGCCCGGAGCTGACAGGCCGGAGTAAAGACGCCTGCTTTGATATTCGTACCTCCCAAGTCAATGCCCAGATAGATCATGGCTTTTTCCTTCACGCTTTGAGTTAAATGCCGGAATCCATGATGGGAGTATAAAAGATTAGGGGGCCTTGCACAAGACTTGGTTGGTCGGGGATTGTGGAGTCCAAGGTCCTGCGAAGGCCCCCAATATCAAAGGGAGGTCTTGATTTTGCTATTAATTATGGCGATATAACTTTCGCAAATGCGAATCCGGAAGCCTGTATTATAATTATTTCCAGTCTCCGAATATCAATTGCCGCCTGATTCACTTTCCATCCAGTCACATTCATGTCTGGACCAGAACCAGGCACTCAAATACAACCCCGACCTGAGTTTCTAAAATCATTACTTTAAGCTGATAGTTAGTATATCGGTCAAAAACCGTTTGAACTATAAAATTTATGATTCGAATGAAAAGTTTTTTAAAATTTTACTTATATGGCGTTTTAATGTTCAGAAATTCATCATTAGAGAGAACATCGCCGGCAAATGTCATCCAGCAGATTTTGCTGTAAGGCCAGATCAAAACCCAGGGGTATCCATTCTGTAAACGATGAATCCAGTTGTCGCGCGGGAATGGATGAAGATGATGTTTGAGCATAAATACTAGTTGCATGGCGCAACGAACCAGGATCATCCGTGCGATAAAGTCGTTCCACCATGATTTCGCAGGTAATCCGTGTTTGTGTTTCCTCCCTAACGTCCATTTCAAGTCGAATATGGCGGCGTACGGTATGCAGGCTTGACTCTGCCTGAGCGAATGTCGTAGGGGCGTCCTTGCGCCAAAATTCAAACCATTGTGCGGAGGTCTGCGGCTCTGTGAGAATCAGTCCGCGGTCAGGCTGCACAAGGTATGGCTCAAATCCGTATTGACGAACAACCTGGCAGCAAGACTTCCAGATTAAATCCTTGTCCGCGGAAATCATGCGGCTTTGCGGCCCTCCGGCGGGGGGAGCCGAACAGCCTCCCATGCCTGCCAAGCACAAGCAGGCCAAGATGATGGATGCAATTGCCGCTTTTCGATTTTTGGATTCTATTGCCACGACGCCATTATAGAGCCGCCCGCCTTAATGTAAAGATGCTGGTGCTAAGGAGGACGAAGGGGGGAATTTATGCACGTTTTTCCAAGGCGTATTCTTTTTCCAGTGCCTTGATGCCTTTGCGGGCTGCCAATCGTCCCAGCGAGCTTAGGCGGTCGATAAAAAGCGTGGCGTTAAGATGATCCGTCTCATGTTGAAGGACGGTAGCGGAGAGGTCCGCGGCTTCAATAATTACATTATTGCCATCCAGATCAAGCCCTTTGGCCTGACAGACCTGGGGGCGTCTGACTTTGCCATGAACACCCGGTACGGAAAGGCATCCTTCTTCCATCTCGGAAGTGCCCTGAAAATTGCTCAATTCGGGGTTAATGAGGGCGAACGCATCATCGTATTTTCCGGTAATGCTTACGACAATCAGGCGAATAGGCAGGCCAATTTGAGGAGCGGCCAAGCCGATGCCGGCGGATTTAACCATCAATTCAATCATTCGTTCGCTGAGGCGAACCAAATTTCGCGATATTTCTTCCGCAATGAGGCATCGCGCGGGTTTTCGTAACACCGGGTCGGGATAATACCGTAATTGTAAATTGTCTAAGTCTATATTTTCAAAACACATAAGGCATTTTTGTTCAAAGGGCTCATCTTTATACCTGATTATAGCGGACCAATAAGTGACGGACTAGCCTGGATTTACAATCTTGCAGAAATAATAGTAAAAAACCCGTCTGGCGAGCAAAGACGGATGCCGGATATTCCGGTAATAATGTCCTATAACAAAAGGATATTATGATTGGCGGGCTTTTATATGGTTTTAAGTTGACTCTGGCAGCAATTGCGTTAACTTAATAAATTTGGGTTTATCAGGAATGATTGATGACAGAAAATCATGAAAACAAGGTTTCGGCAACCCCGGCGATGGACTTTCCGGAAGAGCTAAAAAACCGAGCGCGGGAGTTTTTTCGCAAAGGGTCCGAGGTTGCTTATACACTGAATTATGATTATGCCATTGAGTTATATCTTGACGGGCTGAATTTTTGGCCGGACGCTCTGGAAGAAGGGCATAAGCTTTTGCGAGAAATATCGTTACGGCGTCAGGCGGCGGGGGGGAAGAAATCCGGGTTTACGGATAGCTCTAAATATCGCAAGGGATTAGGGAAAAGTGACAAGGATTTAATGCTCAAGGCGGAATACCTTTTGAGTAAAGACCCTATCAACACCGGCCACATGATGGATATGATTAAGGCCGCGGTGGCAGGCGATTTCAGGGCGACCGGGGAATGGATGGCGAATATGTTATTCGTCCATACCCGTCAGCAGGAACAGAACAAACAGGCGTTTCAAATATGGGTTTTTCTTAAGGAAAATTATGAAAAGCTGGAGCTTTACGCCCAGTCGCTGACGGCCTGCCAGTTGGCGCTGCAAATCAAAAAGGACGAAAAGCTGGAGGATTCTCTCAGGGACCTGTCGGCCCGGACGACTATCAAGGGATACGATAACGACGAGGATTTCCGCTCCAAGGTAAAGGATAAGGACGCCCAGGCGCAGCTGATGGATGACGACAAAATCGTCAAGAGCCAGGATACCAAGCAGCAGCGGCTGATGCAGGCCAAGAGTGAATACGAAGCCGACCCCACCGTGCCGGGCAAAATCGCCAAGTACGTCAATGCCCTGGTGGAAACCGAAACGGAAGAAAACGAGAATCAGGCGATAGCCGTGCTGCACCAGGCGTTTGAGCAAACGCAGCAGTTTCAGCATTTGCAGCGGGCCGGGGAAATTCAAATCAGACAGGCGACGCGAAAAGTGCGCGAGGCCCAGAAGCGGCTTCAGGCCGAACCGGGCAGCGCCGAGATGAAGCAGCAGTTAAATCTGGCCATGCAGCAGGCGCTGGCGATAGAACTGAAGCATTACGAGTTGTGCATCAAGAATTACCCTACGGAAATGCGTCTGAAATACGAATACGGCAAACGGCTGATGCGGGCGCGAAAATTCGACGAAGCGATTCCGGTGCTTCAGGAAGCGAGAACGGACCCGCGTTACCGCATCGCCTCGCTGAATAATATCGGGCAGTGTTTTTTCTATAAACAATGGTATCCTGATTCCATCGAGATGTTTCAGCAGGCGCTGGAAAATCTGGAAGACACCGAAGGCCCGATGGCCAAGGAATTGCGTTATAATCTGGGCCGGGCGCTGGAAGCTGCCGGCAAAACGGAAGAGGCGCTGGATTGTTTCCGGAAGGTAGCGCAACTGGATTTCAATTATCTGGACGTCCGGGACCGGGTCGAGGCGCTGCGCAAGCAGCAAAGTTAGTGTATAAGCTTCGGCAGCGCGGGCTTGTTGCGGCCGGCCCGCTGTCGAAGATAAGAAAACGTAAAATAAAAGGCCCAACGATAAGGCATCTGTAAGGAGTTACGAGTTGGCACATTCGTTATCCGCGAAGAAACGGATTCGGCAAAATCTCAAGCGTCGTTTGCGCAATCGCGCCAATAAGAGCGCGATAAAAACACAGATCAAGAAATTTGATCAGGTGCTGCAGGAAGGCAAAGACGCCGAACAAGTAACGAAATCACTGCGTGAAGCCCAGAAGAAAATCGACCGGCTGGCGGCTAAAGGCGTGATTCACCGCCATGCGGCAGCCCGCAAGAAATCGCAATTGATGCGGCGGGCCGCGGCGCAAAAAAAGACGGTCTAAACCAATACCGGCTATCTAAAAGCGAAAGAGGCAGCCATGGGTAAGATTCGCATAGCCCTTGCGGGCGTAGGTAACTGTGCGTCGAGTCTGGTCCAGGGAATCGAGTATTATCATCGCCTGGGTCCGACCGGCCGTGACCATTGTCTGGGACTGATGCATTACGAGGTTGGCCCGTATCGTCCCGATGATATCGAGGTTGTGGCCGCTTTCGACATTGACGAGCGCAAGGTGGGTAAAACGCTTCACGAAGCGATTTTTGCCGCGCCCAATTGCACCAAGGATATCTGCCGGGAGTTTAACCAGCCCGGTCCCATCGTGCAGATGGGTCCTGTTTTCGACGGCGTGTCGGAGCACATGGCCGAATATCCCGACAACCAGCGTTTCATGCCCGCGCAGCGCAAAGCGGTTGACGTGGCCGGGGTCCTGCGCGAAAGCCGCTGCGATATTCTCGTCAATTATCTGCCGGTCGGTTCGCAGCAGGCGGTGGAGTACTACGCCCAGGCGGCTCTGGATGCGGGGGTAAGTTTTGTTAATTGCATACCGGTGTTTATTGTCAGCAATGAAAAGTGGGCGCAGCGTTTTCGGGATAAAGGGCTTCCCTGTGTCGGCGACGACATCAAGGCGCAGGTGGGGGCGACGATCGTGCACCGGACGTTAACGAAGCTGTTTCGTGATCGGGGCGTTAAACTGGACGCCACCTATCAGCTTAATACGGGCGGCAACACGGACTTTTTGAACATGCTCAACCACCATCGTCTCAAGAGCAAAAAAATATCCAAGACCGAAGCGGTGCAGTCGCAGTTGGAAGTTCCTCTGGATCCGGATCAGGTGCATATCGGGCCGGCGGATTACGTTCCCTGGCAGAAGGATAACAAGGTGTGCTTTTTGCGGATGGAAGGGCGGGGTTTTGCCGGCATTCCGCTGAACCTGGAGCTTCGGTTGAGCGTGGAAGATTCTCCCAACAGCGCCGGTGTGGGAATCGACGCTATTCGGTGTTGTCAGGTGGCGCGGGATCGGGGTCTGTCCGGGCCGTTATTGCCGGTCAGCGCGTATCTGATGAAGCATCCTCCGGTGCAAATGTTTGATGAGCAGGCGCGGGCGCAAATCGAGGCCTTTCTGGCCGAGACGCCGACGGATGTCATATCCCCGCGGCCGCGTCGCCAAACGGCGGTTCCATGACGGATAATATCAGCTTCGCCCGACGTGAAGCCCTTTTAAGTCGGCTGGTGGGCCACTCCATTCAGCGGCTGCGCCTTTTTGTGGCCAAAGGGCTGATTCGTATGCGTATCGGTCCTACCGCGTTAACGGTGTGCGGCGCGTTAGCAACCGCTGCGGCCGGAGGTTTTTTGGCGGCAGGGGGCGGGCATCATGGGCAGGCGTCTTCGTCGGCGCGCTGGGCGGCTCTGGCGTGTTTGCTGCTGGCGGCGGCGTTCGATATGCTTGATGGCACCGTGGCGCGAATCACCGGGCGTATCACGAAAATGGGGGGTTTTTTAGATTCGTGCCTGGACCGTATTTCTGACGGCATTATTTTCGCGGCGTTGGCGTGGTATTACTTTGCGCAGCCGCAAACGCGGCTGCATCAATGGCTGGCGCTGGCGGCGGTTGTCGCGTTGTTGAATGCGGAGCTTATCAGTTATATTAAAGCGCGTGCGGAAAATTTTATTCCCAGTTGCGCTGTGGGTTACTGGCAGCGCGGCGAGCGCATAGCGGCGGTGATGATCGGTTTGGCGGTGGGCCATGTCGCAACCGTGATGGTTATGCTGGCGGTGCAGCCGGCGTTTACGGTGCTGCGGCGGTTGGTGTTTTCTTTACGACAATTGCATCGTTTGGATAAAGGCAAGCCGCTGCTCGATCCCCAGGCCAGATTGGCCGGAATCATGCGTTTGGCGTTATGGCGGTATCGCCGCGGCCATCCCGCGTATGATTTCGTCACCGCCGTAAATATCGCGGCGATTGTGGTTATTGATGTTACCCGTTGGTGAAAACCGGCTGAGCGTTTCCGGCGACCTTTGGAGCCGTGAAGAGCTGCAGCAGCCTCATGACGTCGCGGATAAGGCGCTGCGGGTGCGGCGACTGTTCGACCGCATCGCCGGACAGTACGATGTATTCAATCACTGTCTGAGTCTGGGACAGGACCGGCGCTGGCGGCAAAAGGCGGCGGCGCTGGCGCAGTTGCAGCCGGGTGAGCGGGTGCTGGATGTATGCTGCGGCACGGGCGACTTGGCCGCCGCGGCGGTGCGGGCGCAGCCGGCGCTGCAGGCCGTAACAGGTATTGATTTTTCGCCGCACATGCTGGCGCTGGCGCAAAAAAAACAGCGGCGGCTGGCGGCGTCTTCGGGCGTGGCGATGATGTGGACGCACGGTGACGCGGAAAAGCTGCCTTACGGCGCGGCCTCTTTCGATGTAGCGTTTTGCGGTTTTGGCCTGAGAAATTTACAGCATCCCGCACAAGGGATAAGCGAAATCGCACGGGTTCTGCGGCCGGGCGGGCGTTTTGTGGCGCTGGAGTTCGCCTGGCCCGGCAGTTGTGTCGGTCGGTGGACCTGCGGCGCCTATTTGCGCTGCATGGCGCCGCTGGTCGGGCGATGTCTGTCTTCGGGAAATGGAGACGCCTATGCGTATCTGCCGATGTCGGTGGCGACCTTCGGCGGACGCACCCTGATCGCACAATGGATGCGGCAGGCGGGCATCAAGCTCCTGCGAACGCACCGGCTCATGTTCGGCATGGTGACGGCGATGCTGGGAAGGAAAGATGATGGCGACATCCAACGATAAACGCTGGTTCAGCAATGGAGCGACCATGACGCATCCTGCGCGGATGCGCGGTTTTTGCTGGCTGGTCAACCTGATTTTGTATGCCCTGCTGAATATGCTCATTCTGCGGGTTCAGACCGGCTCGGAACTGTGGTGGAAACAGCCGGAGCCATCGCCGTTTCTGGTGGAACGGCTGTTAACGCCTCTAAACATTTTCAATTTTCCCTCGTATATTTTCGTGGTGGCGATGTTTACGGCTTTATTGTGCGCCGTGCCGCTGTGCATCGCGTTATTTTATAATTTATGGCATGCGCTGCCTTTTGTTCTGGTGGTGCTGCTGCTGGGGCATAATTCTCCGCTTAGTCTGGCGCTGTTGGCAGGATGCGCGTTTATCAGTTTTGAGCCTTTTCGGTTCAAATCAAAATTTATCGCTTCGATTCTGGCGCTGCTGCCGCTGATATTGTACTGGGTGCTGTTCGCGGGCAATAATCCGCAGGAAAGCGCCCTGCCCTGGGCGGTGATGTATGCTCCGTGGGTGCTGGCATTTCTGCTGGTCGTGGTGTTTTTCGGCGTGGTTATCGGCCTCGGTCATTTTATGCGTTATCGACCGGGTATTATGATGCCGGTGTTCGGTTTGACGCTGGCGGGAACGGTGCTGCTGTTCCATTATACCATCGGCATGGTCGAGCGGGATTTTCAGGCCGATGTTTTTGCGTACAGCCCGGGGAACATCAAGGCTTTTCGCAATCAGAATATCGTGCCGCTTCTGGAGGAGGAGCGAGGGCGAATCCTGAAGGAACGTCCTTATCTCAACGCCGGACTGCTCATGAATCAGTTGCGCAACGAATGGGGGTGGGCTTTTAACGCCGCTCCGGATCCGGGCAACACCATGCTGCGTCCCGGTTCGGTGGCGGCTAGAGAACTGGCCAATTTTTTGGCGGCGCGCAACAAAGCGCTGGAGCACATCAATGCCTTTATTGCGCGGCATCCCCATGCGCCGCGCGTGGCGGACGCCCTGTATTATCGCGGTTTGCTTTTTGATCTGCGGGTGGATAACCGCGCCCTGCGCGATGAGGACACCCTGCGGTTTTATACCAGCTTTCCCGGCTCCGACTCCGAAAATATCTGGAACTGGAAAGAAGTGTGTGAAAAATATGCCGTGACGGATATGGCGCTGGAGGCGCGTTACCGGCTGGCGCAACTGGCGGCGGCGCGCTTACCGGCCCAGGCGGGCGAATCCTTTGGTTTCAGCGAAGCCCTGGCGTTACTCCAGCAGGCGGATGCGGAATTGCAGCAGCGCATGGCGTCACCGGGTTTCGACAAAACGGCGGCCGGATGGTGGTTTAAGCATATTCCGGAGGTGTTTACCTCTCCGCCTCCGACCATTTCGGCGGCGCAACTGCGGCGGTTGGAAGTGCGCATTGGGCGCTTGATGGATTTGCTGAGCAAAGAAAACCGCAGCGGTCATGAACATCACGACCGACGGCTGGCGACCTTTATCGGCCTGGATTCACGACAGCTTGATTATGAACAGCAGTTGAAAATTCTGCTTAGCGAGTCTTCCCAGCCGGACCCGCTGATGGATAATATCGAACTGGCGTATGCGCTGCTGGAGCGTGACCCGAAGATCAAGCTGCGCCGCCTTAAGGAACTGGCCGAACAATATCCCCAGCTTGATGGGGGTATCCAGGCGCGTCTGGAATACGTGCAGGCGATACTGGAGCGGCGCGAAAAAGAACCGGCGGAAGCGGCCGATAACTGGCGGGCCGAACTGGAAAAAATCATCGAATTGCGGCCAGACCTTTTCGCGGCCCGGTATGCCCGTAAACTGTTACCTTCGGAAACCGCCGCCAAAACGCCCTGATGGGTGCGCTAGGCGAGCTGCTGATACAGGGTTGGCCATAAAGTTGTATAGATTTACCTGCCTTGATGTGACGATAATAAAAACATGACGAAAAACAATACGTGGTGGAAAAACGGTCTGGCGTTTGAGTGTCAGCTTTGCGGTAACTGCTGCGCAGGACCCGCCGAGGGGTACGTCTGGGTCACCGGTGAAGAAATGGAGGCCATGGCGGAGCAACTGGGTCTGAGCGTCAAGGAATTCAAGAAGCAATACTGCCGCCGGGTCGGGCTTCGCTACAGCCTGCTTGAAAAACAGCCGGGCAAAGACTGCATTCTTCTGTCCGATTTACAGGATGGCCGGCGCGGCTGCGAGGTGTATGCCCATCGTCCGCGGCAATGCCGGACCTGGCCCTTCTGGCCGGAAAACCTCAAATCACCCGAACACTGGCGTCGAGCGGGCGAATCCTGTCCCGGAATTGATCAAGGCCAGTGGTATTCCGCCGAACAGATAGAAACAGCGGCGGAAAGGGGCCTGGAAGAGGCGCAGGTTCAGCCTGTAGCGCAGGCGGCGGTGAGTTGGCTGGCGGCTAATAAAAAGAACATCCGGGCGCTTGCCGCCGTGGAGCAGGTCTATCGCGACATTGACGAGAAACTGGGCGCGACCAAGCCGTGGTGCAATAACTGCGGCCGCTGCTGCGATTTCACCCGTTATGACCACCGGCTTTACGCCACGACGCTGGAAATTTTGTACCTGCTCAAAGGCCTGGCCACACTGGGCGACGCCCAACCGGCGGAAAATGAGAAGGATGGCGCCTGTCCATATCATGACGACAAGGGCTGCATCATCAGGCCTTATCGCACGGCGGGCTGCCGCATTTTTTTCTGCCAGAGCCTTGATCCCGATTACCAGCACAAACTGACCGAACAATCTCTCGCCCGACTGCGGGAACTGCATCACGAGTTCAGCGCGGTGTATTATTATGCCGATCTGCTGGAATGGCTCAAGCTGCTTAAGTGATGTTTCAGGACATGTTGCCCAAAGGTGACGCGGGCATCCTGCCCGCGTTTCTCCGAATCGCCAACCACGTTTTGGAGGCGAAAAACTGGCAGAATCCCGCCCATGATGCTGTTTTACTTTGGGCAACACGCACTTCAGGGTGCCGGTGTGAGTCGGTAGAGATCGCCGGGCAAAAGTTCAAATGCCGGAGATTGTTTATTAATCTTTTCGAGGTATGACGGCTGCATCTGCTGGAAGAATTCGGGCGTTACCAGCGGCGCGAAGCCGTAGGAGCGGCGCAAACGATCAATTTCATCCCAGCGAATATAGATGTGGGTGATGCCTTTGGCCCGCCAGGCGGCGGCGATGTCGGCCGGTGACGCTCCGGCGGCGAGCATGTCTTGTAAATCACAACGGTCAAAAACCGTATGATACACATAGCGACTGCGGGTATAGAACGGTCTGGATTCGCCTACCAGTAAAACGTTGGTTGTTTGCAAATCGGCGGCGTCGGAATTACTGAAGGGATACAGGCCGGAAATAAATTCGTCAACGCCCGCCAGCGGCGCAAAGCCGCTGTGGTTATCAATTCGTGTACTGGCGGCGTAACTGCGGGCGATAAAAATCGTATGTACGATGATGACCGTTAGCGCCAGGCCGCATAACAACCGCGCGGGCCAGCCGCAGCGAACCGCGATACAGCCAAGCAAAATCGCCAAAGGTACAAACATCGGCAGCAGAAAGCGGCTTTGCAGATGTGTGGCCGTCAGCCAGATAATCAGTTGCACCGCGAAACTCAAACCCGCCGCCGCCAATAATCGTTGCGGCGCAGCGGCATCCAGCTTCCGCTTGCGTGCGATAAAGCATCCTCCTACCAGCAAAACCAGCGGCCAGAACGCACCGCCGTACCGGCCGGGATCGATTATTTCGCGGGCCAGATTTGCCAGCCGCACACCGGCCGGAGCCTCCTCCGCCGCCGGGGCATGGGCATTGTTCCAGCGGGCCACCTGCTCATCGGTCCAGTCAGACTGGCCCAGGGTTTTGGCCGCTAAAGGAAAAACCGGGTTGCCATTCCAGATGACGTTTTTTATCAGCCAGGGACTAAATGTCGCTAACGCCGCCAAGGCGATAACGGCAAGCTGTTTCCACCGCGCCCGACCGGCGATGATGGCAAAGATAATCACCACCGGTCCGGCCATGGCTACCGCCGTGTATTTGGCCCCGCAGGCCCCGCCGAGAAAAATGCCCGCCAATACAGCTTGCCGCAGGCTGAGTTTTTCCTCGCCTTGGGGCAATACCCATCCCGCCGCCAGCAGCATCATCAATAGCAGATAGCCTTCATTATAGGCCAGCGTCGCCACATAAAAGAGCGGTCCGCCCGCCACTGCGGCCGCCGCCAGTGCAGTTCCAGCGCCTGACCACCGCCGGACCAGGGCGAATATGCCCGCGATGAAGGCACCGCATACGGCCAGATGCAGCAGTTGGGACAGGTACATCCCGGCAATGCGGTCACCGGTCAGGCCCAGTCCGGCCAGATACAGCATTTCCATATTCTGGGGAAAGTGGCTGTAGGCATTGTGGCCGATGCGGCCGATTCGCCCGTTTTCCAGATACTCCCGCGGCAGTTGCAGATGATATTCCAGCACATCGAAGCCGCGGCCATCGAAGGCCCACAGCCCTCCGGCCGGGACCAGCGCCGCCAGCACCGCCAGCGCCGACAGGACCGTTAGCACCACGGCGACCCCAATATCCATCGTTGGTGCAGTTTCCTTTGCCGTTTGGCATTGCCCGCGTCTGCGCCGGCGGAAAAGCAAACCGCCGCCGGCCAGAGCCATCACCGCCGACAAAACGAGGTAAACCCCGCGCCCCATCAGGCCCATCACGCCCAGGCCGAACACCGCCAGCGACATGGTCAGCAGCCCCACGCCCAGCGCCGACACCGCCCGCCACAGCTTGTCGCACCCTTGGCTGAGTTTGCAGCGCGCCAGTACGCCCGCTCCGAAAACCGCCGCCGGACCTAAGATAACACACAACCACAACCCATTGACGATGAGCAGATAAATCACATTCACCGCCTGCGCTACTTGCAGGTCCCAATGAACCGGCCCCTCCCACACGCCCAGCTTGATCAGCCACGGCTGCAAGGATAACCACATCCCCAGCGCCATCGTAAAAATCAGGGCATACCCCAAAAACCAACGCCAATATTGTTGCGTGGGCATGAGCTTTGCTGGCGTTGCTGGTGGCTGGTTATGTGCCATAATGATCCTTTCTTGTTGAGCTTACCACCTTGACCACGGGCGTCAAGACCGCAACAGGCATCCGTATTTTTCCTCGCCGCGCCCGCTGCCATCGGCTAAGATAGGGCCATGCACGAGGAACTGCCCCCACAACAGAGTTTGGCCGACTTGCAGGCCGCCCGGCTGGATGCCGACAGCCGCTTCATGATTGAAGCCATCAAGCTGGCCCAGCTTGCCGCCGATGCCGACGAAGTGCCCATCGGCTGCGTTATCGTCCACTCTGGCCGCATTATCGCCCGTGCCCACAACCAGCGGCAGACGCTCAAAGACCCCACCGCCCACGCCGAGATGATCGCCCTGACCCAGGCGGCCGAAGCCCTCGGCGACTGGCGTCTGGAAGGCTGCACCAGTTATGTGACGCTGGAGCCGTGCCCGATGTGCGCGGGGGCTTTGGTGCTGGCGCGGGTGCAGCGGCTGGTCTATGGCCCCGCCGACCCCAAGGCCGGCGGCGTGGAGTCGCTCTATCAGATTGCGACGGATGGCCGATTGAACCACCGCATCGAAGTTATCTCTGGCTTTCTTGAGGAACCCTGCCGGGCGCTCCTGCAGGAATTCTTCGCCGGCAAACGGGCACAAGGAAAGAAGTGAACCACGGATGGAAAATACCAACGGTTATAATTTAGCCACAGATTTCACTGATTCGCACTGATTAAAGGCAAATATGGAAACAATAATCTGTGTTCATCAGTGTAATCAGTGGCAAAAAATAAGAACGCACGACTATGGCGCACTGTGAAGACAACTTAAAAGCGATCTATGATGCCCTCTGCCGCTGGCGCGAAGGCCGGGAAGACGCATCCCCCGCCAGCCTGCACGATCTTGTGGAAGCCCGGTCCCTGTCCCTGTGGGTGCTGATCTGCCCCGCCGAAGGCAGCGCTATCGGGGAGTGTTCCTATGTCTGGCGGGGCGGCGACCTGGGCAAAGCCGATGATGAAAACCTCATCCTCGCCTACGACAAAAAAGCCTGTCACAAGGGCCGACGCAACATCCTCTTCGCCGATGGCCGCATAGAACGCCACCCCGAGGCTAAATTCGACAAACTCCTGGAGCGGGATAACCGTTTGCGCAGCGAGCTTGGTTTAGAGCCGAAAGATTAATTTTTTAGCCACTGATTTACACGGATGAAACACAGATTTTTAGAAATTGATGTTTGCTATAACTAATCTCACAGGGAATTTTATGAAACTTGCTGACAAAATCTATACCGCTCTGGTTATTGTAATGGCGTTATTGATGCTGTTTGTCGTCATAATCTTCTACTTTCTCCTCATTCCCAAGGCCCAAGACCCACAAATACACCACTTCATGGCCTGCTTCTTCCTGCTATTGTTTTTGATCTTCGCCCTTACGACCACTTTGAATCTGTCCAAAGGCAGGCTGCTTCTGGTACCCACCATCGTGCAAGCGGCCTTCCTGCTGTTGACTCTTTATGGCATCCCCATCGCCATCTTCGGTGTCATCTTGCTCTACCGTCGCCATAAACAAAGCAAGCTGGAACAGCAACCTTCGCTGGCGTCAGTATCCACCACCGGGCCATCGGGCGAAACGCTTGCGTAACGGTGTTGCTTGGCATAAGATGTTTTTTAGCCGCTGATTAGCACTGATCCGCCTGAGGTGGACGGATTTAAAAGAAGCAAGCAGAGGTTATCCGCAGATGGCGCAGATAGACGCGGAAAAGATAAAAAAGCAAAACGACAAAGCAAAAGGTAAAAATAGAATCTGTGTTTATCAGTGCAATCTGTGGCTAAATTAAAAACGTTCTGTGGCGAATAATATCAGACGCTGATTGCGCAGATGACGTTGGTTAAACCCAATGGCCCGGATCCGCCTGGGCGACATGTTTCCTGGTAGGGTGGGTCTGTGACCCACCGATGGCTCTTTTTTCTTGCCCGCAGGGTCGATATCGGCTACACTATCTCTTCAGTTGCAGGGCTGATTCGCCCTGCCCGGGTTTTCAAGGTGTCAATTATGGCGGCGTATTATCCGATAAGTCGGGTTAACCTCAAGCAATGGCTGCGGTACAACCTGCGGGTAATGCTGGTAATTTTGTTGACCATCCTGGCGTTGTGCATCCTACCCCTGATTGATACTGACGCTATCTTTCCCTCATGGGCCGGAAAGGTGATAATCTGGCTGCTGGTGGTGGAGTTTCTTATTCTGATGTTTTTGAAACTCCGACGCAAAATCCGTCGCAAGGACTGTGCCCGAGGCCGCGACTGCCTCGACAAAGGCGACTACGACCAAAGCCTCAAAATCTTTACCTCCCTAACCCGGCGCAATCCCGACAACCCCGATTATCATCTTGCTCTGGGTCTGACCCGGCTGGAATTGGCTTGCAACCGGGCCGGTGAAAACGCAGAAACCCTGCGGTTACAGGCCGAAACTTCCCTCCACAATGCCCAACTCATCGAACCGGGTCTGGCGGCCTACGCCCTGGCCCGCCTGGCTGGGCAGGGCAACGATGAAGCCCAATGTCGTCACTGGCTGGAAATGCCGGAAAGCAAGAAGTACCTTCCGCCCTGCGAGCATGCCCTGACCGATCCCGACCTGGCCTCGATGCGGGACAAGGACTGGTTCCAGGCGATTCGCTGGAAAGGCGAACAGTGAGGTTGATATGAAACAAAAATGGTTATTACGGTGGGCCAGATGGCTGGTCGTGGCGGTTTTGCTGGTTTTCCTGGCGGCGGTGGCGGTAATAAGCTTCGCCAAGGTCTGGGCCGGGGAAGTCCAGTATCTGCCCTTTCTGATCGGAGCGGCCATTGGTCCTGTCGTGCTGATTGGTCGGTTCTGGCGGCATATCTCAACACCCTTAATGAACCGGGGCAAGGCCGCCTACGAGCGGGGCGACTATGAGCATTGCCGACGTCTCTGTCAACGCCTCTACAAAAAAGACCCCACCAACGTGCAAAATCTCTGTGTCTGGGGGCAGTCATTGACGTATCTGGCGCGGAAGCAGCCAGGCGCCGCTGATGCGCTCTTTGCCGAGGCCCACAGCAAGTTCCAGCAAGCGCTAGACTTGAAACCCGACGATGCCTATGGTTGGGGCGGTTGGGGCTGGTTGCTGCACTGCCAGGCACAAAACTCCGAAGGTGGAAACGTTGATGATCTTTTGGAACAAGCCGGACAAAAATTCCAGCAAGCCACGAAATTCCAGCCGGATTTCGCCATGGCGTGGGCTGCCTGGGGACGTGTACTCGCCCAACAGGCTCAGCGCCAGACCGGACCGGCCGCCGAAGCACTCCTGCATGACGCCGATGCCAAGTTTCTCAAGGCCATTTATCACCAACCCGAATACGCCAAGGCTTGGCACGACTGGGGTCGAATGGCCTTCGATCTGGCCGAGTTCAAGCAAGGCCCTGAACGCATGGCCCTGCTGGCCCAGGCCGAAGAGCGCTTGCGCCACGCAAATTTTTTGCGTTACGGACCGCCGCCGGAGAAATAGACATCGCATCATCGAAACGGCGGACTTTGGCCATGAGTTATCGGGTCTTGGCCGGTGGAGGGGGGAAAGTTGGCGGCGGATGGGCTGCGGCATGAGTGAGGGGCGTTGACCCTATCCATGATGCGGAGGGTGAACATCCGTGATGCCGGGGCCATACATCAGTTGATCCAGGGGGCAAACATCAGTGATGTAAGGGACGCGCATCAGTTGATCC